>VBGT01000055.1:1053-25688 GCA_005889475.1 Chloroflexota bacterium | reverse complement strand
GCGCTCGCCGAGGCACCCGCCGCGGAGCCCGCGGAGGAGCTCGTCGCCGAAGCACCCGCCGATGAGCCCGCGGAGGAGCCCGCGGAGGAGCTCGTCGCCGAGGCAGAGGAGCCCATCGCCGAGCCGACCGAGCCCGAGATCGAGATTCTCGTCGAAGTAGTGAGCGCGACTGTCCTGCCGGAGGAAGGCCCGGCGGGTGAGGCGGTCGCTGCACAGTCACTGGACCAGGCCCCCGGTGGCGAGGCAGCAGCGGAGAAAGCGCTGGCCGATGAGGCCGTCGTTGGCGAGGAGATTGGCGTAGAGGCGGTCGCTCCCGAAGCGGTCACCGGCGAGGCGCCGCCGGATGAGGCGCAGGCCAAGGCAGCCGCGCTCGACAAGGCGCCCGTTGCCGTCGGGCCCGGCCTGAACACGATCCAGCCGCGCGCGGTCGTCCCGCCGACTCCTCCCGTCGCGAAGCCCAAGCCCGCCGTCAAGCGTCCAACGAAACCGATACGCGGCGTCTTCACCCGCCTGTGGAGCGGTTCGGCTGGGAAGAAGACTGCCAGCGGCCGGCGCCGCGACCGCTCCTGACCGGCCGGGCGATACCCGGGCCACCCGCCGATCAGGTCGCCCGTCATGACGCTCGCGCGAGTGGGCTCCGGTACGTCAGCGTCGACTCGCCGGGCGTCCAGCGCCGGAGGGCCGGTCGTGGGTTCAGCTACGTCGACGCTTCCGGCCGACGAATCCGAGACTCGGAAACACTGGCCAGGATCCGCCGGATCGCGATCCCGCCCGCATGGACCGACGTCTGGATCTGCCCGCGCGCCGACGGCCACATCCAGGCGGCCGGCCGCGACGCACGCGGCCGTCGGCAGTATCGCTACCACTCCGAGTTCCGCAGCCGTCGTGACGCGGGCAAGTTCGCCCGGCTGATCCGCTTCGGCGAGCGCCTGCCGCGCATCCGGCGCCAGGTGCGGCTGGATCTCCGACTGCGCGGGCTGCCTCGAGACAAGGTCCTCGCGGCGGTGGTTGCGTTGCTCGAGCGGACCCAGCTGCGGGTGGGCAATGCCGAGTACGCGACCCTCAACCGATCGTTCGGTCTGACGACCCTGCGCGATCGTCACGTGGTTGTTCGAGGCGCCACGCTCCGGTTCCGCTTCCGGGGCAAGGGCGGCCGGACCGAGGAGCGGACGCTCATCGACCGCCGTCTCGCCGCCGTCGTCCGGCGCTGCCAGGAGCTGCCGGGCCAGGAGCTGTTCCAGTACGAGGACGAGGAGGGCCAGGTCCGCGCTGTCGCGTCCGAGGACGTGAACGAGTACCTGCGCGGCGCGGCCGGCGACGAGGCGGTCAGCGCCAAGGACTTCCGCACCTGGGCGGCCACCCTCCACGCCTTCCGGGAGCTTCAGGCGACCGCCGCAGCGGGGCCGCCACGTCGCCGGCAGAGCCAGGTCGTCCAAGCGCTCCGCCGCACCGCCGAGGAGCTCGGCAACACGCTCGCGGTGACGCGCGGCAGCTATGTCCATCCGGAGGTGGTCGCGGCGTTCCAGCAAGGGCCTGGCGCCGACGCCGCGTCTTCGGGGCGGCGGACACCGAAGGATCGACCGCCGAGCCGGGACGATGAGCTGGCCCTCCTGGCGTCGCTCGGGCGAGCGCGGGGCGGCGCTGCAAGGCGGTCGAAAGTCCGAACGCGGCACCCGGCAGGCCGGCAGGGGGCTCGCACGGCCTAGGGTGACGCCGCTCGTGCCGCATCGGCCGAGAGCGATATCCACACGCAACGTCGCATCGATGCAACGCCGAAATGGCCCTGCGATGCAGTCGCAATGGTCCGCCGGTCGCTCTTCGGCTGGGTGCAAGGCTCCGGATTCGATCGTCACGCGGTCGGCAACCAACTCGCTCGGGGGCACGTCCAATGGCACCGTCACTGCTCGACCTGATGGAGGAGCTGCTCCAGTCCATCGAGCAGCGCGATGCCGGTGACCCCGATGCGCCTGCGTGGGAGGCCAGCGCACGAATCCAGCGCCTCGAGGAGGAGCTTGCCCGGCGTCTGCATGACACCGACGCCGAGCGGGGCGCCGTCGCTGTCGCGAATGTCGAGACCCGTCGGCCCGATGAGGCGTTCGCGGGGATCGCCTGAGGGCCTGGGTCAAGCGTCGGTGCCGGCCGCGTCGGAAGGGGACATGCGGTCGGCAACCGACGGCGTCACGGATCTGCAACCAAGGACCGGCCGGCGCAGTCATCGCGGTGACGGCCGCTCCGCAGACTGACCGGAACCATGACCGATCTGCTCGCCGAGACCCTTGCCAGCCCGCTCATCCCCGCCATCGGCCTGGCCGTCGGCGCCACCGTCGTGGCGCTCTGGCTTGCCGCGGCCTGGTGGGCATACCGCGACGCCGCGCGCCGCGCCGGCTCGGCCTACGTGGGCCTCCTGGCTTCGGCCTGGATCGTGCTGTCCTCGCCCTTCCTGCTGCCGCTGTCGCTCGCCGTCTACGGGATGGCCCGGCCGCAGCACACGGCCGCCGAGCATCGCTCGCGACGGCTTGTCGCCCAGTTGGTCGACCAGCTCGAAGCGGCTGACGGCGAGCGCTGCCCGAGCTGCAGGTCGACCATCGATCCCACGTGGCTGCGGTGCCCGAGCTGCGCGACCTGGCTTGCGCAGCCCTGCTCGCACTGCGGCGGCTGGTCGGAGCGAAGTCTCGAGATCTGTCCGTGGTGCGGCAGTGAGGGTCGCGACGCGCCGTTGGTCGTGCAGCTCCAGCCGGTCGAGGTCATGGGACAGCCGCGGAAGCGACGTGGCCGGCCCTCGCGACGCCAGGCGTCGTTGGGCGAGACCAGGGACCTTCGCCAGCCGTGGCGCGTCGCCGGGATGGCTGATGCGCGAGCTGCGACGGCGGATGCGCGGACCCCGATCCCCGCCCGGGCTCGCTGATGACCCGGTCCCGAAGAAATGAGGAGGCCGCCGCGGACATGATGTCCCCGGCGGCCTGTGTGCTATCGGGTCAGCGGCTGCGCGAGAGCTCGTCGGCGCGGCCCTGTTGGTACGACGCTTCGCGCGACGCCTTGTCGGCCTGCTCATGAAGCTCGTCGCCCGCGTTCGCAAGCTCGTCCTTGGCGCGGTCGGTCGTGTTGGCGACCTTGTCGCCGAGCGACTCGCCGTCGACGTTTCGCCACGCTTCCTTCACGTCCGTCTTGGCGTCGCGGACGTCGCGCTTCAGATCGCTCATGTCACGCGTGTCACTCATGTCTCACTCCTGACCTCACTCAGCCGCGGCGGCCGCCGCGGTCGACTTGAACCTAGTCATCGCCGGCTCCTCGACGCCCACTGGGAGCCGCCCATAGAGTTGCAACCCGGTCACAGCAGCGGCCCCGGCCGCGCAACCTGGAGGTGACGAGCTCATGACTACCGAAACGACCGCGACACGCATGGCATCGACCCGTCCGCGAGGCGCGAACGGCGACGAATCGAGCACCGTGGAGATGGTCCAGGCCGCCGCGCGCGAGGTGCGCAGCGCGCTCGAGGGCGCCAGCCGATCCGTGCCGGATGTCGCTCGGGCGTCGCGCGCCGCCGTCGACGATCTCGTCCACGCGATCGAAGCCGGCTCGGACGAGCGGGTCTCGGCCGGCGTCACGCTGTCGCTCGGCGTCGCGATCGGGATGCTCATCGGTGGCGCGCCGCGCCTCCTGATCGTCCTGGCGCTCGCGCCGGTCGCGGTCATGGGCCTCGCGCTCGCCGACCGGCAGGCAACTCGGGCCCGCACGACCAGCTGAAGGTCTGGTCTGCCGTGCGGCAGGCGCGACCGTCCGGGGGGCCGGACGGTCGGAGGAGGGCGGGAGTCCGGCCGGGCAGACCGGGTTCCCAAGGGAGGGAACGTGGCGACGAGGGATCGCCGCGTCATCGGGATGGTGCTCTCGGGGCCCTCACGGTCACGCAAGGATCGACCCCACCCGATCTTGCATCGGCGTAACAGGTCGGACGCACCGGTGCCTCAGGGCGTCACGCGGTCCTCGGTTCCTGCGGGCATCGCGACGGCGGCGAGGATCTCCATGGCCGCGGCCTGGAGATCTCGTGCCACGGCATCGCAGCGCCGTACCGATCCGGTCGGTGGAGTCCCCCCGATGAGCACGGTCCGGAGGCGCGCGGACGCACCCTGACAGCGGGCGATGTCGCTCGTCAGATACCACGCCGGACCGCGCGGGCGAACCGGGACCGTGGCCACGACCTCGCTGGCGGCACCGCGCAGCTCGGCGGGCGGCTCGCCGCTGCCGCCGGTGACGAGCACGACCCGGATTCCGGCGTCTGCGAGATAGCGCAGTGCCCGGACCGCCTGCGGCTCCGCCGCGAGCTGGTTGCCCGCCTCGGTCCCGCCGGCCTCCACCGACGCCGCCGCGACGTCGACGTACACCTCGATCACGAGGAAGGACCGACCGATGATGTCTCCCGAGGCCGGTCCTCATCCGCCGCGTCAGCGGCGTCATCCTCGACGTGGTCGTCTTCGACACGCCCACGCCAGGCGCCCGTTGCCTGGCCGCGAGCCTCGATGAACTCCTTGAACCGCAGGAGATCGCCCCGGACCCGCCGCTCGACCACGCCGAGAGCGTCCGCTGCCTTCTCGACGAGGCCTTCCGGTTCCACGTCGAGGGTGAGGCTCACGCGTGTCCGGTCCGGACCCAGCGCCTCGAACTGAACGGCGCCGTCGTTGTGGGCACCTTCGATGCTTCGCCACGCGACGACCTCGTCGGGCAACTCCTCGACGATCTCGGCGCGCCAGTGCTTGATGACGCCGGCGATCGTGGCAGTCCACTCGAGGGTCTTGGGGTCGACCTGGACCACCCGGTCGATGCCCGCCATGAACCGCGGGAACGATTCGAACTGGGTCCATTGGTCAAAGGCGACCCGTGTGGGCACCGCGACGTCGATCTCTTCGATGATTCGCGACACGGGGTCCTCCGCTTGCTGGGTCCCCAACGGGACGGGATGCCGGGATCGGCCCGGCGCCGGAAGCGGCGACGCCCACCGAAACCGGTGGGCGCCTTGCCGCGTTGAGCTGTCAGCCGATCGATCGATGCGATCGGCCGCCGAGCGTCAGACCATCCCGCGACCGGTCCTCGTGCGCCCGGTCAGGGCGTTCCAGGCGATCACGGCGATGACCGAGCCGATCGTGGCGGTCACGATCGAGCTGATGTCGAGGGGACCATCGATCGGGTTGGTGCCGAACAGCGCGCCGGCCAGGAAGCCGCCGACGAGGGCACCAACAATGCCCAGCACGATGTGCCCGATGACACCCAGGCCCTCGTCGCCACGTACGAGGAAGCCCGCCAGGTAACCGGCAATGGCGCCGAGCACGATCCAGGCAATGATGCTCATGAGAACCTCCATCCCCTACGTCGGATGACTGTCCCGGGAGGGGACATGCGGCACTCTGGGGTGCCGAAGGGCGGTCAACGACTACGCCACGCGGGCGAGCCGTTGCAATCGCCTGAAACTGCGGTCCGGCTCAGAGACGGAAGAGGCCCGCTAAACCCGGATCACGAGCTCCAGCGGACCATCTCGCCTCAATACCTCGGCGCTGGTCGTCGTGCCCCGCCAGCGATGGAACAGCAGGTCGACCGTGCGCTCGCCAACATGCAGCTCGTGGACCGTGACCTTCCCCAGCCACGACGGGAGGTGCGGGCGTTCGAGCTCGAGCACGTCCCGAGCGGCGTCGGCGTGCATCCCGAGCATGGTCTGGAGCAGGGACAGCGCGGTTGCGGCGGACCACGCCTGGGGTGAGCACGCCACGGGGTACGGAACCGGCACGTCGGCGAGGCCCCGATCGTAGCCACAGAAGAGCTCGGGGAGCCGGAAATCGGGCGAATGCTGGGCCGCCTCGAAGATGCGGGTCGCGATGCGGTCCGCAGCATCGTGCCGGCCGACCCGCTTCATTCCGGCGGCGATGAGCGCGTTGTCGTGGGGCCAGACCGTTCCCGTGTGGTACCCGACGGGATTGAAACCCGGCTGCCCGGACGCGTAGGTGCGGATGCCCCAGCCGCAGTCCATCGTCGGGTCGAGCAGGCGGTCGACCACCGCGTCGACCCGCTCCGGTGGCACGATCCCGCTCCACAGGCACTGGCCCGGGTTCGAGGTGATCGTCCCCACCTGGCGCTTGTCGCGATCCAGCGCGACGGCATAGAAGCTCACGTCGTCCATCCAGAAGGCCGTATCGAAACGCCGCTGCAGCTCCGTGGCCTCGACGTCCAGCTTTTCCGACAGCTCCCGCTCGCCCAGTCGCCCGGCGAGCTTCGCCAGGCGTCGCTTGGCGTCGTAGACGTAGCCTTGGATCTCGACGAGCGCGATCGGCGCCAGCGCCGGCGTGCCGTCCCGGTGGCGGATCGCGTCGCCGGAGTCCTTCCAACCCTGGTTGAGCAGCCCCAGCGGGTTCCGCCGTTCGTACTCGACGAAGCCGTCACCGTCGCGGTCGCCCCACCGGTCGATCCACTCGAGGGCCGCAAGAGCGTTCGGCCAGAGTGACCGGACCAGCTCGAGGTCGCCGGTCCAGCGGTACGTCTCGTCGAGCAGGATCAGCCACAGGGGCGTGGCATCGACGCTCCCGTAGTACGGCCGGTGCGGTAGCTCGCCAGTGCGTGCGAGCTCGCCCACGCGCAGCTCGTGGAGGATCTTGCCCGGCTCCATGTCCCTCGCCGGGTCATCCTCGGTTGCCTGCCAGTCGGCCAGCACGCGCAGCGTCTCCCGCGCGACGTCGGGCATGAACGGCAGGATCTCCAGGGAGGTGATGATGCTGTCGCGCCCGAACAGCGTCGCGAACCAGGGCACGCCCGCGGCCACGTAGTGCTCGCCGCGCATGGGTCCGTCGTTTCGGAGCAGGCGCAGGTCGGCGATGCTCCGGCGAATCGCCAGGTCCAACAACTCGCCGTCCGAGCGGATGCGCGCGCAACGCTCGAGCCACTTGCCGTACTCCTCCTCGGCCACGCTCGGCTCGGCGATGGACAGCTTCGAGTGCCCGCCGTCGGCAGCCGCCGCGTCCGCGGCGCCACCGGCGACCGAGCGCGCGAGCCGGGTCGGCGTCTGCTCGGTCGCCTGCGGCGCCCCCGGGATCGGACGCAGGTCGGTGGCCACCTCCCAGCGCACGGCGTCTCGGGCACCCGGCTCGACATCCAGCGCCCAGTGCACGCGGACCGAGCCTTCGCCGCCGCCGACCTCGTCGGGGTTGCTTCCGGTCACCTCCGCGCGCGTGAACCACAGCTTCGTGCGGCGCAGGAGGCCGTCCAGCCCTTCGTAGGCGAAGACCAGCGATTCCGGCGTCGCCTCGGTCGGCCGGAAATGACCGCGCCGTTCACGGATCCGGCCTCGGACCTCGAAGATGTCGGCCGCGTCCATGTCGAGCCGCAGGTCGAGCTCGACGTGCTGCCGCGCCGCGCTGTAGTTCGTGATCTCGATCCGCTCCGCGAGCCCACCCGCGATCCAGCGTCGACGCGTGACCGAGATCGCCCGAAGTGCGAGCGCCTCCTTCTTGTCCTGCTTGATCACCGGGTCGCGCCGCAGCTCGGGATTCGTGAGCTGGATCGTGCTGATGTGGTTCGCCGCCGACTGCGTCCGCAGCAACGTCGGTCGCACGCCGTTGATGCGCAGGACCGCGCACGACAGGACGCGGGTGTCGAGGTCGTACAGGCCGAGACCGCGAGAGTCGGGATGGATGTCGCCGAAGGGGTCGGTCAGCAGGTACAGGTTGCCATGCTTGAGCACGCCGACGCCGCCCAGATCGGTGGCGGGGACGATCGTCGGGCGTGGCGGCGGGAGCTGCACGGGCGCCGGCGTCGTGCTGTCGGCGCGATCGACGAGAGGCTGCGCCACGGGGACATGATGCCCGGCCTGCCGCGCCCTGTCTCGCCCGGGACATATCCACGCGCGGCGTCGGGCATCGCAGCGCCGCGACACTCGGGATCGTGACAGCGGACTGCAAGGAGGCGTTACCGCGCCGTAGCGCTGCGCGACGCGGCTCACTTCGTAGGCTCGGGCTCGATGAACGCGACGCGCACGCCGACGCTGGCTCTGGAGGGGGCGAGATCCCTGGTCTGGCACCTGGAGGCAGGTGGCTGGACGGAGCGCGAAGCAAGCAACCTCGTCGCTCTGGTCAACGGGTTGCGGCCCGCGACCGAAGGCTGGTCGATCCGCGAGATCGAGCATCTCAGGTTCCTGAAGGCGATGGTGAAGAACGGCCGGATTCCCAGCTAGATGGGCGGTTCTGCGCGAGGTCTGACCGACCGCCGCGCCCACCTCCGGCTATCGCCCCGAACCCGGGCCGCCCTCGCGGTCCGGGGTATGGACCGCGCCCGCCCGACCCGTCCGCCCATCGGTCGCATCGCCGCAGTCGTATTCTTCGCCGTCACTCTCGGCGTGGCCTCGATGGGTGGCGTCGCGGCGATGGTGGGCGCGAGCGTCATCGGCTCGCTGAGCAACGGCCTGCCCGACCCGACGAGCCTCGCGAGCCTCGACTTTGCCCAGCCGACGATCGTCTACGACCGGACCGGCAAGGTCGAGCTGGCCCGCTTCGAGCGCGAGAAGCGACGCGTCGTGACCTTCGACGAGGTCCCGCGGCTCGTCCTCGACACGACCACCGCCGCCGAGGACCGCACCTTCTGGCAGAACGACGGCTTCGACCTCGGCGCGATCGTCGCTGCCGCCTACCAGAACGTAACCGGCGAGAGCAGCGGCGAGCGCGGCGCGTCGACGATCACCCAGCAGCTCGTACGCGCGCGACTGCTGCCGCCCGAGGTGACCCAGTCGAACGATCGCTACCTGCGCAAAGTCCTCGAGCTCCTCCAGGCATCGCGCCTGACCGCCGCCTTCCCCGGCGAGGCCGGCAAGGAGCAGATCATCACCGCCTACGTCAACGAGATCTACTACGGGCACCAGGCGTTCGGCATCGCGGCCGCGGCGCAGGTGTACTTCGGCGTGACGGATCTGGCCAAGCTCACGCCAGCCCAGGCGGCCCTCCTCGCCGGCCTGCCCAAGGCGCCGTCCACCTATGACCCGTATCGGTACGCCATCAAGGCTACGGACGGGCGCCTGGTCGTGCCGATGGACGCGCCGCCGGTGGTCCGCCGCGACTACGTGCTGCGGGGCATGACCTCGTCACGCTGGACGCACCTGACGCCCGATCAGCTCGCCGCGGCCCTCGCCGAACCCGTCGTGCTCGCCGGCGAGAAGCCGATGAAGCTGCGGGCGGGGCACTTCTCATGGGCGGTGCACGCCGAGCTGGAGCAGCTCCTCGGCGGCGCCGAAGCGGTCGAGACCGGCGGTTACCGGGTGATCACCACGCTGGACTGGGACGCCCAGCAGCTCGCCGAGCGGTACGCGGAGGCGGCGGCCCTGATCCCGAACCTGCCGGCAAAGGAGGCGGCCCGCGAGATGGACCGGCTCAAGCTGGGTCGGCCCGACCGGCGCTGGATCAACAACCTGCGCGGGAAGGACCTCCACGACGCGGCGCTGGTGGCGCTCGACTACCGGACCGGCGACGTCCTCGCGTATGTCGGCAGCGCCGGGTACGACCGGCTCGACCTCGCCAACCGCCGGTTCCAGCCCCAGTTCGACGCAGCGGCCGCGCCGCGGCAGCCGGGTTCGGCGTTCAAGCCGGTCGTCTACGCCACCGCGTTCGACAAGCGCGTGCTCACGCCGGGCAGCCTCCTGCTCGATATCTCGACCAACTTCGGTGGCGGCTGGACGCCCAAGGACGCCGACCGGCTCGAACGCGGCCCGGTCCGCGTCCGCCAGGCGCTCCAGCTGTCGCTGAACCTGCCGGCGATCCGGGTCCTGCAGCGCGTCGGCAACGAGGCAGTCGCCGACACGGCCCACAGGCTCGGCATCGAGTTTCTCAACGGACGGGACGCGTTCCTGCAGTCGGGCCTTGCCGGGGCGATCGGCACGGTCGAGACGACGCCGATCGACCTGACCTCGGCGTTCGGCAGCTTCCCCAACGGCGGCGTGCACGTGCCGACACGGATGATCCTGTCGATCACCGCGCCGAACGGCACGGTCACCTACGAGGCGCCGAAGCCGCAGGGCAAGCAGGCGGTGTCGCCAGAGGCGGCGTACCTCGTCACCGACATCCTGGCCGGCAATACCGACATGAGCCAGAACCCGTTCTGGGCGAGCACGCTCGCGCTGCGCAACGGGCCGGGCGGCAAGCGTCGACCGGCGGCGGTGAAGACGGGCACGGCTGACAACAACATGGACTTCGGCGCGTACGGCTTCCTGGCCCCGCCGAAGGACAAGTCGGCGCCCGGCCTGGCGGTCGGCATCTGGATGGGCAACAGCGACCACTCCGCACCGCGCACCAACGACCCGCCCACGTCGCTCGAGGCCGCCGGCGAGGTGTGGCACGCCTTCGTCCGCGAGTACTCCAGGAAGTGGCCGCTCGCCGACTTCGCTCGGCCCGGTGACATCGTCCGCGCAACGATCGACCGCTGGTCAGGCGGCAGGCCCGGGCCGTGGTCACACGGCACGGTGCGCGAGTGGTTCATCAACGGCACGCAGCCGGGCGCGAAGCACGGGGTCGATCCCGCCGGGCTGCTCTACTCCCAGGGCTGCGGGACGTGGCAGGTGGACCCGGTGAAGGCCGAGCTCGGCCCGGCGCGCTGGGACGACGACGTTGCGGCGTGGGTCGCGCGAGCACGGCGGGGGACGGGCATCCGGGGGCCCTACGGCTCGATCACCGCCTACTGGTTCGGGGAGCGCTCGTGGGGTGGTCCGCTGGCCGGCCCGTGCAGTAAGCCCAAGGATCCGGGCAGCGGCGGCAAGGACAACTGCAAGCAGTGTCCGCCGCCGCCACCGCAGGGCACGCCACCGCCGCAGCCCGCGCAGCCGCCGCCACAGCCGCGGCTGCGCCGGCGGCTCTGAGGGCCAGGCCGGGGAGCGCACCGCAGCGCTCGGCCTGCCGAAAGCGTGCTGTCAGGGCCCCGTCGAAGCGGGGCCCGTGCGCGGGCTCCGGTGCCGGCTCAGCGACCGATGCCGATGAGGATCGCGGTCGCGATTGCGGTCAGGGCGAGGCCGGTCTCGAGCAGCCGCATCGAGGCACCCGGCATCCGCACCGCAAGGCTCGTGACCCGGGGCCGGTCGATCCTCGCGCCTTCATCCGCCTGGCGCGGGCGGAGGCGTTCCGCCACGCCTCTGCTGACCATCGTCGACAGGCTCACGTCTTGTGCTCCTTGGCTGCCAGCTGGTGAGGACCAGCGTTGAGTGTCATCCGCAGAATCGCCGGTCGGCCGCATCGAGCACGAGAGCGAGGTCGCGGCGTTCCTCGCAACGCGGTTACACGACTGCGGACCGGCCGTGGCAGTTCCGGGCGGGAGGGTTGGTTGGGGTGGGGAGACACCGGTTTGAGAGCTGCCCGCGGCCTCGGTGTATCAGCCGGATGTCCCGGGAATCAGCCGGGCGGCCCAGCGATCCGGGCCGCCCGTTGCATCACACCAGAGGTCCCGCGCGGCGGTCCCGTCACCCTCCTGGGAGACGACGCTGAACGAGCCGAGCGTCAGTCTCAGCAGCGCCTGTTACAGGCATCGTGCCAGCGAGCGGGGCGGGCATTGCGACCGCATCGCAGCCGGGGTCACCCGGGCCGTCGCACCTAGGTCCGGTGCTTCTCGCCGCGGGCGTGGTGCCGGCCGCAGGCCGGGCACAGCGGAATGCCGTAGAGGCGGCCCGCCCGCGCCTCGTCGGCGCGCTCGTGGGCCAGCTTCTCGGCCCGGCAATGCGGGCATTCGGCGCATGTGCCCACGGGCAGCAGCCAGAGGGCCCAACCCGTCGCGAGCAGCGTGGTGGCGAGCAGCGCGATGATCGTGTCAGCGGGCATCACGCCTCCTCGATCGGATACGGCGTCGAGCCGAGCGAGCTCTCGGCCGCCGTCAGCCCGGCACCGGCTCGCGAGGACTTCGTGCTCGACGCCTTGGTGCGGGGCTCGTCCATCACCGGCTTGAGGCCCAGGTCATCGGCCTCGCCGAGGGAGGTCGAGCTGGTCGTCATGGTCGGCGGAATCGTGGACTCGTCGGCGCTGTCCGACCAGGAATCAGACTCTGCCTGCCAGGTCGGTCGCCGGAACCAGGCGAACCATGCGGCCACGACGCCGATCACGGCCACGAGCCCGATCCCTGCGGCGATCCATGGCCAGACAGATGCGCGCGAGCGCCCGAGGAGGCGGTCGATCGTCTGATCCGTGGCCTGGCTGACCTTCTTCATCGAGGGCAGGTTCGGGAGCTCGATCTCCGACAGATCCGGGATGCGCTTCCGCAGCTCCTCGATGGTCGACTTGTCGACGTCGGGTAGGACGATTGCGGTCATGGTCGGCGGCCTCCTTGTGTATCCCTCGATCCTCGTCGCAGAAGGCCAAGACGGGACAACGCGAGCCGCGACGGCCGTTGCAGCCTCGTGTCGCCAAAGCGAGCCAAGCGTGACCGCGGCCTCGGACTGCGCCGCGCAAGCAGCCTGCAATCGAAGGGTTCAGGAGCCACGCGTGTCTGCCAGCCACGAGCGGTCAAAGTCGAACGAGCAAGCCGACATTCGACCGGAGGTAGCCATGCGAGAGCCCACGACCGACACACCCCGCGATCCGGATCCGGAGCCGGCCGAGGGCCGGCCCGACCTGGACCTACCCGGCGCGGACCACCCCGAACCTCCACCCGATCTGCCGGATACGCCGGACGCCGACCTACCCCGGCGACTCGGCAAACGGATCGAGAACGGGCCCGGCGGCGGGATCGGCTCGGGAGCTCCGGACCTGCTCCCCGATGTCGACGTTCCCGAAGAGTCCATGTGATCGGCCGCTGATCGGGCGCGACCCACTGCACCGCCACTGCAAGGGCTTCTCGGAATGGTTGATACCCGCCGTGCACCACGGTGGGGCCACGCTTGTGGCCTTCCCCTAAGGAGGGATGTGTTCATGACTTACGAACGACGTGTTGTAACCCGTCGTGATGACGACCCGGCAACCGTGCCGGGAACGAGCACGAACCAGGTCGTCGAGCGTACGCAGGTCACGCCGAGCGGCGGCGAGATGATCCGCCGCGTGGTGGTCCTGATCTTCGGGATCATCCAGGTGTTCATCGGCCTGCGCATCGTTCTGCTGTTGCTGAACGCGCGCGAGGGCAATGACCTCGTTGCGTTCATCCTGAACGTGAGCCAGGTTTTCGTGACCCCGTTCATCGGCATCTTCAGAGTGGATGCGCTCCATTCGTCCGGCTCAATCCTCGACATCGCGGCGATCGCCGCGCTCGTCGGCTGGACGATCCTCGAAGCGATCGTCCTGTGGGCCGTGAACGTCATGCGGCGGGAGCCGGCCTAGCCAGCTCCCATGCCCCACCAGCCCTCCTCGGTGCGACGCGAGCCGGTCCGGCTCGCGTCGCCCGATCCCATGGCGCCGGCCGTGCACCGCTTCGGTGAGCGACCCACCGTGGCACGCATGGTTCGGCGCCGCCTCTTCCCCGAGCGCCGGGTCCTGGCCGATGACCAGCTCGTCTGGCCGCCGTTCAGGAAGATTCGCCGAGCCAGCTGAGCTGGACGCCGGCCAGGGCCGGCTCCGGAACCCGCGTCGGGTCGCTCGAATTCCCTGATGGCGTGTCGGTCAGGTCACGCTCACCCGTCGCGAGCTCGACCAGGCGGCAGAGCGCATTCGCCAGCTGCATCTGGCGCGGGCTGTGGCACGCGACGCGAACGAGCGCCGGCGAGGCCACCACGAGCGCGGCGCATCTCGCCCGTGACGTCGCGACGTTCAGCCTGTTGAGGGAGTACAGGAACTCCATCCCGCGCGGTGCGAGCTCCGGCGACGAGGTCGCCATCGAGTAGATGGAGATCGGCGCCTCCTGGCCCTGGAACTTGTCGACCGTGCCGACCCGCGCTCCCGGGTAGCCTGCATCGGCGAGGGCCTTTGCGACCCGCTCCACGTGGGCGTTGTACGGGGCGACGATGACCACGTCATCCAAGGTGATGGCGTGCGACACGCCGTTGCGGTCCGTCCAGCGTGCCTCCGCCTCGAGCAGCTCGCGGACAAGCCCGGCGACGAGGGCGCCCTCGTCGATCGACTCGGTCGCGTCGCCGTCATGTTCGACGGGCAGCCAGCGCAATCCGGTCCCATCCGCGGGCGGCACGCCGACGAGCGCCTGGCGGGCCAGCGTCGGCTCCGATGCGAGCCGGCCCTCGTAGAAGACCTCCGAGGTGAATGCGCACACGTCCGGGTGTAGGCGCCACGTGTCCGCGAGGAACAGCCCGACGTGGCCTGGGATGACGGCGTCGTCGCCGAGGACGTGGCCGAGCGCGCTGCGCTCCGCGCCAGGCGGGTGGCTGCCCTGGAGCGGTTGCTCGAGCTGCTGTGGGTCGCCGAGCAGGACGAGCGACCTCCCGGCCGGTGCCACGCCAACGGCGTTCGCGAGCGAGAACTGGCCCGCCTCGTCCACGAACAGCACGTCGACTGCGCCCTCCATCTCCTCGCGCGACCAGAGCCATGCCGTCCCGCCGAGGACATCCAGCTCGTTGTCGCGGAGGGCAGCCGCCGCCTCGGGGTTTGCCTTGACGGGCCGAGCGTGCGGCGAGACGGCGTCGTCCTCCTGGCCCGTGCGCTGGCCGATTCGGACCGGTGTGCCTGCCTGAATTGCGGCCTCCTGAACCTTGTCCAAGGCGTTGGCAATCACCTTGTGGCTGTTGGCGGTGACACCAACCCGTTTGCCCGCCGCGACTAGGCGCACGATCATGCGCGCGGCCGTGTAGGTCTTCCCGCTCCCAGGCGGCCCCTGGATGGAGAGCACGCCGCCATCGAGCGCGAGTCCAAGGCGAATCGCGGCTTGGAGCGGCGTCTCCCCTGGGCGTCGCAGCGCCTGCTTGCCGGTCCCGGCTCCGGTGCCCGTTCGGCCAGCCCCACCACCCAGCCGCGGTGGGTGGCGCCCAATGAGGTCCAGCGCGGCGCGGCGCGACGCCGCGTCGTCGAGCCCGTTCTCGATCACCCCTTGGGCCGTGCGGAGGAGCGACCGCCGGATCTCGGCCGTCGAGATCGTCTCGAGCGGGATGAGCGCCTTCGGGTTGCCCTTCTCCAGCTGTGCGGGTGAGCGCTTCAGGGTCACGATCAGCTCGACCTCGTCGAGCGCGTGGACCGTCGCGCACGCGGCCGGCCCGTCGTCATCGACCAGCTCCGGGTTGATCACGGACCGGCCGACCTTGAGGGCGTGGTCCTGCAACGGATAGCGGTAGCGCTGGAGCCGGCTGCCCGCCTTCGTCATCGGCTCGCTCTCGTCCAGGAGCTCCAGCCTGGAGAGCGGCTCGCGCTGGTCGACGAGCTCCTCGTCGGTCATGCCCGCGAGCTCGAAGAAGCGCCACCAAAAGGCCTTTTCTTCGCGGCGGTGCCAATCGAGCAGCTGCGCGAGGAGCCAGCCATCCTGCTGCGCCGGCGATCGGTTGGATGCTTCCGCGGGGACATCGGCAGTCAGCACCGCGACGGCCGCGGCGACTTGCCGCTCATGCTCGCCCGGCTCACGTGGTTCGGTGGCCTCTGCCTGCTCGTCGGGGCGCGGGATCGGCCGACCGATGCGCCGCGCCAGCTCGGGTCGCCGTTCCTCCAGCCAGTCGCGGAGGCGAAGGTTGCTGATGACGTCGTCGCGGTTGTAGCCGGCGATCGCACGGAGGATGTCCTCGCCGACCTCGCCGTTCTCGGCCGTTCCACCCTCGAGCCAGGCCTCGAACGCGACGATGCTCGAGCCGGCGCTGCGCAGCTCGACCTCGCGCTCGAGCCCGTACAGCGGCTCGAGCCGCTTGATCGAGTAGCTCTCGACACTGGCCCTGATGCCCTGCCTCACGACGCGAAACAGGTCGACGAGGACTCTCGCGCGAAGCAGCCGGTCGACCTCCTCCTCGCGCGTCGCGTGCCGCTGCGCCAGGCGCCCGAGTGCGGCCTTCTCATAGGCGGCGTAGTGGTAGACGTGCATCTCGGGATGACGGTCCAGGCGGTCGATCAGGAGGTCGACCAACTGCTCGAACGCCGCCTTCTCGGCAGCTCGCGTGACACTGCCGTGCCCATCGCGGCTCCAGATCTCGTGGTAGAGGGGCTGGCCCGGCCGGCCGGGGTCCTCCCGGTCGGGCTCGAGAACGCCGAACAGATACTCCACGCCGTCGTCGAGCGCGAAGGGGTCGCCCTCGATGTCGAAGAACAGGTCGTGCTGCGTTGGTGGCGGCAGGACGAGAAAACCACGATCTGCGACGAGGCCCCCGTCGTCGGCGAGCTCCGGCTCGATGAAGTCCCATTTCGCACGGCCTTCGTCCTCGCCCTCGACCTGGATGAGCGCCTGGTCATGGACGCGCTGCAGGGACTGGCCGCTCACGCCTTCCAGAGGCGGTCGGACGGGCAGCTGGAGCACCGCCAGCTCGCGACGCCTCTTGACGCCGCGTTCCTTCAGCGCCCGACGCTGGCGGGCGCTGATGCCGGCGACGAGGGAGAGGTCGTCGTCGCGCCGGCGCTGGGCCCGGCAATGCACCGCCCAGCGACAGACATCGCAGTGCTCGACCGGCTCCGGGTATGTGGCCGTGACCGGGTAGACCGGCTCGCTGCCGCCGACCGCCGCCTCGAACTCCGCCTTGATGCGGCGGTAGTAGGCCATGAAGTCGGCGACGCGATAGGTCGCCGTCTCGCGCGCGCTGCCACCGAGCACGATGTGCAGCCGCTCGGGCGTCTTGCCCTGGACCCGGGCGAGCTGCTCGACGTACGAGCAGACCTGGAGAATCGCGCCGGCCTTGGCCCGTCGCGCGAGCTTCGTGTCGGCGACCTCGTACGACCACGCGCCGAGCTCGCTTGGTGACTCAACGCGGAGCAGGAAGTCGGCGTGACCACGCCAGCGACCGTCAAAGAACGTCGCCTGGTAGACGACGTCGACACCCCGCCGCATCGCCGCCTCGGTCTCGGCCGCGGCCGCACGCAGCTCGTCACCAACCGTCGCCGTCGAGCCGTCACGCTGGATCTCGACGACGTTCCTGCCGGCGGCACGCAGCTCATCGAGGTAGCGCCGCTCATGCGCGAGCCCGCGCCTGGCGATGAGCTCGATCGTCGGATCGTCGCGCATCGGCTTCTCGACCAGCCCGGCCAAGGCCGCTCGCTCCAGCGCGAGCCGATGCGAGCAGGCAAGGAAGCCGACCAGGTCCGTCGCCGCATAGACGGGCCGGCCGTCGATCAGCTGCACATGTGAATCGTAGGCCGGGTTCGTGCCGGGTTGTCTGTCACGACCTCGGCAACAAGTCGCGGATGAAGGTCAGCGCGGCAGCTGACCGCCCGCGATCCGGCGTCTCGTTGTCACCTCGACCCGCGAATCGTCGCGCTCCCGGGCGGGGTGCTCGACCAGCGCGATCAGCCGGCTGGACATGAACCGCCCGGTTCGGACCGGCGTGCCACCGCGCGTGACCTCGGTGACCTCGACCACGCCACGCGACGTCGTCACCTCGATCCGCCGCCCGGCGCGCGAGGCGACGATCTCGAACGTCTGGACGCCCTGGCCGGTGTCGACGACGGCCTCGACGCGATCGCCCCTCATCGGACCAGCACCGATCGACCGACGTCCGTCAGGGAGCGCGGAGGCCCCGACTCCTGACCAGGAATGCCCCGAAGCCGAAGGCGAGGCCCAGGGCCACCAGGTTCACGCGTACGTCGACGCCGATCACTGCCAGCGCGAAGCAGACCACCGCGATGAGAACGAGGATGTCGGCGGCGCCCCATGAGGCTCGCATCGTCGCACTTCAGCACCCCGCTCGTTGCCACGATGCGAAGGCAGGGACCGAATCGATGGCGCTCAGCATGCAATCCGTTCGTCGCGCCGTTGCCACGCCATTTCTGCGCGAGCCCGTCCGCTCCTCGGCCGTAGGCGTTCTCTTCAATCCGGGCGGCTCATGTGGTCCATTGGTTGACACGGTTCTCATCTTGGGCGCACCGTGACTCGGACCCTCTGATGCGCTCGACGTTCGCGCTATCCAGAGAACGCGCGACCCTACGCACGATCCGACGGGAAGGCCTCGTGGCGACATGACTGCTGTGGGCGAAGCGGCCCCGATCCCGTCCGACTTGTTGCTGACCGAGCCGCGGTCACCCCGTCGCTGGATCGTGCTCCTGGCCGCCACCGCCTGGCTCGCGGTCGTCCTCATGGGGCTCGCGACGGCCTGGGCCAGCTTCGGCACCGACTTCTTCCGAGTCGCGGCGGCCGCGAGCGGCGCATCGCCCTCACCGGATCAAGTGCTCATCATCAATGCCGCGATCGGCGCCTTCCTGGTGATCACGATTGGCTATGCGACGGTTGGAGCCCTGCTCGCCGGACGCGTCGGCGCCGGTCGGATCGCCGCGACCCTGCTGCTCGGCGCCCTGCTGTTTGCGCTCGTGCCGTTCGGGTATATCTTCGGAGGCATCCTGCTCGTTCGCGAGCCGGACTCACCGCTCCTCGTCGCGATTCAGCTGCTGGGGCCCGTGGCCATCGGGCCTGGCTTCGTCTCCATCCTGCCTGGCCTTGCCATCGTCTTTCCTGACGGCCGGCTGCCATCCCCGCGTTGGCGATGGCCAGTCGCGCTCGGCGTGGCGTCGGTTGGATTCGGGACGTTCCTCCAGCTCATTCGCCCCGATGCCCTGGTTGGGGTGGTAGCCGGCGCGTACGCAAACCCGTTCGCCGTCGATGGCCTCCCACCCTGGCTCGGCAGCCTCGCATACCCAACGGTCTCGATCGGCATTCTGGTCATGACGCTCCTCGGGATTCTCGCGGTGGTCGTGCGGTACCGGCGTGGCGATGTCGTCGACCGTCAGCAGCTCCGCTGGTTCCTCGCGGCCGTGTCGCTCGCCGCGTTGCCGCTCGCCATGACGGTCGTTCCTTCGATCGGCGGTCCTGGGACCGGGTTACTGGCTGCGGTCGGGCTCGTGCTCGTCCCGATCTCGGTCGGGATCGCGGTGACCCGGTACCGTCTCTACCAGATCGACCACCTCATCAGCCGCACGCTCGTCTACGTTCCGCTGACGGCGTTGCTCGCGGGGCTGTACGCGGCCGTGGTGACGCTGCTCCAACGGGTCTTCCAGACCGTCACCGGCGATCGGTCGGACGCGGCGATCATCATCTCGACGCTCATCCTGGCGTCCGTCTTCACGCCGATTCGGAAGTGGCTCGAGGGCATCGTCGAGCGCCGTTACAAGCCGACCGCGTCCGCGGAACACGCCGATCCTGCCCTCGGCTCGGACATCGGCGGGCCCGAATGGGAAGCTCGTGTCGCCGCAGTCGCACTCCGCGTCGTGCGAAGCGAGCGCGAATTGCACCCGGCGGTCGAACCTCCGGCCTGACCCGCCCCGCTCTATCGTGGCGGCGTGCCCGAACGCCCCGAGAACGCACCGACGGCGGTCTCCCGGGCGCGCGGGCGCAACCCCAGGCGCGTCGCGGGTGGCATCCCACGACTCCCGTGGCGCCGGATCGTCAATCCATACCGGCCCCTGGAGATCCTGTCGGCTGACCAGGTCGAGGCGATCCACGTCGCTTCGCTCAGGATCCTGCGCGACATCGGGGTGGAGGTGCTCGGGGCGCGGGCGATCGATCGATTCGAGGCCGCCGGCGCGCGCGTCGAGCGGGAGGACGGCACTCGCGGGCCGGCCGGCCGTGTTCGGCTCGACGCGGCCCAGGTTGAGGAGCTGGTCGCCCTCGCGCCGTCCCGCTTCGAGCTGCATGCCCGGAACACCGAGCGCGGGCTCGTGTTCGGGGATCGCCACCTCGTCATCGGCGCGGTCGGCGGTCCGGCGTTCGTCACCGATCTCGACCGCGGCCGGCGCGCGGGCAACGCCGCGGACTTCGATGCCTACGTCCGGGTGATCGGCAGCCTCGACATCGTCCACCAGGAGGGTGGCGGCCCGCTCGAGCCGACCGACCTCCCGGTCGAGACCCGGCACCTCGATATGTATCGGACGCTGGCGAGCCTGCTCGACAAGGCGTGGCAGTGCCTCGCCTTCGGGTCGACCGTCGTCGACGACGCCATCGAGGTGGTATGCATCACGCGGGGCATCGACCGCGAGACGCTCGTCCGGGAACCGAGCCTGATGACGATCGTGAACTCGAACTCACCGCTCCGGCTCGACGGCCCGATGTCGGACGGGCTCATCGAGATGGCGACGTGGGGCCAGCCGGTGGTCGCCACGCCGTTCACGCTCGCGGGCGCGATGCCCAGCAGAACGCGGAAGCGCTGTTCATGATGGCGCTCACGCAGATCGTCCGACCAGGCGCGCCGATGGTCTACGGGGGCTTCACGTCGAACGTCGACATGCGCACCGGATCGCCTGCCTTCGGGACGCCGGAGTACGTGAAAGCGGCCCTGGTCACCGGCCAGCTGGCGCGCCGCTACGGCCTGCCGCATCGATCGTCGAACGTGACCGGATCGGCCGTCGTCGACGCCCAAGCGGCGTACGAGAGCCAGATGTCGATCTGGGGATCGGTCATGGGCGGTGCGAGCCTGCTGTACCA
The DNA here is from genome assembly GCA_005889475.1 of Chloroflexota bacterium. Taxonomy (GTDB): domain Bacteria; phylum Chloroflexota; class Limnocylindria; order Limnocylindrales; family CSP1-4; genus UBA5189. The sequence goes on along the minus strand of VBGT01000055.1, from coordinate 5,225 downwards.
GGGCGCGGGCTGGCTCGAGGGCGGGCTCACGGCATCATTCGAGAAGCTCATCCTCGACGCCGAGATGCTGCAGCAGATTGCCGAGGTGCTCGTCCCGTTCCCGGTCGACGACGCGGAGCTCGGCCTCGACGCCATCGCCGAGGTCGGGCCGGGCGGCCATTTCTTCGGCTCCGCCCACACCCTCGAGCGGTTCGAGACCGCGTTCTACCAGCCGATGCTGTCCGACTGGCGAAACTTCGAGACGTGGCAGGAGGACGGCGAGCGAACCGCGACGCAGCGGGCGAATCGCATCTGGAAGCAGCTCCTCGCCGAGTACGTACCCCCGCCGCTCCAACCGGCCGCGGCCGAGGCCCTCGACGCCTTCGTCGACCGTCGCAAGCGCGAGATCGCTCGCGACGCAACGGCCTGGTGAGGGTGGGCCCCGCCTAGACTGCTCGGATGTTCGAACCGCTGGATGCCTCGTCGTGGAAGGAGTTCTTCTTCACGATCGCGGCCGCCAGCGCGGCCCTCATCGGGCTGATCGTCGTCGGACTCTCGATCCACGCCGACTACATCGCCGGCAGCCTCACCCATCGCTCGCATGCGAGAGCGACCCTGGTCGTGCTCACAGCCACGATGGCCATCGGCCTCGTTGCCCTGTTCCCGCAGGAGCCAGCTTGGGCGGGCTGGGAGATCGGGCTGATCTCCTTGGGCTTCGCCTCGATCAATACCTACAACAACACGAAGGCGCTGCGGCAGGTCGCCTGGCGGCTTCCGCGGGCTGCCTGGCAGCGGATGGCGGTCGGCTACGCGATCGCCGCGTCAGGCCTCATCGGGGCCGTGTCCATCGTCACCGGCGCCGGCCAGGTCGGTGGCCTCTACTGGATCGGCCTCGAGACGATCGCCGCCCTCGTCTGGGCCATTGCCGGCGCGTGGCGGTTCCTCATCGGGGTCGTCGACGAGCAGCGACCCTAGGGATCTCTAAGCGGCGGCCGTAGGATGACCGGCGACACATGGTCGAGGCAAACGCCGGGGCAGGCGCGACGACAACGGGCGCCACCGAAGCGAACGTGCTGAGCTCGGCCGCCCTCGATGCCGACCTCGAGCAACGAGTCGTGCGCCTCGAGCAGCTTGTCGCCGGGTTCGAGCAGGTGCTCGAACGCTTCCAGGCTGCCGGCGCCTCCTTCGGGGCCACGGTGTTCGAGAACTTCGATGACCCTGGGGTCAGCAACGACGCGCTCGATCTCCTCTTCGCGTCGTCCACCGACGCCCGTCGCGACTTGGCTGTCCTGCGGCGGGATGCTCCGAGCCTCGTCACTGCGTCCGGGGTCAGCGCAGGGCACCCGCTGGTGGTGCGGCTCGCGCTCCTCGGCAAATCGGCGGCCGAGCTCGCCGCCCGCTTCGAGCAGTACGGCCGCTCGGTCAGCCTGGCGGTGCCGCCCCGGACGCCGGGCGGCGTCGGGCGTCTGACCGAGTTCGTCGGACTGATCGTCCGAGCGCTCCGCGAGATCGCCGACGCCATGGCTGGCCTGCGATGGGACCTGGGTCGTCTCGGTTTCACCGCAAACGTCGTCACGCAACCGACCAAGCCACTCATGCGCCCGCCGGAGCAGCGTCGATCTCTGGTTGGGGCGCTCGGCATGCCGCTGGCCGGAGCCCTTTGGACGGTCCTCCGCCGCCGCCGCACGCGCTTGATGATCGAGTTTGGCGGCGTTGTGTTGGTCGGTGTCGTGATCCTCGTCTCGGCGCTGGGCAGAGGCGGCCGCGCGCCGGGCTTGATCGCCGATCCCGGATCGGCGAGCGTCCAGCCGAGTGGAACCGGCTACCCGGGCGTCGCGGTCGGCGGCTCGCCGGGCTGGTCACCGTCCCCAGGCGCCTCGACCGCAGCCGAAGCGTCGGGCCCGCCCCCGACGCAGGGAGCGCCGAGCGCCGCGCCCACTCCGACAGCCCGTGGGTCGGCGCCGCGGCCGACGCATCTGCCTGCGCCGACACTCGAGCCGGCCGCCGCGGCAACCCGGTTCAGCAACCGCATCGGCACTGCTGCAAGCTCGATCGATGGGCTCCTGGGCACGATCACGACGGCGGTCCAGGACGCTGACCTTCCCATTGCAGCAGCCGCCGCCCAACACATCACGAGCAAGGCGAGCAGCGAACGCTCATGGCTGCTGGCGCATCCGGCGGCGGCCTGTTACCGGTCGTTCCAGGAGTCGGCCCTGACCGGCTACGGGGAGCTCATCGTGACGGCGGCGGCGATCGTGCAGGACGCGAACGCCGGCAACGCCAACGCGGTCCATAAGGACGTCGCTGGTTCCCAAAGCGACATCGCCATGCTCAAACAGGCAGGGAACAAGGCCGTCGCCGCCTGCGCTTGACGCGGATCAGCTCGGGGCCGGCGTCGGCGGTGGAAGCTCGACGGCTGGGTCCCACGTCGTCGGCAGCACGAGCGCGGGTTGCGGCGGCTGAACGAAGTCGAAGCTCGCGAGCAGGTCGCCAAGCTGCCGCGCGTTCTCGCGGACGTCGGGCCTCGGGTCGGGACGGCCATCGGTTGCCGGGTCGAGGCGCGCCCCGCCGAGGAAGAGGTCCTCGATCAATTTCGCGTACGCATCAAAGCTCAGGACCTGATGGTCGATGAATCCCTTCCTGGCCCATGGGCTGATGACGAGGCCCGGGACGCGCAGCCCGTAGCCGTTCATGTCGACCTTGGGTGGCGTGACGTGATCGTAGAAGCCGCCCCAGTCGTCCCATGCCACGAACACCGCCGTCGAGGCCCAATCCGGGCCCTGCATCAGGGCATTGACGACGGCGGTCACGTAGGCCTGGCCCCGTGCGATCGAGGCCGGTGGATGCTCCGAGACCTCATTGCTCGGGATCACCCACGAGACCGCCGGGAGGTCTCCGCGGGATGCGTCGCCGAAGAAGCTGCCGACCGACCGGATGTTGCCGAGCTGACCGTCCTGGCGGACGGTCGTGAACCACGGCAATGGGTTCCAGATGCCCGGCGTCGATGCCGACTGCTTGACCGGAGCGCAGGTCGCGCCGCCGTCCTCGCAATCGGGCTCCGTCCCCGGGAAGACGTACCAGGACCAGCTGACCTTGTTCCTGTAGAGAAGGGAGGTGAGGTCCGTCCAGGCATAGTTCGGCCCCTCGCCCGTCACCACCGAGCCCGGAGCCGGAGGCCGGTCGGGCCGGTCGAGCGCGTTCACGCAGCTCATCGGTTCGTCACGAACCGAGCACTTCGCCGACCACTCCGACACGAGGAACAGGTGCTCGGGCAGGCTCCACGAGGCGTTCGGCTCGAACATGTGGTCCTCGAGGACGAAGTGGTCGGCATAGGCCCAGTAGTTCGGGATATCGCTGCGGTCGTGGTAGCCCATGACATCGAGATCGCCCTTGCTGCAGGCTGGATCGAGCAGCGAGACGCAGTGCTGCTTCCCGGCCTGCGCCTCCCTGATGAATCCGTCCATCCGGCCATGGTCGACGTCCGCCTTGGCCGCGGCAGCGTGGTGCGGCCCACCGAAGCTCACATCGTTCGGGTCGTGAAATGGCGCGACACACCCGCCGCTCGCCGGATCGGGCACGCACACGGATGGGACGCCGTCCCGCATCGGGATTCCATCAGCCCCGGGATATGTCCCGAAGTACGAGTCGAACGAGCGGTTCTCCTGCATCACGATGACCACGTGCTTGATCCGTTCTCGCGCGAGCGCCAGCACCGACACGCCACCGAACGGCGAGGGGCTCGGCGAAGCAGCTACCGACAGGGTGGGTACGGGCGCGCCCGGTGACGCGGACGGGGTGATCGAGTGGTCCGTCGAGCAGCCGACGACGAGCGCCGCGACGATGACGAACGCGAGGGCTCGGTCGAGGCGGCGGCGGGCAGGCACCGGAGCGACCGTACGCCCGGGAGGTTAAGAGTCGAGCGCTGAACCGCTGCGCTTCCCTTGACCAAGCGCTGGCGTATCAGTCGTCCAGCCAGACCCGGTCCTGGTTGTCCGGGTCGTCGATCGGCGACGAGATGAACAGCACCTGCGGCGCGTCTTCGAACTGGCCGCCGTGCGGGGTGTTGGCGGGGATCACCCAGACGTCGCCCTTCTTGACGGGCCGGGTCACGCCGCCCACCGTCACGGAGCCGGTGCCCACGAGGACGTAGCCGATCTCATCGTGCTCGACGTGAACGTGCGTCCGGAACGGGC
>VBGT01000055.1:0-1015 GCA_005889475.1 Chloroflexota bacterium | reverse complement strand
TCCGCTTGAACACCTCGTCGGCGGTCAGCTTGTCCGCCTCGACCGACGCGGCGACGTCGACGACGTCGATCTTGGTGAGATGGCTCAGGTCCCGGCCGGTGGTCTCGCGCTCGCTCAAGGTCGATGCTCCTTCTGGTGGTCGCGACGCGCGACCAGTGCTTCGAAGAGGAAGTGGTAGACCTCGGTGTGGCGCTTCGCGGCGAGGACATCGTCGCCCCAGATGTACGCGCCGTGGTCGCGGACGACGACGGCACGCGAATCGGCAAAACGGGGATCGGCGAGAACCGCCTCGAGCTGGCCGACGAGCTCGGGCTCGCGGGGCGTATTGCGGATGACCGGGACGAGGTGCACGTCGGTGTTCGTCACGCCGGGGATGCCCTTGAGCATTTCGAGGTCGCGGATCGCGAGGTGGTCCGTCCGGTCCGAGGCCGCGAGGTCGCCGGCAAGGACAGCCGCCAGGGCGTGCGAATGCACCACGCTCCATGCTCCGCGCTCGCGGTGGGCCAGGCAGAAGATCGAGTTGCACTCGCTCGGTCGCAGGTCGGATCGCTCGGGCGAGCGGAGGACGCGGCCGTCGCTCGGGTCGACGGTAAAGAACTCGTCGGTGCGCACGCGCTCCTTGTGCACGCCAGTTGGCGCGAGCAGCAGGCCGCCGCCGTCGGCCGGCCCGCAGATGCCGCCGCCGGTGCCCGACACCCAGCCGCGCCGATAGAACTCGCCGAGCAGCTCGACGAGCAGCTCGCGGGTGGCGTCCTCGGTCGTCATCGGGCCTCCTCAGGGATCGAGAAGGCGTCCTCGATCACGACGACCTCGCTCGTGACCTGTCCGCCGACCGTCGAGCGGTAGCGGATCGGCATGCCCGGCAGTGACCTTGCGAACCAGAAGTCGATCGTGGACCCATTGGGTCCCGGGGATGAGATGTTCGTGATGCACCGACCCGCTCGGTCGGGGTTCATCCCTTGACCGCACCCATCGTCAGGCCCCGGACCAGGTGCCTCTGCACGACGACCGAGAA
>VBGT01000091.1 GCA_005889475.1 Chloroflexota bacterium | reverse complement strand
CTGCAGCGCGCCCGGCGTGAACACCAGCTCGACCTTGTCGAGCGACAGGAACTTCTGGAACTGGCGGGCGATCGCGTTCTTCGGCTCGGTCAGGACCCGGACGAGGTCTGCCGAGGTGAGCGCTGTGAGGGTCACGATGACCGGCAGCCGCCCGACGAACTCGGGAATGAGCCCGAACTTGAGCAGGTCCTCGGGCATGAGCTTCTCGAGGATCTTGCCGCGCTCCACCGAGCCGACGGCCGCCGACTCCGAGCCGAAGCCGATCGAGCGCTTGCCGACGCGCTCCTCGACGATCCTCTCGAGCCCGTCGAATGCGCCGCCGCAGATGAACAGCACGTTCGTGGTGTCGATCTGGATGAAGTCCTGGTGGGGATGCTTCCGGCCGCCCTGGGGCGGCACGTTGGCGACGGTGCCCTCGAGGATCTTGAGCAGCGCCTGCTGGACACCCTCGCCCGAGACGTCGCGGGTGATCGACGGGTTGTCCGCCTTGCGCGCGATCTTGTCGATCTCGTCGATGTAGATGATCCCGCGCTGCGCCCGGGCGACGTCGAAGTCCGCAGCCTGGATCAGCCGCAGCAGGATGTTCTCGACGTCCTCCCCGACGTAGCCGGCCTCGGTCAGCGAGGTCGCGTCGGCGATGCAGAAGGGCACGTCGAGCACGCGCGCGAGCGTCTGCGCGAGAAGGGTCTTGCCCGAGCCGGTGGGCCCGACGAGCATCACGTTCGACTTCTGCAGCTCGACCTCGTCGACGGCGTGACCCGCGTTGACCCGCTTGTAGTGGTTGTACACGGCCACCGAGAGGACCTTCTTGGCCTTCTCCTGGCTGATCACGTACTGGTCGAGCGCGTATTTGATCTGGCGCGGGTTGGGCAGCTTCGCGGCAGCCGGCTTCGTCTTCGGCTGATCGAGCATCTCCTCTTCGATGATCTCCTGGCAGAGGTTGATGCACTCGTCGCAGATGTAGACGCCCTGGCCCGCGATCAGCTTGCGGACCTGCTCCTGGCTCTTGCCGCAGAACGAGCAGCGATACGGGACCTTGGTGCCCTTGCTCCCGCCCGTGGTGCTCAACCGATTCCCTCGCCTGCCGGTCTCCGGCCCGCCCGCCGCATTCGCCGGGTCAGGACTTCGACTTCTTCTGCTCTTGCTCGCGGATCGGCTCCGGCACTGTCGCTTCGGCCGGCTCCGTCACGCTGGAGCCCTCGCCGCCGGCCAGTCCGGCATCGTGGGCCGCAGCGATCAATGAGGATCCTGCGAGGTTGTAGACCGCGTCGATGATGCCATAGTCCTTTGCCTCATCGGGCGACATGAACCGGTCGCGCTCAGTGTCCCGGGTCACCTTCTCGATCGGCTGGCCCGTGTGACGGGCGAGAATCTGGTGGTTCAGCGCAACGAGTGTCTCCCACTCCTTCATCTGGATGATCGCGTCCTGGGGCGCGCCCCGGAACCCGCCCGAGCCCTGGTGGATCATGATCCGGCTGTGCGGCAACCCGTACCGCTTGCCCTTCGCGCCGGCAGCGAGCAGTACGGATGCCATCGACGCCGCCTGGCCGATGCAGATCGTGCTGACCGGCGCCCGCAGGTACTGCATCGTGTCGTAGATCGCCAGGCCGGCGGTCACGACCCCCCCGGGCGAGTTGATGTACAGGCTGATGTCCTTCTCCGGGTCCTCCGATTCGAGGAACAGGAGCTGGGCGATGATCAGGTTAGCCAGGTGATCCTCGATCACGTCGCCGAGGAAGATGATCCGCTCCTTCAGCAGCCGCGAGTAGATGTCGTAGGCGCGCTCCCCTCGGCTGGAGGACTCGATGACCATCGGGACGAGCATGTGGACGATCTCCTGTGGCGTCGGTTGGTCGGCGGCGGTTGATCAGCGGCTCTTGGCCGCCACGGGGCGTGACTTCTTCCTGGAACCCGCGGACCGCGCGGGCGGCGCTGCGCCTGCGTCAGCGTCCGGAGCCGGTGCCGCGAGCTCGACCGGCTCGTCGTCCTCGAGATGGGGCAGCGCCGGATGCTCGGGATGCGCTGCCAGCCACTCGTCCACGAGCTTCTCGACGAGGCGGCTGCGGCGGAGCGTGCTCCGGATGAAGCTCTGGCCGCGCTCCGACTCGAAATAGGCCATCGTCCGCCGGTCGTTGCCGTAGCGCTCGCGGGCGCGTCGGACCTCGGCCTCGACGTCGCGATCGGCGATCTCGAGGCCCTCGTCCTCGGCGATCTTCGAGAGCACCAGAAGGACCTTGACCCGCTTCTCGGCTCGCGGCCGGAAGTCGGCGTGCAGGTCGGCCTCGGTCTTCTCGGTCGCCTTGAGATACGCCGCCTCGTCGATCCCCTGCCGGGCGAGGGAGCCACGCAACTCGTCGTGCATGATCTCGACCTCCTGCTCGACGAGGATGTCGGGCAGCTCGAGCGTCGCGTTCGCGGTCGCGTACTCGATGATCTTGTCCGCGAACTCGTGGCGCGCGCGGTCGAGGGCGTTGCGCTCGAGGCGGGTCTTGATCTCGGCCTTCAGCGCGGCGAGGTCGGCATAGTTGCCGAGGGACCGGGCGAAGTCGTCATCCTCGGCCGGCAGGATCTTCTCGCGAAGCTCCTTGAGCTCGACGCCGAAATGCGCCTGCTGGCCGGCGAGGCCCGCCTCCGGGTAATCGTCGGGGAAGGTGATGTCGAAGCCGGCCTTCTCGCCCGGCTGGAGGCCGAGGAGGTTGGCCTCGAAGCCCGGGATCAGGCGCTCCTCGCCGAGGATCAGCGGCATCCGCTCGGCCGAGCCGCCCTCGAAGGGCACGCCGGCCTTCGTGCCCGAGTACCCGATCACCGCGTAGTCGCCGTTGCGCGCGCCTCGATCCTCCACGGGCGCGAGGGTGGCGTTCTGGTCGCGCAGCTCGTCGACGACCTTCTGGACCTTGGGCTCGTCGATCGTGTCGATCTCGGGCTTGAAGTTGAAGCCGCGGTAGTCGCCGAGCTTGACCTCGGGCCGGATCGGCACGGTGGCGGTGAAGATGACCGGCTTGCCCTCCTCGCCCTGCTCGACCTTCACGTCGGCCTGCGTCAGCGGGAGGATCTGCTGCTCGACCAGGGCATCGCGGTAGGCGCGCTGGACGAGATGGTCCATCGCCTCCTCGAGCACCGCGTCGGCGCCGACCACCCGCTCGACGACGGCGCGCGGCGCCTTGCCCGGCCGGAAGCCGTGGATCCTGGTCCGCTGCGAGAGGTGCCGGACGGCCTCGGTGATCGCGGCGTCGAGCCGCTCCGGTGGCACCTCGACCCGCACGTTGAGCGAGCTCCGAGGAGCCGGCGTGACCGTGACGTTCATCCCCGGAAGTATAGGTTCGGTGGCCCCGTACCCTTGACGAGCCGAGTGGTCAAGGAGACCCAATGGACGATTCGCTCGAGGTCGAGGTCCGCACCGTGGCAACGGGGCTGTCGTTCCCCGAGTCGCCACGCTGGCGCGACGGCCGAGTGTGGGTCTCGGACTGGGGCGCCCACGAAGTCCTCGCCTTCGACTCCGATCTTCGGGTCGGGGTCGTCGCTCGTGTCGACGCCTTCCCCATGTGCATCGACCACCTGCCCGACGGGCGCCTCCTCGTGGTCGCCGGCAGCGACCATCGCCTCCTCCGCCAGGAGCCCGATGGGTCGCTCGTCACACACGCCGACCTGGCATCGCTCTCGGAGCACCCCTGGAATGACATCGTTGCGGATGACCGCGGCAACGTCTACGTCAACAACATCGGCTTCGAGTTCCCCGGTGGCGAGTTCGCGCCAGGAATCGTCGCCTTGGTCGCGCCGGACGGCGCGGTGCGCCAGGTCGCCGAGGGCCTCGCGTTCCCGAACGGGATGGCCGTCACGCCCGACAACCAGACCTTGATCGTCGCCGAGTCCTATGGGAATCGGCTCACGGCCTTCGAGATTGCGGCCGACGGCGGCCTTTCTCGAGGCCGTCTTTGGGCGCAGGTCGACGGGTACCCCGACGGGATCTGCCTCGATGCCGAGAACGCGGTCTGGTACGCGGACGTCCCGAACAAGCGCTGCACTCGTGTCCGCGAAGGTGGCGAGGTCGCCCAGGTGATCGACCTCGACCGCGGCTGCTTCGCGTGCGTCCTCGGCGGTGAGGAACGGCGGACGCTGTTCATCGCCACGAACGTCTGGAGCGGCTCGGCCGACGACTCGGGTCGCTCGGGCGACGCGGCGCAGGGCGAGGTACGCGCGGTGGAGGTCGCCGTTCCCGGAGCGGGCCGGCCGTAGCAGTGGGCAAGGAGGGGGTCGAACCCTCACGCCCCTTGCGGGGCACCGGCTCCTAAGGCCGGCGCGTCTGCCATTCCGCCACTCGCCCGCGAGTAGTCTCGCAGACCGGGTCGCGGGCGCAATCCGGCCGGAGCCGCGATCATCTCGACGGAGATGACGGAGGAGCAGCCCGGGAAGGGCATCGTCCATCGCGCCACCGAGGCGGCCGCCGGCATCGTCGATCATGCCGCCGACGTCGGCGAGCGCATCGGCGACCTGGGTCAGCCGATCGTCGACAAGGTCGCCTCGGCAGGCGCCGCGGCCGGCCGGCTGCTCGAGGCGACCCGCCGCTTCGTGCCGGGCGAGGTCGAGGCGGCTCGCGCTCGCAGGCTCCGGCGCTTGAACCGCACGGCCCTGCCGAACCTCTACGACATCCACCCGGAAGTGCGGACCGCACCACGGCGCGAGCTCGGCGTCATGACCATCCCGGTCTCCGCCGTTCGGGGGACCGCCGTCGAGGGCCCGCCCCAGCGCGGCGGCGACTTCCTGCCCCTGCCGGCGCTCAAGAGCACGAACTGGGAGGGTCGCTGGCGGCGCCTGCTCGACGCCCAGCGGCGGCTCGCGATCCTGCCGCCGATCGACGTCCTCCACACCCGCGAGGGCTACTGGATCACCGACGGCCACAACCGCGTGGGGGTCGCGTTATACGGCGGCCAGGACGAGATCGATGCCTCGGTCACGCACGTGCACATCCCGGGCATGGAGGAGCACGAGCCCGCGACCGGAGCGTTGCAGAGCGTGCTCGAGGATTCGCGCCAGGTTCGCGCAGCCGGGCGAGGCCGGCTGAGTCGTGGCTCGTGGGTCGAACCGCCGCCGGGCCGGGACGTGAAAGGCAAGCCGGGCGGCCGATGACCCGGCGGCTCAGCCTGGTGTGGCCGGACCCGCGGCCCTTCGCCGCGCGAGACGGTCGGCCGATTCGGATCCTCGCGGCGTCCGACGAGCACGACCCGGCGCTCGACTTCGCGCCGAACCGCGAGGCGCTGGGCAGGCTCGACCTCGTCATCGGCTGCGGCGACCTCGGGCTGGATCAGCTCGGGTTCCTCGGCGATGCGTTCACGACCCCGCTGCTGTTCGTGCGCGGCAACCACGATCGCGGCGGGCCATGGCCCGCGCCGGCACGGCTGCCCATGCCCTTCGCCGGGCTCGACCGGCGCTCCCTGCCCGGGACCACGATCATCGGCCTGCCGTGGCCGGGCGGCGAGGCGACGCCGGCGCGGCGAGACGAGGGAGCGGCGTGGCGCCAGGTGCTCTCGACGCTGAAGCTGCGGCTCGTCGCACCCGACGGGGGTGCGTGGCTCGTCGTCAGCCATGCCCCGCCGCGAGACGCCGGCGACTCACCCGACGACCCGTATCACGTCGGCTTCGCCGCTTACCGAACGGTGCTCGAACGGCTGCGCCCGAGGCTCTGGCTGCACGGCCACACGACCCGGGCCGCGGCCCCGACCTGGCGAGTCGAGCACGGTCCGACCACGCTCGTGAACGTGACCGGCTCGGTGCTGGTCGAGCTGCTGCCGCCGACGAAGGGCGCGGCTACGGGCGCGACGGAAGGCCGCGACCTGATCGACGCCTAGGGCGCCTGGGACCCCGCCGGTGCCTCGGACGCCTCGGGCGCCTCGGACGCTTCCGG
>VBGT01000090.1 GCA_005889475.1 Chloroflexota bacterium | reverse complement strand
GATCCCCCGGCGAGCTTGCCGGTGATGGTCACCGACTGGCCCACGTACTGGTTCAGCGGGGAGTTGGCGCCGGTGAGCTTCCGCGGCCCAGCCTTGAGCGTGTAGGTGGTCAGGCCCGACGTGAGCGTGTACGCGGGCTTGCCCTTCGCGTCCGTGGCGAGCTGGACGGTTCCGGTCAGCGTGATGGCCGCCTCGTTGCCCTTCCCTGGCGTCGCCGACTTGTCCGGTCGCAGGGCGAGGACCGTCGCCCCGGCACCGAGCACGAACGCAATGACGCCGACCGCGACGATCGTCAAGCGGCGGTCCATCTCGCTCCCTTTCAGGTCGTGCTCGAGTCGATCGATGGTGCGACCGACCC
>VBGT01000089.1 GCA_005889475.1 Chloroflexota bacterium | reverse complement strand
CGCGAGTTCGCCATCGCCGAATCCCTTCGCCATCGGGTCGATGGCGCTCTTCGCGATCGGAGTGGCGCTGTTCGGGCTTCGGTTCGTCGCCCGCCGGGTGCGCTGAGCACCACCCCATCCCGGCCGTCGACGGAGGTGCGCCGAGGCACCATCCGTACTAGTGCATTCGACCCATCGGGTGGTGGGCCGCACTCGGCCCCCGGACGTACGGTCGACGGCGGCCCAGCCGCATCGCGGGCGCTCCGCTCAAGACGGCTTTCGACGGGTCGATAGCGAGTCGTGCCTGTTGGATCCGAACCCGCGATCGGCGATATCCCTCGCCGCCCGGCTCAACGCCGCCACGTCGGGCACGGCGCGAGTCTGGGCATTCGCGGCCGTGCTCGTGGGACTCACGATCGTCCTGTGGCCTTGGCTCCCATCGGCCAGCCCCGTCACGGCTCCATTCCCCATTCCCTGGTGGCTGCTGGCGGCCGCCTTCTTCATTGCCGAAGCGAATGTCATCCATCTGCACATCGGACGGAGCGCCCACTCGTTCTCGATGAGCGAGATTCCGCTTGTTGCCGGTCTGTTCCTGGTCTCGCCCCCCGAGTTCGTTCTGGCGCGCCTGATCGGCTCCGGGCTGGCGCTGTACTTCGCTCGGCAGCAGCGTTCGGTGAAGCTCGCATTCAATCTCGCGCAGTTCGGCGTCTCGTCGATCGTTGCGGTAGCCGTCGTCAGGGTGTTCGCCCTGGTGGACTCGACATTCGGTCCCGTGCTGTGGGCTGGTGTGCTCGTGGCGACGCTCTCCGAGAACCTGGTCGGCGTGATCGCCGTCAGCACCGCGATCTCGCTCGCCGAAGGCCGGTCGATGCTCGAGCGGTTGCCGCAGATGCTCAAGATCGGCGTCATCGTCTCGATTACCAACGCGAGCCTTGCCCTCATGGGCCTCACGGTCCTCTGGACGAATCCCGCCTCCGTTTGGCTGTTCGTGGTGCCCATCGGGACGGCTGCCATCGCCTATCGCTCGTACATCGCCCAGCGCCAGCAGCATGAGCGGATCGAGCTGCTCTACGAGTCGACGCGGATCCTGCAGCAGAACCCGAGGCTGGAGGGGGCGATCAGCGCGCTCCTGGAGCATCTTCGGCGCATGTTCCGAGCCGACATCGCCGAGATCTGCCTGATCCCGCGCCACGAGGGTGATGACATCCTGCGGTCGCGGATCGGCCCGGGAAGCGCCACCGAGCTGATGCATCCGATCGGGCCTTCCCTCGATGACCCGTTGCTGGTCGAAGCGATCGCGGAGCGCAAGGCCCGTCTCGTCGAGCCCTCGGGCGACGACCCGGAGGGGGCCGAGGGGGCGCGACGACGCAGCCTGCTGGTCGCACCGCTGCTCGGCGAGTCGACCCTCGTCGGGACGATCCTCGTCGCGGATCGGCTCAGTGAGATCAGCGAGTTCGACCTCGATGACCTGAAGCTGTTCGAGACGCTTGCGAACCACACGGCGGTCGCGCTCGAGAACGGGCAGTTGGAACAGTCCGTGGAGCGCCTCAGTCAGCTCAAGGAAGAGCTCCATTACCAGGCGTCCCACGACGCCCTGACCGGGCTGGAGAACCGCTCGGTCTTCGCTCAGTCCGTCGCGCTGCGACTCGAATCGCCCCAAGCCGACGGCATGATCCCGGTCGTTCTCTTCATCGACCTCGATGACTTCAAGGTCATCAACGACACGCTTGGTCATGCCGCGGGCGACCGGCTTCTGGTGGCAGTCGGCGACCGCCTGCGTTCGGTGATGCGCGCCACCGACCTTGCGGCTCGACTTGGTGGCGATGAGTTCGCCGCGCTTCTCTGGGACACGCCCGATCTCACCGGCTCGTTGCGGGTTGCAGAGCGGTTGACGGCGGCGATGAACCCGGGGTTCGAGCTCGGCGGCGACTCGGTGACCGTTCGAGCCAGCATCGGCGTCGCCGGCGGCCGGCCCGGCCTCGACAGCGCCGGCGACCTGCTCCGAAACGCGGACGTGGCGATGTACTCGGCCAAGGCCCGCGGCAAGGGCCGCGTTGTCGTCTTCGAGCCATCAATGCACGAAGCGGTGCTCGCGCATGCGGCCCTGTCGGCCGATCTCGAGCGTGCGATCACGAACCGCGAGTTCGTCCTCCAGTACCAACCGATCGTTGAGCTCGCGACCGGCCGGATGACCGGCGTCGAAGCCCTCGTGCGCTGGACGCACCCGACGCGCGGCGTGATCGGGCCAAACGACTTCATCCTCCTGGCCGAAGAGTCTGACGCGATCCTCGACATCGGTCGTTGGGTCCTCGGCGAGGCCTGCGCGGTGGCGCGCGAATGGCGCGCCCTGGACAGCTCGAGGACCTTCACCGTCAGCGTCAACGTCTCGGCCCGGCAGCTCGGTCAGCAGGCCTTCGTCGAGGACGTCATGCGCGAGGTGGCCGACGCAGGTGCCGAGCCACATTCGCTCGTCCTCGAGATGACCGAGACCGCGCTGCTCCACGACAGCGCCGCAACCCGATTGAAGCTGCGCCAGCTCAAGGATGCCGGGATCGGCATCTCGGTTGACGATTTCGGGACGGGTTACTCCTCGCTGAGCTACCTGCAGCGGTTCCCGGTCTCGACGCTCAAGATTGCCCGCGACTTCGTCGACCTGGATCGCGACAATCACGATGCCTGGCAGTTCGCGAGCGCGATCATCGCGATGGCCGAAGCCCTCCACCTGTCGGTCATCGCCGAGGGCGTCGAGACGCCGGCGCAGCTCCGACGGCTGACCGAGCTTGGCTGCGGCTACGCACAGGGTTTCTACTTCGCTCGCCCCCTGGACGCCGTTGCGGTGACCTCGCTCCTCGTGCACGGCCACTCATTCCAGAAGCTCGCGCTGCCGGCCGCTCCGACGACTCGACCGCCCGCCGTGCGGCGGCGGGTGCCTCGCCAGAAGCAGCGCTCCACCGTGAGGCCGGCGACCAGCAGCTGAGAACGCCACGGCCCCCTCGCGCTCACAGCGCCTTCGGTCGCAGCCGTCGGGAACGTGGTTCCCTGGTGCACCGAACAGGACTTTCGTCCTATGGGTGCTTGCCGGGGGTCCCCGTACGGTCCTGCCACGACAGGCAGTGAGTGCTGCCAAAGGTGAGGTCTGTAAACACGGCAAACCCGTCGAGAGACGGGGACGCAAAGCCAGGGATCTTCCGGTAGCTCTCAGCTTCCGAAGACCGCCCGGTTGCCAGGCACCGCACATCGCGTCACGCAAAAGGCGGTACGGATGATGCAGGTGGGTCGCTCGCAGGGCCGCTCCCGGTCGGAGCAGCCTCCTCAGGGCGAGCGCGGCTGGAGTCTGGCCTTCGACGCTCATCGTCGCCTCGGTCCCATCATGACCTCCGCGCTGTTCCTTGCCGCCCTGGTGCCTGCGACGGCCGCGGCGTCCGGCTATGACCCGGCGTCCGACATGAACTCCATGTACAACACGACGCAGTACGTCGGTGCGGCTGCGTATTGGGACGCCGGGTACACGGGCGCCGGCGTCGATGTCGCGCTCATCGATACCGGCGTGTCCCCGGTGGATGGCCTCACGACCGCGGGCAAGGTCATCAATGGCCCGGACCTCTCCCTCGAGTCGCAGAACGCTTCGCTCCGGTCCCTCGACACCAACGGTCATGGCACGTTCATGGCCGGCCTCATTGCCGGCAAGGACAGCACGCTGACGACGCCCTACAGCGCTGCCCCCGCGTCCGCCTACCGGGGCATCGCGCCGGACGCCCGGATCGTCAGCCTCAAGGTCGGGGTTGCCGACGGCGGTGTGGACGTGAGCCAGGTCATCGCGGCGATCGACTGGGTGGTCGAGCACCGACACGACAACGGCCTGAACATCCGGGTCCTGAACCTCAGCTACGGCACCAACTCGACGCAGGCATACGGGGTGGACCCGCTCGCGTTTGCGGTCGAGCAGGCCTGGAAGCGCGGCATCTTTGTCGTCGCCGCGACCGGGAACAGCGGCTACGTTGCCAAGACCGGGACGCTGACCAACCCCGCCTACGACCCCAAGATCTTCGCGGTCGGCGCCTCCGACTCGATGGGCACGGCCACGATCGACGACGACACGGTACCGGCCTTTTCATCGACCGGCAGCAACGACCGCACCCCGGACGTCGTCGCGCCGGGCACGCATCTTGTCGGCCTCCGGGTCCCCGCCTCGTATGTCGATCAGCACTTTGCCCCGACCGGGTATGTGAGCGACCGCTTCTTCCGCGGGAGCGGCACCAGCGCGGCCGCCGCGGTGGCATCTGGCGAGGCGGCGCTCGTGATCCAGCAGCGCCCGTCGATCAGCCCTGATCAGCTCAAGAAGCTGTTCCTCACGACCGCCCAGGGTCTGACGGGATTGTCGACGCGGCGGGCCGGCGCGGGGGTCGTCGACCTGCGAGCAACACTCACGATGCCGACCTACCCCGCGCCGACGCAATGGAAGACCATCGACTGGTCGACTGGCGTCGGTTCGCTCGAGAGCGCCCGCGGCTCGGACCACCTCACCGCTGACGGGGTCGTCTTGAACGGCGAGCAGGACATCTTCGGCCACAGCTTCAACGCGCCGGTGATGGCCGTGCTCGAAGCGACCGGCAGCAGCTGGTCCGGTGGCTCCTGGAACGGCAGCACCTGGTCGGGTTCGAGCTGGAGCGACGGCAGCTGGAGCGGCAGCAGCTGGTCGGGCTCGAGCTGGAGCGGGAGCAGCTGGTCGGGCTCGAGCTGGAGCGGGAGCAGCTGGTCGGGCTCGAGCTGGAGCGGGAGCAGCTGGAGCGGCAGCAGCTGGTCCGGTTCGAGCTGGAGTGGCAGCAGCTGGTCGGGTTCGAGCTGGAGCGGCAGCAGCTGGTCGGGCTCGAGCTGGAGCGAGAGCGGCTGGTCGACCGGATCCTGGAGCTGAACGACCGTCGCACGGGCGACTCGCCGGTACAATTCGAGGTGACGGTCCCGCCGTAGTCGAGGCCCGCCCGGCGGACGCGACGTCACCCTACGAGGCCTTCCATGGAACGCCTGATGCTGCTCGACGGCTTCGGGCTCGTGTACCGCGGCTATTACGCCCTGCCACCGCTCACGACCTCGAAGGGTGAGCTGGTCAACGGCGTCTTCGGCTTCTGCAGCATCGTCCTGCGCGGCTTCGCCGACCTGAAGCCCGACTACGTCGCGGTCGCGTTCGACCTGTCCGGGCCGACCTTCCGCCACGAGCAGTACGCCGAGTACAAGGCGACCCGCACGCGCATGCCCGATGACCTCGCGGCCCAGTTCCCGAAGGTGCGCGAGGTGGTCAAGGCGCTGCGCATCCCCGTCTACGAGCAGCAGGGCTTCGAGGCCGACGATGTCATCGGCGCGCTGACCGTCCAGGCCGAGGCAGCCGGCGTGGAGACGACGATCGTGACGGTCGACCTGGACATGCTCCAGCTGGTCACCGATCGGACCCGGCTGATGACCACGCGCTCTGGGGTCGAGAACACGGTCATCTACGACCCGGCACGGATCTGGGAGCGGTACGGGCTGCGGCCCGACCAGATGATCGACTACAAGGCGCTCAAGGGCGACCCGACCGACAACATCCCGGGGGTGCCCGGGGTGGGGGAGAAGACGGCGGCGAAGCTCGTCGCCGAGTTCGGTGACCTCGACGCCCTCTACACCCGGATCGACGAGGTGAAGCCTGAGAAGCTCCGGGACAAGCTGGTCGAGCATCGCGAGGCGGTGTACCGCGGGCGCGACCTGTCGACGATCGTGCGCGAGCTGCCGGTGACGCTCGACCTCGAGGCGGCACGGCTCGCCGACTACGACCGGGAGACCGTGATCCGGCTCTTCCGCGAGTACGAGTTCCGGACACTGATCGAGCGGCTGCCCGCGATGTCCGGCGAGAGCGCGGCCGACAAGGTCCAGGCGCTGCGCGAGGTCGCGACGGGCGGCACCGTGGCCGCGGCGAAGGTCGGCACCGAGCGGCCCGCCGGCTGGGGCTCCGGCCGCCCGATCCGGGCCGGCTCGCTGGGTGGCGACGGCCTGCAGCTCTCGCTCGACTTCGACACGGTATCCAGGCCGGCACGCGAGGCCGGCGTGGCGACGGCGGCAGGCACAACCGGGGGAGGCGAGCCGGTGCGCTTCGACGACCTCGCGACCGCGCTCGGCGCGACGATCTCCGACCCCGGCCGGATCGAGCTGCTCGATGCGGAGGGCGTGCCTGCCCTGGCGGACTGGCTCGCGGGGCAGGCGGCGGTCGGGGCTTCGATCGTCTTCGACGACCCTCGTCCGAGGCGTGGCACCGCGCAGGCGTTCGCGATCGCGGGCGCCGACGGCCGCGTCGTCGCGGGAATGGGTGAGGCGGCGGCGGACGCACTCCGGCGTGAGGTCGAAGGTCGTGGCCTGCCGCTGGTCGCCCACGAGGCCAAGCCGATCCTCGTGGCGAGATTCGCCGCGCAGCCGGACGCACCGGCGACGAAGGTCGAGTTCGACACCCAGATCGCGGCGTACATCCTCAACGCGGCCCTCCGCTCGCAGTCGATCGCGGACGTGGTCGCGGAGCGGCTCGACCTGGTCCTGCCGCCGCCGAAAGAGCTCGA
>VBGT01000088.1 GCA_005889475.1 Chloroflexota bacterium | reverse complement strand
CCCAGGAACAGCACGACGACGAACGTCAGTGCGGCCAGGAAGATGCCGAGCAGCAGCACGAGCCGACTGGTCCGACGCACAGGATGAATCCTCCCCGGTGTGCTGTCCTTGTGACAGGTGGCACCACTCTAGCAAAGGCGTGATGCCCGGCGACTATACGAATGGGCTAGGACCACTGGCAAGACTTGGCAAGAACCGCCGAGTGGTGAAAGGTCGAACGAAAGGTTCCAAGAGCTGCCGGCGACCCCGTCCGGCCGGACTGGGTCGTCCCTACGGTCGCGAGTGAGAACCGCCGAAAACAATCGGACCGCCGGTGCCCGAGGGCTCCGGCGGTCCAGTTTGTGTCTGGGCCTGGTCGGGTGGTCCTAGACGGACGCGCCGACGGTGCTCAGGATCTTCGAGACCTGCGTGCCCAGGAAGATCAGGGCGATGATCGCCACGATCGCGATGAGGGCGAGGATCAGCGCGTACTCCGCGAGCCCCTGGCCTTCCTCGTCATCCCGGTGAAGGAAAGTGATGATTGCAGTAAGGACGTTCAGCATTGTTGTGACACCTCCTTTCCATTCGGTGATCCCCGCCCCGGCGTCAGGAAATCCCCTTTCCCCGGAGAGGAGTCGGTCGCGAAACGTAGACGGCGCCGCTTCCGAAGTCAACCATCTGACCGTACTACCTGACGGCCGGCTGACCGGGCGGCGGTGCGCCTCGCCAGCTTGTGGTCGATGCGCGTCCGCTTGAGGGCCGGTGCTCTAGACCGAGGCACCAACCGTGCTGAGGATGCTGCTCACCTGAGTGCCCAGGAAGATCAGCGCGATGATTGCAACGATCGCGATAAGTGCAAGGATGAGCGCGTACTCCGCGAGACCCTGTCCCTTAGCGTCGCCTCGAAGCGCCGCGAGGAACGGAGTGACGAGGGCCATGCCGTTCGTACCTCCGGTTGTGCCCGCGCTCTCATGGCGGCGGGTCGGATTGCGAACTGTATTGAATTCCTCGCGTAAACGCGTATAGGACCTTAGTCCTAACGGTGCGTGAACGCACCGCGGCTCTTCGCTCAGGAGGCCGTGGCGCCCGCCGGAACTCCTGCGCGGGTCGGATCGGACCCCGGCGCGAGCTCCACCTCGAGGTGCAATCGCGCGCCATCGTCGAGCATCTCGGCCTTGACGCCGAGGATCCGCGCGCGACTCGAGACCTCGCGCCAGGCCTGCTCGGGCAGGCGGGCAAGGCTCTCGATCCGGGCTGCCTCGACGGCCTCCTCGTAGTGCCGGCGTCGTTCGGAGACCATCTCGGCGAGGGCCGGCGGCAGCTCGGCGCCCTCAGCCGGCAGCTCCGGGTCGGGTACGGTCTCGGGGGTGCGCCCGGCGGTCAGCTCGATCTGGAGTCGCTCGCCCCAGTCGAGGTGCATCGCGAGCCGATCGGGTCGGCCCGCAACGTGCGCGGCCAGGGCGTCGTCGACCATGCGGAACAGCCCGCTCTCGAGCTCCACCGGCAGGCGTCGATCGACACCAACGGACTCGAACTCGACGGCCACGCCCATGCGCCGTCCGCGATCGCGGCTCACGCGACGCAACGTGGGCACGAGACCGAGGTCGTCGAGGACCATCGGCCGGACGTCGAAGATGAACGTCTTGGTGGCGTCCAGCGTGCGCTGCACCATCGCGATGAGCTGATGGACCTCGGCCGCGGCCTTCGAGGGGTCATGGGTCATGAGCCGCTCGACGATCTGGGCCTGGAGCACGATGTTGGTCAGGCTCTGGGCGGGCCCGTCGTGCATCTGCCGGGCGATCTCGCGGCGCAGGTCCTCCTGGGCGGTGAGGATGATGCGCGACACGCCGGGAGGGACCGGGCCGCCGAGATCGAGGTCCATGAAGCCCGGGGTGGAGCCTGCGTCCGCGTCGCCGTCCTGTGACGGGGCAGCCTCGCCTGGCGGCATCCCGGCGACGACCTTAGCCTGCTCGGCATGGGCCGCGAGCGCCTCGTGGAGCCGGATCGCCGACTTGCGCTTGCCCTCGAGGAGGTCGACCTGGGCCTCCATGAGGGCCGCCTTCCGGGCGACGGCGACGAGCTGGTTGGCGAGCTCGGCCAGGTCCTTGCCCGCGGCGTTGCCGCCGGCGGCGAGGCGCTCCGCGGTCGCGGCCAGCTTCTCGGCGGCGGCCGACCGGCGCGTCTCGTGCCGCGTGGCCTCGGTCCTGGCCTGGTTGATGAGCAGGTCGATCTCCTCGACCTCGCCCTGGACGGCCTCGGCCGCAGCGGCCAGGCGCGCGGCGATGTCGGCGGCCGAGGTGATCTCGCCTTCGGCGGTCTCCTCGCTTGGCGGCGCGTCCGCCGGAGCCTGAGCTACGGCGTCTGCAGGCACGGTGACCTCAGTCCTCCGGCATCTTGATCCAGCCCTGGCGCATCGCATACACGACGGCCTGGGTCCGGTCGTTGACGGCCAGCTTGCGCAGGATCGAGCTCATGTGGTTCTTCACGGTCTGCTCGCTGATCGACAGCGCGTAGGCGACCTGCTTGTTGGTCATGCCCTGGGCGATGTTGTCGAGGATCTCGACCTCGCGCGGCGACAGCGGCGCGAAGATCGGCTGGGCCTCCTGGCCGTAGACGGCGAGCTCGCGGAACTCCTTGAGCACGCGCGACGCGACGGCCGGCTTGGAGAACACCTTGTCGTTGATGAGGAACTCGCCCTGCGAGACGCGGCGGATGACGAGGATGAGGTCGTCCGGGCTGATGTCCTTGATGACGAACGCTGCAGCGCCGGCCTTGATCGAGGCGAAGAGCGACTCCTCGTCCTCGTCCTGGGCCATGACGATCACGGCGACCGCGGGGTACTCACGCCGGATGCGCTGGGTCGTCTCGAGGCCACCCGGTGCCGGCAGCGAGAGGTCCATGAGCACGATGTTGGGCGAGGTCACGCCCGCCATCTCGAGGGCGGCACGCCCGTCGGCGGCTTCGCCCACGACGTCGAACTCGCGCTCGCGGCCGAGGATGTTCGCGATGCCCACGCGGAACAGAGCGTGGTCGTCGACGATCAGGATCCGGATCCGGTCGGCGGCAACACCGCCGCGGCGACGATCGCCGCCCTCTGTCTCGGTCGTCATCAGCTCTCCTCGCCTGGGATCGGCATGCCCATTGCGCCGGGCGGAATTGTCATCCGAACGGCAGTCCCGAGATTCGGAGAGGATCGTACTTCGAATCGGGCACCGATCAGCTCCGCTCGCTCACGCATGAACTGCAGGCCGAAGTGACGGCGCCCGCTCAGGGCCGAATCTTCGGCGTCGAAGCCCCGACCATCGTCGCGGACTTCCACGGTCCAGCCCCTCGCGTCGCGCGCCATGCGGATGCGGATCGAGCGGGGCTGGGCATGCTTGCGGGCGTTCTGGAGCGCCTCCTGGACCACCCGCAGGACCACGATCTCGACCGTCTCCGGGAGGGCATCGATGCCCGCCTCGAGGTCGACGCTGACGGGCACGTTGAGCGCCGTCTCGATCTGGGTCGCCGCCTCGGCGACGGCGCCGCTCAGGCCGAGGTCGGCGAGCAGCGGCGGCCGGAGCTGGCTCAGGTACGCGCGGACACCCTTCAGCTCCCGCGTGAGGACGTCACGCAGCTGGCGCAGCTCCTCCCGCGCCAGCTTCTCGTCGCGGTCCAGCAGCCGCTGGACGACCTCGACCTGAAAGATGGCGTTGGACAGCGCCTGCGCCGGTCCGTCGTGGACCTCGCGGGCGAGACGGCTCCGCTCCGCCTCCTGCGCCTCGACGATGCGCATCTGGGCATCGGCCGCCGACGGCGGGCCGCTCGGGTCGGTGACGAGGCTGGTGTCCTCGCGCGCGAGGAACAGCCAGGCGTTCTCGAGGCTCTTGACCGCGAGGTCGATGCGGCCGAGGGTTGAGCGCTCCTGAGTGACCTCGCGGCCCATCATCTGCTGCTGGTTGTCCGACTGGCTGGGACCGGTCGAGCCGGTCGTGAGCGCGCGCAGCCGCTCCCACCTCTCGACCTGCTCGAGGTACGCGGTCCGATACCGCTCGCGCACGTCGCGCAGGGTGTTGGCCCCTTCCGACACGGCCGCCTGGGCCTCGTCGAGCAGGGCGGCGAGGGGGTCGTCGTGGACGAGGCTCGTGGGCATCTTCGACCGGGCCGCCGGTCCGTTGCGCCGGGTGCCGGCCGGCACCTTGGCCGTCGGGTGCGTCGCCTTCGACGCCATCGCCCCGCCGTCGCCAGGCCGCGTGGCCCCGTTCGATCGGCGCTTCTGCGGACGCGTCCCGTCGGCCGAAGCCGCCTGTGGACTGCGCTCGCGGGGCGTCCCCGAGGGTGCCAGGCGCGCTGCCAGCGACCGGCCACCCGCCTCGCTCGTCATTGCGCCCGAGTATAGGTTTGGGGTATGGGACCTCCGTAGTAGCCCGATGGTCCCCACCCACCCAGACCCAACGGTACCGATCCAACGCAGATCGCCCACGCCCTAGGCGCGACTCGCAGCCATCTGGGGTCCCCAACCCGCCCCGAGCCGGAGCACCTGTCCGTCCGCGATCCCCTTGCCCTTCGACTGGTTGACCGTGTCGACGATCAGTGCCGCACGATCGAAGACCAGCTGCCAATCGACCGCAGCATGCCCGTTGAGGATGACCACGAGATCGCTCTCGAGGCATCGATCCAGGGGCACGGACTCGCGCGACTGCTTGTGGTCGTCGACGAACGTCGGCACGTGCGGGTCGTGGTAGACCACCTCGGCGCCGCGATCGGCGAGCAGGGCGAGGATCGCCGCGGCGGGGGAGTTCCTCGCGTCGCTGATGTTCGGCTTGAAGGCCACCCCGATGACCCCGACCGTCGCGCCCCGGAGCGACTTGCCGCGATCGTTCAACGCCGCCACGCACAGATCGACGACGTGGCGGGGCATGGCCATGTTCACGTCGCCGGCGGTCTCGACGAAGCGGTCGACGAAATCGAACTCGCGGGCTCGCCAGGCGAGGTAGTACGGGTCGACCGGGATGCAGTGGCCGCCGACGCCCGGTCCGGGCGTGAAGCGCATGAACCCGAACGGCTTCGTCGACGCGGCATCGATGACCTCCCAGACATCGACGCCCATGCGCTCGCACAGCAGCGCCAGCTGGTTGACCAACGCGATGTTGACGTTGCGGTAGATGTTCTCGAGGAGCTTCGCCAACTCGGCCGCGTCCGGCGAGGACAGCTGCACGACCTGCTCCGAGATGCGCTCGAGCAGCGCGGCGGCCCGACTCGTCGCTGCCGCCGTGTTGCCGCCGACCAGGCGCGGGACGGCCTTGCTCGCCGTCCTCGGGTCACCCGGGTTGATCCGCTCCGGTGCATACGCCAGGTCGAAGTCGACGTCCGCGCGCAGCCCCGAACGCTCGAGCTCTTCGCGGAACGGACCCGTGGTGGTCCCGGGATAGGTGGTCGACTGGAGCACCACGAGGTGGCCCTTGCGCAGCCCCTCGGCGATCTCCGCGGCGGATTCCCGGATCGCGCGGAGGTCGGGATTCTTGGCCCGGTCGATCGGTGTCGGCACGCAGACGAACAGCACGTCGCACCGACGCACGTGGTCGGCGGACGGAGCGTCGATCGTGAGCCGCCCGGCGAGTGCGGTCCGCAATCGCTCATCGGGGACGTCGTCGATCGGCGACGACCCGGACTTCAGCTGCGCAACGCGCTCCAGGTTCGCGTCCAGACCGACGACCTCGAGCCCCGACTCGACGAAGGCGACCGCGAGTGGCAGCCCAACGTACCCGAGCCCGACGATGCCAACGATCTCGTCCTTGCCGTTCATGGTCCTCAGCATATCGGCCGCCATCGGCGCCCCCGACGAGGACTGCCTACGGGCACCTGATGCGGAAGACGAGGACGTCGTCGAGGGCGCCCGGATGCCCGGCGACCGCGGGCAGGTCGAGCGGCACGAAGCATTCGCTGCCGGGGGCGCCGGAGAAGATCACGGCGGGCCAGATGCCGGTGTTGCCGGCGTCGACGATGAGGAGGCGCGCGGGTGGGTCGAAGGTGTGCGCCAGGTCGAGAATGCTGTTGGGCGGCTCGTTGGGCAGGGCGATCGCGTGGTGGCGGGTCGCCTCCGCGAGCCAGATCGGGAAGTCGGTGATGATCGGGCCGGGCTCGGTGTCGAGGGGCGCGGCGAACGACGAGTCGACGAGCGCCGCCGCCAGCGCCCCGTACTTCGCGCCGGTGTCGCGGGCCGCGCGGCCGTCGTCGGCCAGCAGCACACCACTGAACAAAAGGCAGCCGGCGATCGCGAACGTCGGGCCGAGCCAGGCGACCGGACGCGTCCAGCCGCGCCGGGCGCCAACCCAGCCGATGACGGCGTCGAGCACGAGCAGGGCCGAGATGACGAACAGCACGTGGATCGCACCGGCGGCGTGCAGGAAGGTGCCCCAGGTCGTCGCGACAGGGAAGAACAGGGAGGCGACGGCGAACGTCAGGAGCGAGAACCAGCCGAGCGCCCGCAGAGGGTGGTCGAACGCCCACAAATACGTCCTGCCGCGTCGTCGGCCGAAGCCGAACGGGCCGATGCCGAACCGGTGCCCCTGGTTGTCCGGGAGCTCGCCGCTGGCGACGCGGCGGTCGAGCTCCGCTTCCACCTGGCGACGGGTCGCGCGGCCCATGGCCTTGAGCTCGGGCGGCTTGCCGTCCAG
>VBGT01000083.1 GCA_005889475.1 Chloroflexota bacterium | reverse complement strand
AAGCAGATGCAGGTCGAGCTCAAGCGCATCCAGCAGGAGGTCGGGATCACGTTCATCTACGTGACCCATGACCAGGAGGAGGCGATGACGATGTCCGACCGCATCGCCGTGATGAACAAGGGCAAGTACGAGCAGCTCGGAGATCCCGAGGCGCTGTACGAGCGGCCACGGACGCTCTTCGTCGCGGGCTTCCTCGGCGTGAGCAACCTCCTGCCCGCGAAACGCGACGGTGCGGGAAACGGTCACGCCGGCTTCCGCCTCGCCGATGGCACGGCCGTGCGCGTCCCGGCGGCCCTGCTCGAGGGCCGCGACAACGACGCCATCGCCCTCGGCGTGCGACCCGAGAAGATCCGGATGATCGACCCGTCGAAGGATGTGCCGGGCGGGCTGAACCGGGTCGCGGGCACGGTGACCCATGCCTCGTACCTGGGCGTCAGCACCCAGTACATCGTGACCCTGGCCGACGGCCACCGGGTCACGGTGTTCGAGCAGAACGTGGAACGCGCAACCAAGTCCGAGCTGTGGAACGCCGGCGAGCAGGTGCTGCTCGCCTGGGCCCCTGAGCACTGCTTCGTCGTCGACGACCCGACCGGGAAAGCCGCCGAGATCCAGGCGGTCGACGCGGTCGCATGAGCCATCGCGAGATCACCCAGGAGGTACGGCATGCCTGACCGGATCGACCAGTCGATCGAGATCACCCGCCGCCGGTTCCTTGCCGGCAGCGCGATGGCCGGCTTCGCGGCATTCCTCGCCGCGTGCGGCACCCAGGGCCAGGGCAGCCAGGCGCCCTCCACCGGGCCCGAAACCCCCGGCCCGACGACCACGGTCGCCGCGACCGAGGGCCCGACGGCGACCGGTGGCGGAACGCTCAACTTCGCCAACTGGATCGGGTACATCGACGTATCGGACGACAACAAGACCCA
The DNA here is from genome assembly GCA_005889475.1 of Chloroflexota bacterium. Taxonomy (GTDB): domain Bacteria; phylum Chloroflexota; class Limnocylindria; order Limnocylindrales; family CSP1-4; genus UBA5189. The sequence continues at coordinate 5,368 of VBGT01000083.1, read as the reverse complement.
TCCGACGCTCGACAAGTTCACCAAGGAAACGGGTATCGCGGTCAACTACCAGGAAGCCGTCGACGACAACGAGACATTCTTCACCAGCGACCTGCAGGGCCCGCTCGGCGCCAATCTGTCGACCGGCTGGGACATCGTCGTGGTGACCGACTGGATGGTCGCCCGGCTGGTGCGGCTCGGCTGGCTCGAGACCATCAACACGGCCAATACGCCGAACTTCCCGACGAACCTGCTCGAGCAGTACCACGGCCGGTCCTTCGATCCCGATACCAACCTCGCGGCCCCGTGGCAGTCGGGCATGACCGGCATCGGCTTCGACAAGAAGAAGACCGGTGACCTGAGCTCGCTCAACGTCTTCTGGGACACCAAGTACAAGGGCAAGATGACGTACCTGACCGAGATGCGCGATACGGTCGGTCTGGCTGCGATCAAGCTCGGCGTCGAGCCGAACACGATTACCCAGGCACAGTTCGACCAGTCGATCGCCGAGATCAAGAAGGCGGTCGACGCGAAGATCGTGCGCCAGCTCCAGGGCAACTCGTACGTCGACTCGATGGCGTCGGGCGACGTCATCGTGGCGATGGCCTGGTCCGGCGACGTGCTCACGCTGCTCGTGCCCGACCAGACCGAGAACCAGGACTTCCAGTGGGCGCTGCCCACCGAGGGCGGCATGCTCTGGACGGACAACCAGGTCATCCCGAAGGGCGCCGAGCACAAAGGCCAGGCCGAGATCTGGATCAACTTCTACTACGCGCCCGAGAACGCGGCCGCGGTCGAGGCGTTTGTCAACTACGTGTGCCCGATCAAGGGCGCCCGCGAGATCCTCGCCAGCGATCCGGACATCGCCAACAACCCGCTGATCTTCCCGACCGACGACATGGTCGCGCGCCTCCACCAGTTCAAGGCGCTCGACGCGACCGAGGAGCAGGCCTGGAGCTCCGCGTTCGCGAGCGTCGCCGGGTTCTGACCGAGCGCGACACCCTGCGCCAGAGGTCCTGATGGAGCGGCCGCGGCTTCGGCGGCTCGCGCCGTACCTGCTGCTCCTGCCCGGCCTGGGCTGGCTGCTCCTGTTCTACGTCTATCCCGCGGTACAGATGTTCGTGGTTTCGTTGTGGACCGGGAACATCACCGAGGGCTACCAGATGACCTGGAACTGGGGCATCTACCAGCAGGGCGTCAGCACGTACTGGCCGTTCATCGTCCGCTCGGCCGAGTACGGCGGGCTTGCGACGATTCTCGCCTTCGCGCTCGGGTATCCCCTCGCCTACACCATCGCGTTCAAGGGCGGCGCGTACAAGAACGTGCTGCTCTTCCTCGTGATCGCGCCGTTCTTCACGAGCTTCCTGCTTCGCACTCTGTCGTGGAAGATCATCCTGGCCGACAACGGGCTCGTGCTCGGGCCGCTGAAGTCAGCCGGCCTGCTGTCCGAGGATTTCCGGCTCCTGGCAACGCCGGCCGCGGTCGTCGCGGGCATCACCTACAACTTCCTGCCGTTCATGACTCTGCCGCTGTACGTCGCCCTCGAGAAGGTCGACGTGCGGCTGCTGGAGGCGGCGAGGGACCTGTACGCGGGGCCGTGGCGCCCGGGCGGGACGATCGTCGGGGCGGCAGTCGGCGCGGTGATCGTCGCGCTCGTGTCGCTGATCCTCGAGGTGAACCCGCTGGTGCCCGCCGTCATCGGCGGCGTGCTGGGAGCGGTCGTCGGCACGTTCCTGATCAGCGAGGCCTTCGTGCGGGTGACGCTGCCGCTCTCGCTCCCGGGTGTGTTCGCGGGTTCGCTGCTCACGTTCATCCCAGCCGTGGGCGACTTCATCAACGCCGAGCTGCTCGGCAACCCACAGTCGCAAATGATCGGGAACGTGATTCAGGCGCGGTTCCTGAAGATCACCGACTACCCGATGGCCTCGGCGCTGTCGTTCATCCTGATGGCCGCGATCATCGTCGGCGTGCTCGTCTACGCCCGCGTCCTCGGCACCGAGGAGCTCACCGGAGGCAGCACCTGATGGCCACGGCGGCACGCGCAGCCGTCGCGCATCGGCCGTCGTCCTTCGCCCGCCTCGGCGGGTCGATCGAGCACTGGATCCTGCCGATCTACACCCTCGGCGTCACGGCCTACCTGATCCTGCCGGTCGCGGTGATGATCCTGTTCAGCTTCAACGACCCGACCGGGCGGTCGAACCTCGTGTTCAAGAAGTTCTCGATCGACGCCTGGCTGGACCCGCTCGGGCGGATCGGGCTCGCCGGGGCGGTCGAGAACAGCCTGATCGTGGCCTTCGGAGCGACGATCATCGCCACGGCGCTGGGCACGCTCATCGCGCTGTCCCTCGTCCGCTACGACTTCCGCGGCCGCGCCGCGACCAACCTGCTGATCTTCCTGCCGATGTCGACGCCCGAGGTGGTCCTGGGCGCGTCGCTGCTCACGCTGTTCATCTCGACGACGAAGCTGCCGTTCATCCCCGAGGGACTCCTCTACCCGCTCAGCATCCGGACGATCTTCATCGCCCACGTGATGTTCAACATCAGCTACGTCGTGGTCACGGTGAAGGCGCGGCTGCAGGGCTTCCCGCGCCACCTCGAGGAAGCCGCCATGGACCTCGGCGCGACCGAGTGGGTGACCTTCTGGAAGGTGACCTTCCCGCTGATCCTGCCGGGGGTCGTGGCGGCGGGCCTGCTCGCGTTCAGCCTGTCGATCGACGACTACGTGATCACCGCGCTCACGTCGGGCCAGACCGAGACGTTCCCGCTGTACATCTACGGCGCGCAGCAGCGCGGCATCCCGGTCCAGGTCAACGTGATCGGCACGATCATCTTCATGACCGCGGTCCTGCTCGTCGGGCTGACCACGCTGTGGCAGCGTCGCCAGGCCTCGAAGGACTTCGCACAGGCCCGAACCGCCTAAGACTCCGATGCGGCCGTTCGAGATCGGTCTGGTCCTGCCGATGGCCGACTCGTTCTTCGACGGGTCCACGACGCGATGGGTCGACATTCGTGCCCTTGCAATGCGAGCCGAGGAGCTCGGCTTCGACACGGTCTGGACCGCGGATGAGCTCCTGTGGCGGCATGCCGATGGCAGGCCGCAGGGATGGTGGGAGTGCGTCGCGATGACCGGCGCCGTCGCGGCGGCGACCTCGCGAGTCAAGGTCGGCACGTGGATCCTCTCGGCGCTGCATCGCAACCCGGGCATCATCGCCAAGGCCGTCGAGACCCTCGACGAGATCAGCGGCGGGCGCTTCGTGTTCGGTCTCGGCTCGGGGCATGCCGGTCGCCAGGCGCACGCATTCGGCTTGCCCGAGGACCATGTCTACGGCAGGTTCGAGGAGGCCATCAAGATCATCCTGCCGCTGCTGCGGGAGGGTCGGGCTGACTTCCAAGGCACGTTCCACGCGGCGCGGGACCTCGAGCACCGACCAGTGGGGCCGCGCCCTGGCCGGATCCCGATCATGCTGGGCGCGAAGGGCCCGAAGATGCTCCGCCTCGCCGCCCTCCACGCGGACATCTGGAGCTGGTATGTCGAGGAGCGCAGCGACCTCAGCGAGTTCGGGCCACGTCTCGCGGCACTCGAGGCGGCGTGCGCAGAGGTCGGCCGCGACCCGGCGACCATCGGAAAGTCGGCCGGCATCGCGGTCGAGCCGACGTCGATCACCGGCGCCGAGGCGGTGCTCGGGACTCCCGTGAAGGGCTCGGCCGAGGAGATTGCCGACGCATTTCGTGCATTCGGAGCGGCGGGCTTCACGAACCTCGAGCTCGTGCTCTGGCCGCCGACGCTCGCCGCCGTCGAAGGGTTGGCCCCGGTGCTCGAGCTGCTCGACGCCGATTGAACGCGAACCGCCGGCTCGCGGTCAGCGGCAGTAGATGACGGCCCGCGGCGCAGGGCTGGTGGGGTCGCCGTAGAACGTGCCGGCAACGCAGGCCCGCGCGCCAACCATCGCCCGAGTCAGCCCATCGAAGCCAGATAGGTCTGGCGTGTCCTCGCCGGCGGGCAGGCGGGTCCACACCGCGCCATCGCTTGACGACCAGGACACCGGGCGGATCTCGGTCGCCGATGGCTCCGTCCCGCGCGCGACCAGCTGCGACCCCTCGACCGTGACCGTGTCCATCGCCCCCGCGCCGGGCGGGACTTCGGCCGCTTCCCACGTGGCGCCGTCGACCGAGATCCACGCCCGCGGCGATGTCGGCTGGAACGTGCCCTCGTAACCGACGGCGACGAGTCGGTCGCCAACGGCGATGAGCTTGACGACGGAGCCGCCGTGGAACGCGGGGATCTTCGGCAGGACCCTCCAGGCCTTGCCATCCGGTGAGGCCATGAGAATGGTCGATCGGACGTTGTCGCCCTCGTAGGCGCCGTCGCCCCAGGCAAGAAATCGGCCGCCAGTCCACGCGGCGCCAGCGACGTATCCGGGCCCGCCGGTCGGGTGCACGTCCCTGGGCTCGCCGAACGAACCGTCGGGCTCGACGTCCCAGACGACGAACCCGAAGCCCTCGCCGGCATACGGGGCGTTCACCCCGATGGCGAGGGCGCCCACAGGCGAGTCGATAACGTCGTTGATGAAGAGGTTCTTGAACGATGCCGAGCTGATCCGCGACCAGGACCGCCCATCGAGCGAGGTCCAGCCAACGGTGCGGATCTCTCCGCGTTGATCGTCGATCCGGTAGCCGAGGGCGAACAGTCGGTCACCAACCCGGCTCACCCGCCCGACCGACGCCCCAGCGGCCCCCTCGAGGTCGACCTCGGTCCACGATGCGCCGTCAGACGACGTGAGGAGCAACCCCCGGAGACAGGTTCCAGACGGGTCGGTCCGGCAGCCCGCGGCGATCAGGCCCGGTGGGCCCGCGACAACGTCTCTCAGGATGGCGAGCTCGCTGCTGAATGCCTCGGTCCAGGCGGCAGGCGCGAGGCTCGGCTCCGCGGCGGGCGAGGCGACGGGCGAGGCGACGGGCGTGGCCGTTGGACCGGGCGGCGATCCCGGGGGCGCAGAGGGCGAGCCGCTCGGTTCAGGCGAACAGCCGACGACGAGGATGACGAGCAACAGGAGAGCCGAAGACCGGCGCCGGCTGAGCTTCCCGAGCGTTCCGGTCTTCATGAGCGGCCATGGGACGTCCTCGCCAAGCGTCCTGTTGCTCGAGGTGACGAGGCGTCGAGCTCGCTCAGCGTCGCGCAATGTCACTTGAGGCCGTCGCTGAGGCCGCGGCGACGATCTCGGTGAGGAAGGTCCGGACGTCCGCTGCGTACTGTGCTCGGTTGGGACCGGAAACCCACGAGCTGCACACGACGGTCACGGCAATCTGTGAGCCCGACTCGATCGGACGAATGTCGCCTTCGATGTGCAGCTTCGGCGCACGCGTGCGGATGTGGGGCATCAGGTAGGGC
>VBGT01000054.1 GCA_005889475.1 Chloroflexota bacterium | reverse complement strand
GCCGCCGCCGACTCGAAGATCCGCGCGATCGTGTGGGCGCAGATCGCGCTGGGAGCGCCCGGCAGCTAGTTCGGGCGGACCTGCGCCTGGTCCTGCGCCTCTTCCTTGAGTCGCGCCCGGTAGCGCGCCGCCTTCGCCTGGTTGCCGCACGAGCGCATGTCGCACCAGCGGCGGCGACCGGTCGGTGAGGAGTCGAAGAAGGCCCACCGGCAGCGGTCGTTCGCGCAGACGCGGAGCCGCTCGGGCCGGCCGGTGGCCAGCTCCTCGATGATCGCCTCCGAGATCAGGGCGAGCGCGTCGTCGACCGGCGTCTCGGCATGGCGGTGCCCGATGCGCAGGGCCGTGCCGTCGAGCTCCAGACGTGTGGGCCGGCGGGCCTCCAACGTGGCGTTGACGAGATGCACGGCGTCGGGCTCGGGCTTGCGGCCTTCGACAACCGAGTCGACCACCTCGCGAAGCGCGGTTCGGACCCGCCTGATGCGGGCGAGGTCGGCCTCGCCGATGCGAATCCCCGCGTCCGGGTGGACCAGTTCGTGCTCCAAGAACCACACCGCAGCATCGGCCGGGCGGACAAGGTGCTCGTCGGTCTGATGCTGCTCGTCGGTTCGGTCGTGACCGGGATGGAGCGTGTTCAGGAAGTCGAGAGCGGACTCGAGATCGATGCCGTGCGAATGCTCGGCCGGAGAGATGTTCACCATTTGATAACCACTCTACACCGCTTGACAGGTTACGCGCAAGAGGCTAATCTACATCAAGTAACCAGAGCATAACCCTGAAGGGGTTACGGAAGAGAACGGAGGTGCCGCATGGCTCCCCTCATCGCAATCATCTTGACGATCGGGATCCTCATCCTCCTCGGCATTGCCGCCCAGGACTGGGGAGCCGACTCCCGGCCGACGTACGGCGACGATCACGCCCGCTGACCCGGCGCGACCCTCATCGACCCTGACGCCCCCTTCACCGGAGACCACTTCCAAATGAACGCCCTCGCTCCATACCTCGCAGCCATCCATCAGCAGAACCTCCTCGAGGAGGCAGAGCTCGTCCGCCTGGTCAAGCTCAGCCGGGCCTCGGGTCCGACGGTCCCGGCCTGGCGTCGCAACCTCGGTGGCGGCGCTCGCCGCCTGAGCGGCCTGTTCGCCTCGGCGGCCCGATCGCTCGACCCGAGCGTCGAGACGGAGGCCATCGCGCGCCGCACGTCCGAGCGGGCCGTCGGCCACATGCTCGCCTGCTGAGGTCTCGCACCCGAAACGCTCGCACGCGGTGACGATCCCGTATCGTCCGGCACGATGACATCGACCGAAACAAACGGCCAGCCTCGACAGCCTCGAGGTCTCGCCGCAACCACCTGGGGCCCCGGCCGCCTCGACCTGTTCTGGGTCGACGACGACCGGGCCCTTTGGCATTCAGCCTGGGTCGCCGGCGTGTGGGCCGAGCCCGAGTCGCTCGGCGGGACCCTCGCCTCCTCCCCCGCCGTCGTCGCCTGGGCCGAGGGCGAGATGGAGGTCTTCGCCGTCATGGACGACGGCGAGCTCTGGAACCGCTACTGGGACCGCTCGTACTGGCACCCATGGGAGACGCTCGGCGGAGAGCTCGAGGCCGGGCCGACACCGGCGGCATCGTCGTCGGGCGCGGATCGACTCGACGTCTACGCCCGCGGCCGGGACGGTCGGACCTGGCACCGCTGGTGGGACGGGATGAAATGGGTCCCGTGGGAGCAGCTCGAATAAGCCGCTGATAAGCGCCCGTCGCTAGGGTTCTGGCGACGTCCCGTCCGACGAAGTGCCCCGACGGACGGGGCGTTCGAATTTCCGGCCCGCCGAGTCGCCCGTCGACACCCGTCGAGCCGCTGGACGAGCCGCCCGCCGAGCATTACCTTGCCCCGCCCGCAACCCGCCGGCCGAGGCGTCCGTGGAGCAGAAATCGCCGCCGTGGCGCGTGTTCGATGCGCCCTCGGGCCAAGGGGCCATGGCGGGCTCGGGAAGCGGCGCGGATGCCGCATCCGGCACAGCCGGCGTCGCGGGCCAGCGGCTCGCCCTCGCGGCAGTCGGCGCCGCGATCCTGATCGGTGCGCTCGCCATCGTCGTCGCTCTGGGCGGCCCTGGCGCTCCGGAAGTGGCCGGCCCAGAAGCCACGGTCGGCGGGTCGGCCCAGCCGGATTCCGCGCCCGGCGAGCTCGTGATCGACGTCACCGGCGCCGTCGTGGCACCGGGCGTCTACCGGCTCGCGCCGGGAGCGCGAATCGGCGATGCCATCGATGCCGCCGGCGGATTCAGCCCACGCGTCGACGCCGAGCGGACGGCCACCCAGGTCAATCTGGCCGCGACCCTTGCCGACGGGCAACAGGTCCGCGTGCCGTCCCGCGACGACGATGCTCCCGTCGCCGGCGGCGGCTCCGGGTCGGGCGCCGGAGGCGATGCCGGCGGAGCGGGATCACTCATCGACCTGAATCGGGCGACGCAGGCGGAGCTGGAGTCGCTGCCCGGCATCGGGCCCGTGACGGCGGGCAAGATCATCGAAGCCCGCGCGCAGTCACCGTTCCGGACGATCGACGAGCTGCGCGAGCGCGGCCTCGTCGGCCAGAAGACGTTCGACAGCCTCCGGGCGCTCATCACCGTGGGCTGAGCGGTGCCGCGACCCGCCTGGCTCGCCATCGGGGCGGCGGCCGGTGCCGTCGGGCTCGGCGCGACCTCGCCGCTCGCCATCGTGCTCTTCGCCGGTTGTGGGCTCGTTGCCTCCCTGGCGACGCTTGCCCTCCGCCGGCCAGGCACGGCACGCAAGCTCGCGCCGGTCGCCCTGGGCATCGCGGCCATCGGCCTCCGTGGCGGACTCGCGACGCCACAGGTTCCGGACCCGGGCTCGATCCCGGGTGGCGATGGGCCATGGGTCGCCGTCGTTCAGAGCGTCGGCGCGCCGCGATCGGGCGCTCGGCCCGCGGTCGTCCGGTTGGAGACCGTGCCGCCGGTCATCGTCGCGGCAACCTTGCCCTCGTACCCCGCGGTGGTACCGAGCGACCGGATCGAGCTCCGTGGCCGCATCCGGCCGCCGCCCGCCGACGAGTACGGCACCTACCTTGCCCGCATCGGCGCGATCGGAACGCTGCGTGTCGAGAGCGTCACCCTCCTTTCCGCCGAGGGCTCGCTGGTTGCCGCGCTGGAGCGGCTCCGGCGCGCCGCGGCGGCCGGTCTCGATCGCGCGATCCCGGAGCCGGAGGCGGGCCTTGCCGCGGGCGTCCTGATCGGGCTGCGTGACCGCGTCGATCGTGACCTCGCCGCCGATTTCACGACGGCGGGCGCGAGCCACGTCGTCGCGATTTCCGGCTGGAACATCGCGATCGTGGCGTCGACGCTTGCCGCCCTCGCCGGCGGCCTCCGGCGGCGACGCCGGGCGATCCTCACTGCCGTGGCGATCCTCGCCTACGTGGCCTTCGTCGGGCCATCCCCGTCGGTGGTCCGCGCCGGAGTGATGGCCGGCGTAGCCCTGCTCGCGCATGAGCTGGGCCGGCCGGGGACCGCCGCGGCGGCGCTGGGCTGGGCAGTGTCCGCCCTCCTCCTGCTCGATCCAGCGTGGATCGACGACGCGGGCTTTCGCCTGTCCGTGCTGGCAACCGCGGGCATCCTCGCCTGGGGTTCGTCGCTGACGGCCCGGCTGTCCGGCCCGGAACCCGGCCAGCCGAGGCGCTGGCTCGCGGAGATCCTGGGCGTGTCCCTCGCCGCGCAGGCGGCAACGACGCCGATCGTGCTCCTCGAGTTCGGGCGCCTGTCGCTGGTGGCGCCGGCGGTGAACCTCATCGTCGTGCCGCTCGTGCCGCCGGCGATGGCGACCGGCGCGGTGGCGCTCGGAGCGGGTGTCCTTGCGGGCCTCGGTCTGCCGTCGATCATGGCAACGCTCATCGGGCTCCCGGCATGGGGTCTCTATGCGGCGATGGTGGGTACGGTGCGGGCGGGCGCCTCGCTGCCGCTGGCGAGCATCGAGCTCGGCGCGCCGTGGGACGCGGTGGGCGCGGCGCTGTCGGCCTGTCTCATCGGCGCCATGGCTCGGTGGGGCAGTGGCGCGCTGACGGCGCTGCGGAAGGCGGTCGCGGGTTCGCCACGCCGCCGCGCGAGCGTTCGTCGCGGACACGTCCGGCTGGAGCGAGCGCCCCGGCATTCCCGGGGACTGCGGGGGGCGTCGATCGCGCTCGCCGGCGCCACGGTGGCGCTGGCCGTCGCGCTGGCGCATCACCCGGACGGCCTCGTGCGCGTGGTGGTCCTCGACGTCGGTCAGGGCGACGGAATCCTCGTCGAGGGCGGTCGCGGCGGCCGGCTCGTCGTCGACGGCGGGCCGGATCCGGGACGCCTCCTCGTCGCCCTCGATGAGCGACTGCCGCCCTGGGACCGCCGCATTGACATCCTGGTCCTGTCCCATCCGCACGAGGATCACGTGGCCGGCCTGGCCACGCTGCTCGCGCGATACCGGATCGGACGCGTGTACGAACCCGGCATGGTCGGGCCGGGTCCCGGCTACCACGCGTGGGCGGCGACGCTGGCCGGTGGCGGCCCGCCACACGGCCGGCTGTCGACCGGCGATCGGTTGAGCCTCGACGGGATCCGGTTTCGGGTCCTCTGGCCTGACCCGAACCGGGTGCCGGAGCGGCCGGCCGACGGCGGCACGGCGATCAACAACGTGTCGATCGTGCTCCTGGGCGAGATCGGCGAGCACCGGTTCCTCCTTGCAGGTGACATCGAGGAGGGCATCGATCCCGAGCTCGTCCGACGAGGCCTCCCGCAGGTCGACCTCCTGAAGGTCGCGCATCACGGCTCGCGCACGTCGAGCACACCGGCCTTCCTCAGTGCCCTTCGACCGCGTGTCGCAGTCGTCTCGGCCGGTGCCGGCAATCCCTACGGACACCCCGCGCCGTCGACGATCGAACGGCTCCATTCAATCGCCCGCGAGACGTACCGAACCGACACTGACGGGACGGTCGAGGTTGCCTTCGACGGCCCGTCGCTCCGGGTCCGGACGAGCGGTCCTCGCAGGAACGCGACCGACGCGACGAGACCTGGCACGGCCTCTGCGTCCAGGCTCCAAGGTTCGTCGCCACTCGGGGCACTCCTGTGCGGGATCCCGATCGGGCGTACCCCCGCGATCGCGACCACAACGGGTTTCGCAGCCAGCGAGGCATCACCGGGGCCGCACGAGATCCTGGGCCGCGTCGATGCCCGACGAGCGGGGGTTGCCAGCCTCATCGCGCTGCCGCGGTTGCCCGAGCCTGCGATCGGGTCGGCGATCGCCCTCGGCTACCATCGGCCCGATGCAGACCTCCCGGGTTCCGGCGACTGCGCCGCCCCGCGGGACGGCTCCCCTCGCCTACTACTGGGGCGACGACGCCTACGGTCTCGATGCCGCGGTCGACGCGTTCCGCGCCGATCCCAGTCGCTTCCCGGACGGATCTCCGGAGCGCTGGCGACCCGAGACCGAGCGCACCGATCCCGGCCGCCTCCTCGGTGAGATTCGCGAGCGGCTCGCCACCGGCTCGATGTTCGGCGGGGGCAGCCTCGCGATCGTCCGTGGCGCCGGTGCGCTCGTCCGCGGCGGGGAGCAGCGCGAGCAGCTGCTCGGCGCGTTCGAGACGCTCGCCCCGGGCAACGGGCTCGCAATCGTCGAGGAGACCGACTCGGGCGTGAAGGACCCGCCGAGCAAGGTCCTCGCCGAGGCGATTCGCGCCGCCGGCGGCGACGTCCGCCGGTTCGACGCGCCGCGCCAGGACGCGCTCGCGGCCTGGATCGAGCTGCGAGCGCGCGAGCGCCGGATCGCGCTCTCGGGTGGCGTCGCTCGCGAGCTCGCCACGCGCGTCGGAGGGTTCGTCCGCGAGGGCGACGTCGAGCGCCAGCAGCAGGGCCGGATCGCGGTCATGGAGCTGGAGAAGCTCGCGCTGCGCCACGCCGACGATGAGCCGGTGACCGTCGACGACGTTCGCGAGCTCGTGCCCGAGGTCGTGCCCGGCTCGATGTGGGCGTTCGTCGACGCGGTGGGCATGCGCCAGCGGGTGCGTGCCCTCGAGCTGCTCGAGCGGCTCATCGAGGACAAGCCCGCGCCCGTGCTGCTCGCCGTGCTCCATCGTCGGTTGCGCGAGCTCATCGAGGTCCAGGACCGGCTGGAGCGTGGCGAGTCCCCCGGGTCGCTCGTCCGGTCGATGCGCCTGCAGCCCTTCCGGGCGGAGACCCTCGCCCGTCAGGCGCGGGCGTGGACCGGGCCGGAGCTGGACGCCGCGCTGGACGGGCTGGTCGAGCTCGACGCGCTGGTGAAGGGAGTCGGCGGCCGGGCGTCGACGGACGCGCGCGATCGCCTCGCGTTCGATCTCTGGATCACGGATCGGGTCGCGCCCGCCTGAGGGCGCTGCCGGCGCGCTGCGGCGCGCGGGCTACGTCGACCAGGCCCGCTCCTGGAGGACGATGTCGGTCTCGATCGCGAACGTGCACCGGCCGGGGGCGAGGTCGAGCAGCTCGATCAGGTCAGGGTCGATGTATAGCTGGTGGCAATCGGAGCACAGCCCGCCGGGGATGCCGAAGCACAGCCGCTCGCTCTGGTCGGGCATCCGGAACGTGGCGTCGAACCGGGTGCTGATCAGGAGCCGGGTACAGGCTGGGCAGCGATCTCGTCCCGTGGACATGCCCCGATGCTGGGGCTGGCCCGGAACGGCCAAAATGACCCGTCGGTACTCCGTACCCCCGTACGGCCGCCGAGCCCCTACTGCAGGCGCAGGATCGTCTTCGCCTCCGACCAGTGCCGTTCGAGCTGGTAGTAGTCGCGCTCCGGTGGCGTGAACACGTGGACGATCACCGACCCGAAGTCGACCAGGACCCAGTGCGACGCGGCAGTGCCCTCGCGCCCGAAGGCATGGACCTTCTCGTCGCGCATGCCCGACACGACGCCCTCCGCGATCGCGTCGAGCTGCCGCTCGGATCCGCCGGAGGCGATCACGAAGTAGTCGGCCATCGTCGTGAGACCGGTGAGGTCGAGGAGCACGATGTCGGCCGCCTTCTTGTCCTCGGCAAGCTCCACGATCCGGCGCGCAAGATCGAGCGCCGAGCGCTCCGGCTCGCCTGCCGGGCCCGGCGCGCTCACGGCTGCGCGACGCGTCGGTGTCTTGCGCCGCGGCAGGCCGTCGGGTGCGCGGGCCGGGTCTCGCCGGGGATCGCGGGCGGGTTCGGTCACGGGCTGGCGGGCCTCCTTGCGAGTGACGTCATGGGTGCATACAGGTGGTGGGCGGCGATGTAGGCCTCGACCGGCGCCGGCACGAGGTAGCGGATCGAGCGACCCGCAGCGACCCTCGCCCGCAGCGCGGTGGACGAGACGCCGAGCCGCGGGCCTTCGAGGTAGCTGACGAGGATCTCGCGACCGGGGAACGCCTCTGCCAGCCACTCTGGGTCCGGCGCAGGGTAGCCCCACCTCGGCGCGACCGCCACTCTGGCGGCCTCGAACAGGCGCTCGGGTTCGTGCCAGGTCGGCAGCTCCGCGAACGTCTCGGCCGAGAGGATGACCGTGAGTCGATCACCCGTTGCAGCGAGCCGTTCGACGGTGTCGACGGTGAACGACGGCCCCGGCCGATCGACCTCGACCCGGCTCAGCTCGAACGCCGGGTTGTCGGCGATCGCCAGCTCGACCATCGCGAGCCGGTGCTCGATCGGCGTCACCTCGCCCGCAGGCTTGTGCGGCGGCTGGCTGGCCGGCACGAACAGGATCCGGTCCAGACCGAGGACCTCGCGAGCCTCCTCGGCAACCGCCAGGTGGCCGAGATGGATGGGATCGAACGTGCCGCCCATCACACCGAGGTCCGCGGCCGTCATCCGGCCCTCATCGGCGCGCTGCCCAGGGCTCTCCCTCCCATTCCAGCTCGACCGATCCGATTCGAACGCTGTCGCCGGGCTGGATGCCGGCGCGCCGCAGCTCGGCATCGGCGCCCGATCGTTCGAGGTAGCGTTGGAACCGCTCCGCGGATTCCTCGATCTCGAAGTCGGTCTGCGCGGCGAGGCGCTCGATCCGCCTGCCCGCGACGCGGAACGCGCCATCGGCGTCGCGCGATACCGAGACGCGATCCGGCGCGGCATCGATCCGATGGACGACCACGCCCGCAGGCGCAGGCGCGGCGCCGAGCTCCTCGGCAGGCGGCAGCAGCTCGGCCAGCGCGGTCCGAAACCGGCCGATGCCCTCGCCGGTTGCCGCGGCGATCGCGACGACCGGAATGCCGTCGTTCGCGCGAGCCTTGCGGAACGCGGGCCACGCCTCGGCGGCGGACGGCAGGTCGATCTTGTTGAAGGCCACGAGCGTGGGCTTGTCGAGAAGGGCGGGGTCGTGTGCCCGCAGCTCGCCCCGGATGACGTCGAAGTCCCACTCCGGATCTCGATCCGAGCCGTCGACCACGTGGACGAGCACGCGCGTCCGCTCGACATGACGCAGGAACGCGTGGCCGAGGCCGGCGCCGCTGCTGGCGCCCTCGATCAGGCCGGGCACGTCGGCGATTGTCGGGCGTCGCTCGTCGGCCGCGCCGCGACCGGAGGCGTCGCCGGCGCCGTTGCCCGCCTCCAGGTCCATCACCCCGAGGTTCGGCTCCAGCGTGGTGAACGGGTAGTCGGCGATCTTGGGCCGCGCCGCGGTCACCGCGGCGAGCAACGTCGACTTGCCCGCGTTCGGCAGCCCGACCAACCCGATGTCGGCGATGAGCCGCAGCTCGAGGCGGACCCAGCGCTCCTCGCCCGGCTCGCCCTTCTGGGCATGCTTCGGCGCCTGGTGCGTCGAGGTCGCGAAGTGGGTGTTGCCGAGGCCGCCCCGGCCGCCACGCGCTCCCAGCGCCATCTGGCCCGTGGCGACGAGATCGGCGAGCAGCTCGCCTGTGGCGTCGTCGAAGACGGCGGTTCCGGGCGGCACGTCGAGCACGAGGTCCTCGCCCGCCTTGCCATGCCGGCGCGCGCGTTCGCCACGCCCGCCAGGAGCTGCACGGAAGTGATGCTTGTACCGGAAGTCACGAAGGGTTGTCTGACCCGGGTCGACGCGAAGCCGGATCGAGCCACCCCGGCCGCCGTCGCCGCCATCCGGTCCCCCGCGAGGAACGTGTGCCTCGCGCCGGAAGGTCGAGGCGCCCGCGCCGCCGTCGCCGGCGCGCAGCCAGATCTTGACCTGGTCGAGGAACATGCCGGGTCATTCTCGCATCGACTGCCCGAGCCATCGGCCAGCGACCGACGGGACCCGCTGATCGCGGGTGGTGTGCGTCAGTAGTAGCGAAGCGGGTTGACCCGGTACGAGCCGGACTCCCACGGGTAGCCGACCCAGACCTCGAACATCACGTGCGGGCCGGTAGCCCAGCCGGTCATGCCGATGCGCCCGACGCGCTGGCCCTTGGCGACGTCCTGGCCGGCCGACACCGTCACCGCGCTCATGTGGTACTCGGCGGTATACAGCCCGTTCCCGAGGTGCAGCCAGACCTGGTAGCCGCCGCCGTTGCTCTTCCAGCCGGCGAAGATCACGTGGCCCGCCAGCGGTGCCACGATCGGCGTGCCGGTGCTGGCGGCGATGTCGATGCCGTAATGCCCGTAATGGAAGTACTGACTGATGTAGTTGCCGCCGCCGACGACCGGCCAGGCCCAGCTGCCGCCGGCATAGCGCGGTGCCGGCCCGGTGCCGCCGCTGTACTGCGGCCGCGTCGTCGGCTTGGGCGTGGGCATCGGTGCGCCCTTGGCTCCCGGCAGGACGAGGACCTGGCCGACGATCAGGTTGGTGTCCTTGAGCTCGTTGACGGCGACGATGTCCTTGACCGAGATCTTGTTGGAGGCGGCGAGCGAGTCGAGCGTGTCGCCGGGCTTGACGGAGACGACGAGGCCGCTGACCGGCGGAACGACGAGGTCCTCGCCAGCCTTCAGCGAGTCCTTCGAGGTGAGGTTGTTGGCCCACCAGACGGTCATCATCGACACCCCGAAACGGTTCGCGATGCTCGTCAGCGTGTCGCCGTCGCGGACGGTGTAGTGCTGGAGCATCCCGATGGACGAGGCGACGCTGGTGTCGACCGCCACCGGCTTGTACAGCGTGCCGTCATCCACCGGCGCGCCGGCGGCGGCGATCGCATCGCCGTTGAGCGGGCCGTCGAACTCGTTCGGTCCCCCGGCGCCGCCGCCGATCGTCAGTCGTACGCCATCGGCGGCCGCCTGCACCTCGTCCTGGACGGCGCCCACGGGAGTCGCCGCGGGAGCGAGGCTCACCCCGGCGGCGATGAGGACGATGAGGGCGACCGAGATCGGGATCGCGCGATCCGTGGTCAGGCGGATCAGGGCGTGCCGTCGATGCAGGCGCCGCCGCGCGGAAAGACGCGCGATCGGTTGGCTCGATGCGTCGCGGCCGCGGATGGCGGCGATGGCGCGCTGGCGGGCGCGCGGGGTGGCGGTCAGCGAGTCAGCGAGGTAGCGGGCGATGCCGATGGCACGGCGCCGCAGGCGTCGCGTGGTCGCGGGGCTTGCCGGCTCGATCGCGAGACGATCGGGCCCAGTTGAGCGGCGCTGCGCGCTGCCGCGCAGAACACCGCTCACGGCGTTCAGCAATATCCTCTCCTGGCAGGCGATCCGAGCGCGCGAGCTGGCGAGCGAACGAAGGGTGAGGACCGCCGACGGGTCGCGATCTTGAGCTGGGGTTCTCACTTCGCGGCCGAGCCCGCTCCTCCGCGGGCTGCGACGTTGCGCGGAACTTACCACGCTCCCTTCGGACGCTGCAAACGGCCATCAGGCATGGGGCAGACGGGCCATTCGCGCGAACGCACCAGGCGCGCCCACGCGCCGGTCTCGCCCGTGGATAGCGCGCCGGTCAGCGTGGTCGGGCGAAGGCGGCGCCGAGTAGGGCGAGCGAGCGTACGCCGGTACGTGAGCGAGGCCGCGCAGGCGACAACGCACGCACGGCCGCGATCACCGGCGCGCTAGGAGTCGAGGGACTTGGTAAGGCCTGCGAGAAACTGCGCGTTTGTCTCGGTCTTCGAGAGACGGTTCAGGAGGAGCTCGATGCCCTCGTTGGTGCCGACGGCCGACAGCATCCGGCGCATCGTCCAGACCATCTTGAGCGTGCCTTCCTCGAGGAGCAGCTCCTCGCGGCGCGTGCCGGAGCGCATGACGTCGATCGACGGGAAGATGCGCTTCTCGGCGAGCTTGCGGTCGAGGATGAGCTCCGAGTTGCCGGTGCCCTTGAACTCCTCGTAGATGACGTCGTCCATCCGCGAGCCTGTGTCGACCAGGCACGTGCCGATGATCGTGAGCGAGCCGCCCTCCTCGATCTTCCGTGCCGCGCCGAAGAACCGCTTGGGCGGGTACAGCGCGATCGGGTCGATTCCGCCGGACAGCGTCCGGCCCGACGGCGGCAGGGCGAGGTTGTAGGCACGGGCGAGCCTCGTGATCGAGTCAAGCAGGATCACGACGTCGCGGCCGGTCTCGACCTGGCGCTTGGCGATCTCGAGCGCCATCTCGGCGACATGCGTGTGGTTCTCGGTCGGCTCGTCGAAGGTCGAGCTGATGACCTCGCCCTTGACGCTCCGGCGCATGTCGGTGACCTCCTCGGGTCGCTCCCCGATCAGCGCGACCATGAGCAGGATCTCCGGGTAGTTCGCCGTGATGCCGTTCGCCATCGCTTTCAGGAGCATCGTCTTGCCGGCCTTGGGCGGGCTGACGATGAGCGCGCGCTGGCCCTTGCCGATCGGGTTGACCAGGTTGATCATCCGCTGGCTGAGATTCTTGGAGTCGCTCTCGAGATTGATCAGGACGTCCGGGTGGACCGGCGTCAGGTCGTTGAAAACCGGCCGGCGGCGGGCGGTCTCGATGTCGACCCCGTTGACGGAGTCGACCCGGAGCAGGCCCCAGTACTTCTCCTGCTCGCGTGGGGCGCGGACCGCGCCCGAGACACGATCGCCAACCCGGAGCCCGAAACGGCGGACCTGGCTCGAGCTGACGTAGACGTCCTCGAGGCTCGGCAGCAGGCCGTGCCGGCGCATGAAGCCGTAGCCCTCGTCGACGAGGTCGAGGATGCCGGTCGCGTAGTCGAGTCCCGCGCGCTCGGGCTGGCGCTGGAGGATGCGGTCGACAAGGTCTTCCTTGCGGTCGTCGGTCGGCGTCTCGAGCTCGAGCTCGCGCCCGACCTGACGGAGCTCGGCAACGCTCATCTCGCGGAGGTCGCCGACGTCGAGGTCGTTCCGCTCACGGGCGGCCTCGAGCTCCTGCATCTCGTCGTATTCGGTCACCGGGGCGCGGCCGCTGCCGCCGCCTCCGAACTGGGCACGTCGTCGAGGCCGGCGGTTCCGGGTGCGCTGATCTGGTCCTGCCATGGGGAAAGAGGTCACCTGCTGGGCAAACTGGTTATGGGAGCGTCGCCACGAGGGGCGTAGGGCTCACCCACGCCAAGACGAGTCCGCTCGCGGACCGGGGTGGGGATGCTTGGACTATAGGCTCGCCGAAAGCGGTCGTCAATCATCTGTCGGGGCCACGCCGCCCGATACGATTTCACGGCATGACCAATGGCCGTCAGGCACTCGAGATTCGCCCGTTCGGTTCGAGCCACCTCGATGCCGCCGCCGCGTTGCTCGCCGAGCGCCACCGCCGGCACCGGCGGGCGGAGCCCCCCCTCGACCCCACGCACGAGTCACCCGAGACGGCGGGGCGAGAGATCTCGGCTGCGCTCGCAGCCGACGGTGCGAGCGCCTGGGTCGCGACGCGGGAGGGCGCAATCGTCGGCTACATGATCGGCAGCCCGAAGGCCGACGAGACCTGGGGCCCGAACATCTGGATCGAATCGGCGGGGCACGCCGCGACCGAGCCCGAGATCGTTCGTGAGCTCTACGCAGTGGCCGCGGCGGCTTGGGTCAAGGCGGGCCGGACGAACCACCACGTGCTGGTCCCGGCGACGGACGCAGCGCTCGTCGACGCCTGGTTCCGCCTCGATTTCGGGCAGCAGCACGTTCACGCGGTCTGCGAGCCACCCTCGAAGGACTTCGCCGTCATCCCA
Source organism: Chloroflexota bacterium (assembly GCA_005889475.1). Taxonomy (GTDB): domain Bacteria; phylum Chloroflexota; class Limnocylindria; order Limnocylindrales; family CSP1-4; genus UBA5189. Next base: position 7,849 of record VBGT01000054.1, on the reverse strand, counting down.
CGGAGCGAGCTGATCGTTCGCGCGGCGCAACCCGAGGACATCCCGGTCCTCGCTGAGCTCGAGCTGGTCCTCCCTCGGCACTCGCAGGCATCACCCGTGTTCTCGCGCCTCGAGCCTCCGTCGTTCGAGCAGGCGCGGTCCGAGCTCGAGGCGGACTGGGGCGATCCGAAGTGGGCGATCTTCGTCGCGGAACATGACGGCCGGGTGATCGGGTCGGCGGTCGGGTGCGCGCTGGAGCTGTCGAGCGGCCACACGCCGCTGATGCGGCCCACGCGAGCCGGGTTTCTCGGCTTCGCGGCCGTGCTGCCGGACGCCCGCGGGCTCGGCGCCGGGCGGGCGCTCGGCGAGGCGGTCCTTGCCTGGACGCGGGATGCGGGCTACGACTGGGCGACGACGGACTGGCGCTCGACGAACCTCGAGGCCGCGCGCACCTGGCCGACCCTCGGATTCCGCCCGACATTCCGGCGCCTGCACCGCTCGATCACCTGAGCTCTCCGGCCGTGGGGCCGGGCCGGGTCAGCCGACCTTGGCGGGCTCGCGCTTGGGGCTGGCTTCTTTGGCGCCATCGTTGAGGGCCGCGCGCGCGGCCTCCCAGTCGCGCTTGAACTGCACGATGCCCTTGTCGGTGAGCGGGTGGTGGACCATCTGCTGGAAGACCTTGAACGGCAGTGTCGCGATGTGGGAGCCGTTCAGGGCGGCCTCCGTCACGTGGCGCGGGTGGCGGACGGAGGCGGTCAGGACCTCCGAGTCGTACTCGAAGAACCGGATGATCTCGGCCAGCTCGCGGATGACCTGCATGCCATCCTCGTTGATGTCGTCGACCCGGCCGACGAACGGCGACAGCAGCGACGCGCCCGCCTTCGCGGCCAGCAGCCCCTGGTTGGCCGTGAAGATCAGCGTGCAGTTGGTCTTGATGCCCTCTGCCTTGAACCGGCTCATCGCGGCCAGGCCGTTCTCGGACATGGGCACCTTGACCACGATGTTGTCGGCCAGCTTCGCGTAGTGCCGACCCTCGCGCAGCATGCCTTCGACGTCGTCCGCCACGACCTCTGCGGACACCGGGCCGCCGTTGATGCCGCAGATCTCCTGGAGGACCTCCTCGTAGGTCATGCCCTTGACCTTGCCGAACAGGGTCGGGTTGGTGGTGACGCCGTCCAGGACGCCCCAGCTGTTGACGGTACGGATCTCGTCGATGTCGGCGGTATCGAGGAAGAGCTTCATCGTGGGCTCCCGGTAGGGTCGGTCGCGATCGTTGGCGCGGATTCTAATCTTCTCGCCCGCGAAACCCCCGAACGCTATGCCTCCCTCCGATCGAGCAGATAGCTCGTGCCCGTGAGCGCGACCCCGATCAGGACGATGACGAGGATCACGCCGAAGAACGGGTCGCCGGTGTTGAGGTACAGCCACAGCAGCGTCGCGCTGATGAGCGCCCGGGCGACGAGCGTCGTCGCGTACAGCTGCTCCAGCCGGTAGCGAATGATCTGGATGATCAGGATGCCGATGACGAGCAGCAGCACGCCGGCGAGGTGGAACGGGGCGTAGTCGTAGGTTCGGTTCGATAGCAGCAGCTTCGTCGCGAACTCGGGCACGAACAGGAGCAGCACGCCGGCCGGCACGAGATAGCCGGCCAGGTAGTACAGGCTGAGGTTCGTTCGACGCACGGGAGCCCTCCTCGGACGCGAACGGTACGCGCCCGGGAGTGCGCCGATCAGGCGGATCTAGCTCGAGGCCGGAACGGTCGCCTCGTCCTGCGCGGCCTCGTCGGGCGCGCCCTCGGGAGTGGCGTGCGCCGGCTGCTTCGACGGCCCCAGGCGCTTTGCGCCGCCGAGCGACGCCCTGATGAAGCCGTCGAACAGCGGATGCGGACGTTCGGGACGGCTCTTGAACTCGGGGTGGAACTGCGAGGCGACGAACCAGGGGTGGTCGCGCAGCTCGACGATCTCGACGAGGCGGCCGTCGGGCGACTGCCCGGACAGGATCATGCCCGCGCCCTCGAGCGTCGGTCGGTATTGGTTGTTGACCTCGAACCGGTGCCGGTGACGCTCGTAGATGACCTCCTGGCCGTACGCCTCGGCGGCCTTCGAGCCTGGGGTCAGCTTCGCGGGGTACAGGCCGAGGCGCATCGTGCCGCCCTTGTCCTCGAGCTCGCGCTGGTCGGGCATGAAGTCGATGACCGGGTTCGTGGTGAACATGTCGAACTCAGTCGAGTTGACGTCCTTCGAGCCGACGACCTCACGGGCGAACTCGATGACCGCGCACTGGAGCCCCAGGCACAGCCCGAGGTAGGGCACCTTGTGCTCGCGCGCGAAGTGGGCAGCGAGGACCTTGCCCTCAATGCCCCGGTGACCGAACCCGCCGGGCACGACGATGCCCGCGGCACCGTCGAGGATCGCGTGGAGGTTCTCCTTCGTCAGCGCCTCCGAGTCGACCCAGCGCACCTTGACGTCGACCTCGTTCGCCCAGCCCGCGTGCTTGAGCGCCTCGGTGACGGACAGGTACGCATCGGGCAGCTCGATGTACTTGCCCACGAGGGCGATCTCGAGCTCGGGCTTGTCGCGCTTGATGTTGGCGACGAGGGCACGCCAGCTGTCGAGGTTGGGTTTCGTCTCGGGGTCGCCGAGCGACAGCTCGCGGACGATGCGCCGGCCGAGGCCGTGGTCCTCGAACTGGAGCGGGACCTCATAGATCGTTTCGGCGGTCGGCGCCGGAATCACGGCGTCGACGTCGACGTCGGTGAACAGCGCGATCTTCTCGCGGATCTCGTCGGGCACCTCGCTGTCCGAGCGGAGGACGATGACATCGGGCTGGATGCCGATCCCGCGCAGCTCCTTGACCGAGTGCTGCGTGGGCTTGGTCTTGAGCTCGCCGGTCGCCGCGAGGGCGGGCAGCAGCGTGACGTGCACGTACAGCACGTTCGCGCGCCCGACGTCCTTGCGCATCTGGCGGATCGCCTCGAGGAAGGGCAGGCTCTCGATGTCGCCGACGGTCCCGCCGACCTCGACGATGACCACGTCCGGATCGCCCTGGCGGGCGACACGAGTGATCCGCTCCTTGATCTCGTTCGTAATGTGCGGGATGACCTGGACAGTGCCGCCGAGGTAATCGCCCCGGCGCTCCTTCGCGATCACTGCCTGGTAGATGCGGCCCGTGGTCACGTTCGAGAGCTGGGTCAGGTTCTCGTCGATGAACCGCTCGTAATGGCCGAGGTCGAGGTCGGTCTCCGCGCCGTCGTCGGTGACGAAGACCTCGCCATGCTGGTACGGGCTCATCGTGCCCGGGTCCACGTTGATGTATGGATCGAGCTTGAGGATGGAGACGGAGAGACCCCGCGCCTTGAGGATCCGACCGATGCTCGCTGCGGTGATCCCCTTCCCGAGCGAGGAGGTCACGCCTCCGGTCACAAAGACATACTTCGACACAGGTGGGCGCCTCCGGGGGTTTTTCTGATGCTATCGGAAAGGCCCGTCGGCGGCAACCTGAGGGACCGCCGCGCGCTCGTCTCAGGACGGCACGACGCCCCATGCGAAGTGATTGAAGTCGATGCCCGGGATCGTTTCCAGCACGCTCAGGCCCGAGCCGTCAGATTATGGATCGAGATCGTCGGTCAGACGTCCTCGTCGAGCTCGAGGGCCTCCTCGTCGTCCTCCTCGGTGAGCTTGAGCCATACGAAGAGGCCGGCGAGGACGATGAGCGGGATCACCAGGATCGCGCCGAGAGTGATGCCCAGCGCGACCGCGACGGTCTTGAGTGCCTTCATGCCGGGAGCCTCCTGTCTGTTCAGCCCTGTGGTGGCTGGTTGGTGCGCCGGAGCTCCGGCGCCTTGGCGATCAGATCGGCGATGTCCTCAGCAGTGAACTCGATCAGCTCCTGCTTGAGCGCGCCCTGGCCGGCGATCGTGATCCGCGCGATATACGAGCCATCGACCTCGAAGAAGAAGATGTCGCGCGGGTGCAGCGAGTCGAGGTAGCGGCCGATGACCCGGAGCTGCTGCTCGTAGATGTGTGGTCCCGGATCCTCGGTCTTGCCGCGGCGGGCGACCGCCTCGTCCATGAACCGGCTGACGTCGTCGTCGTGCAGCGTCAGGGTCTCACGATTCGCCTGGCCCATCGATTCGCCGGTGCCCGTGGAACCCTCGACCGAGGTGCCCTGGACGATGAAGCCGGTGTCGGTCTCGATGAAGATCATGCCGCGCATGCCGCGATCGTCGAGGTACGCCCCGACCGAGCGCAGGACCTCTTCCCAGTCCTGCCGGGGACTTCCCTCGTAGATCCGCATCGGCTCTCCCAGGCGGCGTGAGACGTGAGACGCGCCCCGAAAGTCTACCGACGGGCAGACCCAGCGGCAATGGAATCCGGTGCCATCTTCGAACCTTCGACGAGGGTTCGAGCGAGGCGCCCCGCAACGCCCGCGTTGTTCGTGATCAGGGCTGTGTTGGCACGAACGGACGCTCCATCCGTGAGCGTCGCGATCCGGGCGAGCAGCCACGGCGTGAGCTCCGGGCCGTGGATTCCGGCGGCGTCGGCCTCGCGGGTCGCCGTGTCGACGGCGTCCCGCGCGGTGGCCTCCGGAAGCGCCGCGTCGGCGGGCACCGGCACGCAGACGAGGATCCCCGAGCCCAGCCCAAGGCCGAGGTGCGCGGCGACAAGCACAGCCAAGGCCGTCTCGTCCGGCACGCTCTGGGGGGCGGGCACACCCGCGCTGCGGGCGTAGAACCCCGGCAGCTCCGCCTGGCCGACGGCGACGACGGGCACGCCGCGGGTCTCGAGGACCTCGAGCGTGTTCGGGACGTCGAGGATCGCCTTGGGCCCGGCGCACACGATCGCCATCGGCGTCCGGGCGAGCTCGTCGAGGTCCGACGAGATGTCGAGGGAAACGCCGGGTCCCGCGGCGCGATGGACACCGCCGATGCCGCCGGTGGCGAACACGGTGATGCCCGCGGCATGCGCCGCGAGCATCGTCGCCGAGACGGTCGTCGTCGCCCAACCATCGCTCGCGAGGGCCGGTGCGAGGCTCGGGCGGGCAGCCTTCATGACGCTCCCGCGCTCGGCGGTGGCGAGGGCCTCGAGGGCGTCGCCGTCGAGGCCGACCAGCAGCCGGCCGGCGCGAATCGCCACGGTGGCGGGCACGGCCCCGGACTCGCGGACGGCTGCCTCCGACGCCCGCGCGACTTCGAGGTTGGCCGGGTAGGCGAAGCCGTGGCTGATGAGCGTCGACTCAAGGGCCACGACGGGTCGGCCCTCGGCGAGCGCCGACGCGACCTCGGGCGAGACCTGCAGGCGCTCCGCGATCGACCCGCGACCAGGTGCCGCGGTCATCCGGGCGGCAGCTCCGAGCGCGGGCTGCGCAGGTGGCGGGCGGCGGCGCGATGCCCGGCGACGGTCGCGCGATGGAGCGCGTCGGCGCCCACGCGGCCGCTCGCCAGCGCGACCAGCCAACCGGCGATGAAGCCCGCGTCGAACGCGTCGCCGGCGCCCGTCGTGTCCTCCGCCGGGACCGGGGCGGTGGCGACGTCGAACTGGAGCGGTGGCTCGGACTCGGTCTGGCCGTGGTCGACACGGGCGAAGACGCGGGCGCCTCGCGAGCCGCGCTTGATCACCGCGACCGCCGCGATGTCGAGCAGGCCCTCGGGGACGTGTCGACCGAGCAGCGCCTCCGCCTCGGCCTCGGTCGCGAACACCAGGTCCGGTCGGAGGTTGGCGACGACCTCGCGCGCCTCGCGCCGCCCGTGGGCGAGCAGGGGCCCGACCGACGCGAGGTCGACGGAGACAAGGACGCCCCGCGGGCTGCGGGCGCGCGCCAGCTCGACGGCGCGCACGGCCGCGCTCCCGAGCGGCTCGACGAGCAGCGAGTACGCGGGCAGGTGGATCAGCTCGAGATCATCGAACCACTCCGGCTTGAGGTCCTCCGGCTCCATGCGCGTCGCCGCCCGACGGTCGGCGACGAAGGAGCGCTCGCCGCTCGGCGCCACGAGCACGCCGATCCGGCCGGTGCGATGCCCGGCGATGCGGACCGCGCGCACGTTGACGTCGTCGCGTCGCAGCTGGGCGATGAGCGACCGCCCGGCCCCGTCGCGTCCAACCGCGCACACGAGGGTCGAGCGTGCGCCGAGGTGCGCCAGCCAGCGGGCGCACACCGCCGCGGAACCGCCGAGGCGGATTTCGACGCGGCCCGGGACGTCCGTCCCGGTCTCGATCGGGGTCGATGCCTTGAGGACGACGTCGAGCACGAGGTCGCCCAGGACCAGCACGCGTGGTGGAGTCGTGCGAACGGGGCTCGTCGGGGCTACCGTCACAACGCCGATGGTAGCGATGCTGGCGTCGGCTCAAACCAAGTCGTAACCGCCGCGTTGGTACGATTCCCGATCGATGACGCCCACGCTGGAACAGCTGGCGATCAACACCATCCGGACGTTGTCGATGGACGCCGTCCAGAAGGCCAACTCCGGGCATCCGGGCGCCCCGATGGGCGCGGCGCCGATGGCCTTCGTCCTCTGGACGCGGTTCCTGCGCCATGCCCCATCCCGACCCGATTGGATCGATCGTGACCGGTTCGTCCTGTCCGCCGGCCACGCCTCGATGCTCCTGTACTCGGTCCTGCACCTGACCGGTTACGGACTGGAGCTCGAGGAGCTGGAGCAGTTCCGGCAGTGGGGCTCGCGGACCCCGGGGCATCCCGAACGGGGCCTGACACCGGGCGTCGAGGCCACCACCGGCCCGCTCGGCCAGGGGTTCGCCAACGCGGTGGGCATGGCCATCGCGGAGCGGCGTCTCGCCGCCGAGTTCAACCGCCCGGACTACTCGATCATCGATCACTCGACGTACGTGCTCGCCTCCGACGGCGACCTCCAGGAGGGTGTCCAGTCCGAGGCGGCCAGCCTCGCCGGCCACCTGCGCCTCGGCAAGCTGCTCGTGCTCTACGACGACAACCACATCCAGCTCGACGGGCCGACGGACATGGCCTGGTCCGAGGACGTCCTGCGCCGCTTCGAGGCATATGGCTGGGGGGTCGGCCGGGTCGAGGACGGCAACGACCTCGCCGCGATCGAGGCGGCGATCCGGGCCGCGCGCGGCGACGAGAGGCCTTCGCTCCTCGCCGTCCGCACCCACATCGGCTACGGCGCGCCGCACAAGCAGGACACGCAGAAAGCCCACGGCTCGCCGCTCGGCGAGGACGAGGTCCGCCTCGCCAAGGAGGCGTATGGCTGGGACCCCGACGCCCACTTCCTCGTCCCCGAGCAGGTCCGCCAGTTCATGGGCGAGGCCGTCGGCGCGGGAAACGAGCTCGTCCGCGACTGGGAGCGGCGGTACGACGCGTACCGGGACGCATTCCCGGCCGATGCGGCTGAGCTCAAGCGGCGGTTCGCGGGGACCCTGCGCGAGGACGCCTTCTCGGGTTTGAAGACGTACCCGGTGGGCGAGGAGCTGGCAACCCGCAACGCGAGCCAGAACGCGATCCAGGCCCTCGCCGGACCGGTCCCGGAGCTCTTCGGTGGCTCGGCCGACCTGTCCGAGTCGAACCTCACCCTGGTGAAGGACGGGGGCGACTTCACGCCCTCAGAGCCGGCCCGGAACCTGTGGTTCGGCGTCCGCGAGCACGGGATGGGCGGGACCGCGAACGGCATCGCGTACCACGGCGGGTTCATCCCGTACGCCGGCACATTCCTCAACTTCAGCGACTACATGCGTGGCTCGGTGCGGCTCGCTTCGTTGGCCGGGCAGCACGTGATCTACGTCTGGACGCATGACTCGGTCGGGCTCGGCGAGGACGGGCCGACGCACCAACCGATCGAGCACTACGCATCGCTGCGGGCGATGCCCAACATGTGGTTCGTTCGACCGGGCGACGCGAA
>VBGT01000123.1:2604-3022 GCA_005889475.1 Chloroflexota bacterium | reverse complement strand
GCGTCTCGACCTCGACGATGTCGCTCCGCAACGGCCCCAGGATCCCGATGAGCTCCTGCTGTTCGGCCGCGGGGACGTTGAACGCGTTGAGCGTGGCGACGAGATCCTCGACCAGGGCGTCGAACTCGCCCGCGGTCACGGCCATGCCGTCATGCGTCTCGCGCATGCTCCGGCCCGTGTACGTGGCCGGCCCGCCGGTGGCGGACGCGACCTGATCGACGAGCATCGACTTCAGGCGCGGCACGTCTGTCCGCGCGAACTTGGCGTTGATGCGATCGTCGGCGGCGCAGCGACCGACGAAACCGTCGATGACGGCGACGATGGCGCTCTGCCCTCCCAGTCGGTCGTACAGGGATCGTTGCTCCATGACTCGCTCTCCTTCCTCCAAAGGACCAATCGAGCCACTCTACGCCTGCCC
>VBGT01000123.1:0-2540 GCA_005889475.1 Chloroflexota bacterium | reverse complement strand
CATCGCGAAATAAGGGACTTGACGGATTGACCACCCCACCGCGGCGGAGAAGAATCGCCTGGTAACGCGGAGGTGCGGGGCCGTTGCGAGCCGGCTCCGGGAGCGTCGGACACGAATCCGAGCTTCACCGACACAGGGAGCGGGGCCCTTGTCGAACGGCAGGATCGAGCGATCAGCCGCCCTCGGTCGGTTGGTAGTCGGAGCCGCCATTGAGCTGGCCCGGCCGCCGATCGTTATCGGGGGCGAGCTCGGACGCCCTCCCAGATTCTTTCGGCCCGAGCCCGTCGATCTGCTGCGCGCCGAGGACCTGGTCCTCCTTCGATGCTCATTCGAGAACCTCCGCTGGGGTCCGGCCGACGCATTCGGCGCGCCGACGCTCATCCGCGCGGAAGGAAACAAGCCTGCCTACCTGATCGTGCGGTTCCCCTCCCAGCACATCATCGAGCGCGCGTACTTCGAGACGTCGGAGGATCTCCCGGTCAAGGCTCCGGAGCTCCGAGACCTCACGAAGGCCGAGGAGCCCGATGTCGGCAAGTTGGGCGAGACGCCGGAGAAGGTCCCTGTCTGGGCGTCGCTCGGCGGACCCACGACGCTCGTGTTCAAGGTGCAGGGCGAGTCGATCCGGTACACGACCGAGGGGATCCTCGACGCGATGTCCAGGCTCGAGCTGGCCGTCGCGCCGAACGCGCTGCCACCGCGCGACAACCGGCTGGTGCCGTGGCGCGACACGATCGAAGCAGGGGGTCTCGACCTCGTCGTTCTCGGTGCAGGTGGGCGGCGCGGCAGGCGGTTCGGCAGGCGGCGAACGGCTGAGGTCGACCTCCTCTCAGGCGCGGTGGCGTTCGCTCGTGCATCTCGCACTGCGCTGGTGCTCGAGCGGCGGTTCGGGACGGAGTCGGCCCTGCGAACGATCGCGGAGACGCGCATCGGCGGCCTTGTCAGGGCGAATCGAATTATCGACGTCGGGATCCGGCGCTTCCCCCAGCCGGAGCCGGCCCGACCCTCGGACACCCAGACCGCGATCGAGCTGCCCTGGCGACTGATCGTCTCACCCAACGTCCACGGCGCCTGGGCCCACAGCCCCGAGCCGGTGGAACGGAGCGGGCGGCTCGAGATGTGGCACACGAGGATGGGCACGCGCGGCAAGGCTGCCGACGGGTCGTCGATCGTCCTCGAAACGCCGCAACGTGAGCGAACGATCCGGGCGATCTGGGCGAGGGACTTCGACGAGCTGGCGCCGAGCTTCGCCTACAAGACGAAACCCGACTTCCCTCGCGCGAGCGGTGACGACGACCGGCCGAAAGGGCGGACATCGCTGAACAGCCGGGACCGGATGATGCTGGTCCACGAGACCTCGAACTTCAAGCTCAAGCGCAACGCGGCCGCGTGGAACCCGCCCGCGGTGCCCGTCGAGCGGCTGATGCTCTCCACGATGGGCGGCTGGCTCGAGAGCCGGGTCATGATGCCGAACCTCCCGGACGGCCCCTTCTCGATCGAGGAGTGGAAGCACCTCGCCGCGATGGCGCGCGACCACGAGGTCAAGGTCGTCTACGCCGGTTTCCTGCTGCCGTTCGGACACAAGGCATCGCTGGTCAAGGTCACCGAGCGGAAGATCAAGCCCGGCCCTGACGGCCGCCCGGTCGCGTACCTCTTCCAGCGGATGTTCATCATCGTCCGCGAGCCGGAGAAACAGTTCAACTCCACGACGCCGCTGGGGGGCGGCGTCCGGCCGGAGCTCGCGATGCCCCTCGCGACCGTCCGGATCCTCACCCGCGTCACGCCCGATCTCGACCCGCCCGAAGCCATTCCGGGCGACACCCCGCCCGACGCCCCGACGCTGTTCGTCCCGTACGTCGGCAATGTGGCGTTCCCGTTCAAGATCCTCGCCGTCGACCGCGAGAACAACGCCGTCGAATACCGCGGTCCACTGGCGTGGATGGAGCGGACCCGCGCCGCGGACGTTGGCACGCTGAAGGCAGCCCTTGACGACTACAACGCCCTGACGGCCGACCGCCGGATGCCGCTCAACGGCCAGCGGCTGGCGTTCGCGGACAGCGCGACCCCCGACGACACGGCGCTCTCGACCGACGGCCTCACCTTCAACGCGACGATCCTCGACAAGCCCACGCTGGTCATCCAGGACGAGCCCCGGTTCCTGCCGACCCTCTTCAAGGCGGACGTGGTGGTGCCGGCGATGAGCGCCCTGGCGGGCGCCGCCCAGGTCGTCTCGCTCGACTACCCCAAGGCCTACCTCCAGCGGGGCTTCGCCGACAACACGGCCCAGGTCTTCTTCCAGGTGAAGGACGGGCTGTCGACAGCCCTCGAATTCGCCGGGCAGAGCGACCGCTCCGGCGGGTTCGTCACGCCGAGCATCAACGTCACCGGGCTGAGCCGCCTCACGGGACCGATCGGCGGCAGCGTCGCGGACGCCATCGGCGCGGCCGGCGCGGTCGGCCAGTTCAAGCCTGACCAGTTCTTCGCGGGTATCGGCGCGAGGCTCTTCGGGGTCGTCAAGCTGTCGGACTTGCTGGAACAGCTCC
>VBGT01000053.1 GCA_005889475.1 Chloroflexota bacterium | reverse complement strand
GCGCCTTTTCTACGTGGCGATGACCCGCGCCCGGGACGAGCTGATCCTGAGCCACGCCACCGAGTCGCCGAGCGGTCGTGCCCGGCGGGTGTCGCCGTTCGTCATCGAGGCGCTGGACCTGCCGACGGCGGGCTTCCGCGGTGAAGCGTTCCCGTCGACGACCCACGGCTCGGGGCCGTTGGAGCGCATCGCCGCGGCAGAGCCGGCTCCAGGGCCGCCGGAGGCGGAGCGACTCCCGATCGACGGACCGCTGACGCTCAGCCACTCGGCCATCGACGACTACCTGACCTGCCCGCTCCGGTACAAGTACCGCCAGGTCGTCCGGGTGCCGACGACGCCGCACCACTCGATGGTCTACGGCGCGGCGCTCCACCAGGCGGTCCAGGAGTTCCACCGGTCGCAGGCGCGCGGCAAGCCGCTCACCGAGGAGGAGCTCATCGGTGTCTTCGAGAAGGCCTGGTCGAACGAAGGCTTCATCTCCCGCGAGCATGAGATGGCTCGCCTCGAGGCCGGCCGCGGCGCGTTGCGCCGATTCCGCGAGACACAGCTCCAGCCGGGCGCGGTCGTTCCGGCGTGGGTCGAGCGCGAGTTCGCCTTCGCCCTCGGCGGCAACCGGGTCCGGGGCCGCTTCGACCGCGTCGATATCGTGCCGCTCGCCGAGCCGTCGGCCGAGGTGACGGGCGCCGTTCGCGAAGTCGCCGACGCGCCGTCGGTGCTCCGGGCGGACGTGATCGAACCCATGCTCGAGCTCCTCGGCCCGGAGGAGGTGACGATCACCGACTACAAGACGAGCGACGTCCGCGACCCGGCGATTGCCCGGCAGCGGGCACGGGACTCGCTCCAGCTCCAGATCTACGCCATGGCCTACGAAGCGATGACGGGTCGGCTACCCGACGCGGTCCAGCTCCATTTCCTGGACACCGGGCTCGTCGGGCGGGCCGACGTCGAGCCAGCACGGCTGGAGAAGGCACGGAGCCGGATCGCAACGGCCGCCTCGGGCATCCGTGCCCGCGACTACACGCCCCGGCCGAGCGCCCTGAGCTGCATGTACTGCCCGTTCCGCGACATCTGTCCGTCGAGCGTCGCGACCTGAGGGTGGCCGCCGAGCGGATCGCCGTCGCCGCGATCACCCTCGACTTCGGGAACACGCTCGTGCGCGTGGACCGGCAGGGACTCCGCGGCGTGGTCGAGGAGACGAGCGAGGTCCTGGCCCGGCGCGGGATCGTGCATGACCGGCCGGCGTTCCTCGCGACCTGGGCGGAGGAGCGAGAGCGCCAGTTCCGCGAGGAGGTTCCGCTGTTCCGCGAGGTCGACGTCGGGCAACGGGCCGTTCGCGTGCTCGCTCGCCTGCGCGGCATGGCGCCGCCGCCGGTTGACGAGCGGTGGGACGACGCCGCCGCCACCGCACGCGTCCGCCCAGGCGAGGTCGATGACGTGGTCGACGCATACAGCGGCGCGTTCATCCACCGGATCTCGCCGGTGGCCGACGCCGCGGCGACGATCCAGCACCTCGCCGGTCGCGGCTTCCCGCTTGCGATCCTGTCCAACTGGCCGCTCGCGCTCACCGTCGACCGGTTCGCCGACGCGCAGGGCTGGACGCCGCACCTGCGGGCGATCGTCGTCTCGCAGCGAGTCGGGACGATCAAGCCTCACGTCTCGATCTTCAGGGCGGCCGAGGCGGCGCTCGGGATCGACGGACCCGTCGACGGACGGATCCTCCACGTCGGCGACGACTGGGCCGCCGACGTCATTGGCGCGCATCGCGCCGGCTGGCGTACTGCGTATCTGCTGAACCGGCAGCTCGACACCCCGCTCCCGACATCCCAGCCCGGCGACGACGACGACGGCGATGCGCGTGTCGAGCCTGACCTCGTCATCGACGAGCTGTCCGACCTGGACGAGCGCCTGGAGCCGCGGTGAGCGACGTGGACTCCGGCCCGCTGGATCGGAACCGACGCGTCGCGCTCGGGCTCCTCGGCGCGGCGGGGATCGCCTGGGCCGTCGTCCTCACCATCGGCCTGACCATCGACCCGCTCGCAGATCCACGCGCCGGGTTCATCGGTGCCCTCGCGCTCGGGATCGCGACCGGGCTCACGGCAGCGCCGTTGATCTGGCTCATCAGCTTCGCCCGCCATCGGAGGATCGCGTATCGCGGCGACTGGCTCCGCGCGACGCGCCGCGGAGCGTGGGTCGGGATCCTCGTGGCGGTGTTCGTCGTGATGCGCATCAATGGCGTGTTCCAGCCCCAGATCGGGCTGTTCCTGGTCGCCCTCGCGCTCGTCGCCGAGATCACGCTGACGGCCGGCGGTGCCAATCGCGCGTGACGATTGGGTAGGTCCGAGCGGGCGCCGGCCCGGTGCTACGATGCGGCCTGGCGCCCCGCTGGACGGCGGATCCGAACCGGCGGCGTCGAAGCTACCCGGCGGCCCGCACCACTCGCGGCCCGGCCCCGGAGGATCGACGTGACCAAGCGCCAATCCCGCACACCTGCCGATGGCGCCCATCCCGGCGACCGCACGTTCGGCCGGCAGTGGGGCTGGGACCGCGAGTTCGAGGTTTACTCTGACTTCGACCTGCCGACGTACGTCGGGCCGACGACGTTCTCGAAGCTGCCCTGGATCACGGCGCCCGCTGAGCTCGAGGCGCGCGGCGTAGACGTCGCCATCGTCGGCGCACCGTATGACGACATGGTCACGCACCGCCCGGGCGCCCGTTTCGGGCCGCGTGCCATCCGCGAGGCCCAGTACACCGCGGGCGGGTTCAACTCGCTGCAGCTCGACGTTCGCCCGTTCGAGGAGCTGACCGTCGTCGACGCGGGCGATGCGAACGTCGTCCCCGCGAACTACGAGCGCGGCCACGCGATGATCTACCGCAAGGTCCGCGAGGTCGCGGCGACCGGCGCGATCCCGATCGTGCTTGGCGGCGACCACTCGATCACCTGGCCGAGCGCGAGCGCGGTCGCCGAGGTCCGCCGGCCGGGGAGCATCGGCATCGTCCACTTCGACGCCCACGCCGACACGGCCCCGGACACCTACGGCCAGCTCGCCGGGCACGGCTCGCCGATGCGCCGCCTCATCGAATCAGGTGCCGTCCTCGGTCGCAACTTCGTGCAGGTCGGGCTGCGCGGCTACTGGCCGCCGGCCGAGGTCCTCGACTGGATGCACGAGCACGACCTGCGCTGGCACCTCATGACCGAGATCGAGGCCCGCGGCGCGGAATCCGTCATCGACGACGCGATCACGGAGGCGCTCGACGGTCCGGACGCGATCTACCTGTCGGTCGACATCGACGTCGTCGATCCGGGCTCGGCGCCGGGCACGGGCACGCCCGAGCCGGGTGGGATGCTTCCGCGCGAGCTGCTGCGGGCCATCCGGCGCATCGTCGGGCGAGTCGAGCTCGCGGGAATGGACATCGTCGAGGTCTCGCCACCGTACGACTGGGCCGAGTCGACCGCGATGCTCGCCAACCGCTGCGCGCTCGAGGCAATCTCCGCATTGGCCGTGAAGCGCCGCGCGGGCAACGCAGTCCGCTTCGCAGGCCTCGTGGGGACCAAGCGAGGCGCCGCCGCGCGGCGCTAGCCCGATCGTGATGCCACGGGCGCGAACTCCAGTTCAGGGGCTGATCGCCGACCGCTAGCATCGGTGCAATGGCACCGGCGAACGTCGAAAGGGAGGCCAGCGCACTGGCGCGGCTCTACGACCTCGACCTCGCCGAGGATCCGGGCGACGTCGCACTGTATCGGGCGCTCGCCCGGCGCACCGGAGGGCCGATCCTGGAGCTCGCCGTCGGCACCGGCAGGATCGCGGCTGCGCTGGCGGCGGATGGGCACCATGTCGTCGGCCTCGACATCGAGCCGGCGATGCTCGCCCGGGCTCGTGCCAGGATCGGGGCGGCTGGCGCGCAGGCCGGGCGAGAGGCGGCAGGCTCGGGAAATCTCGACCTTGTCGAAGGCGACCTGGTCGAGGCACCCGGGAACGCGGCGGTACGGGCGGCGGGGCCGTATCGCCTCGCCATCCTGGGCCTGAACTCGGTCCTCCTCCTCGCCGGTGCGGATGGGCAGCGCGCGGCGCTCGCGGCGATGGCGAACCTCCTCGCACCGGGCGGCGTGGCGGTCGTCGACGCGTGGCAGCCGAGTCCAGCGGACCTTGTCGCGTTCGATGGCCGGCTCTCGCTGGAGTGGCTGCGCACCGACCCCGACACGGGCTCCGAGGTGACGAAGACAGTCGCGGCCTGGTTCGATCCCGCCACCCGGCTGGTGACCCTCACGACGATCTTCGAAGAGGGCGCGCCGGGCGCCGCGCCGGCTCGCTGGACTCGCGCCGACGCGCTTCGCCTCATTACCGTCGACGAGCTGGCGAGCTTCGCCCAGGCGGCGGGTCTCGAGGTGGAGCAGCTCGCCGGTGACCACGAGCTGGGGCCACTCGAGCCAGGCTCGGATCGGGTCGTCCTGGTGGCTCGCAAACCCTGAGCCTGAGGGGGACGTCAGGGGGTCGGCCTGAACGGGAGAGGACCCGTGGTACCGTTCCGGCGATGGCAGCTCCCGATCAGATTCGCCTGCTCCTCGTCGAGGATGTGCCGCAGGTCGCGCAGTACGTCCGGGGGCTGCTGAACGCCCAGAGCCAGGTCCGGCTCGTGGACATCGTCGCGGACGGGACGCTCGTCGCCGGCCGTGTCGCCGAGCACCGGCCCGATGTCATCGTCGTCGACGCGCTGCTCCAGGGGCGGCTCCGTGGCATGCAGGTGGTGAAGCAGCTGCACGACCTGAAGGTCGGCGTGCCGGTGGTCGTCCTGACCGTGCCCCAGAACCCGGTGTCGGTAGACGTCGGCAAGGGCATCGACGAGGTCCTGTCGATGCCGTTCAACGGCTACGACCTCATGAGCCGGATCACGGGCGTGCACAAGGCCGCGGCGGCGTCCGCCGACAAGGGCCCGAGCAAGCTCGTCGTCGTGTTCGCGCCGAAGGGCGGGGTCGGCAAGACGACGCTCGCCTTCAATCTTGGCGTCGCGGCGTCGGTGCTCGGGCTGAAGACCGCGCTGATCGATGGGGCGATCCAGTTCGGCGACCTGCGCGGGCTGCTTCGCGCCCCGCGTGACGCGCCCTCGATGCTGGACCTGCCGACCGACCGGATCTCCGAGACGGATCTCGCCGACGTGCTCTGGCGCGGCCCGTCCGATGTCGACATCCTGCTCGCCCCGCCGCGGATCGAGATGGCCGAGATGGTGCTCGTCCGGGACATCGAGAAGACCATCTCGCTCATGCGCCGCCTGTACGACCTGGTGCTCGTCGACACAGGCGTCGGGCTCGACGAACTGACCCTCGCGCTGCTCGACCAGGCCGACACGATCCTCGAGATCGTGACCTACGACGCGACGACCATCCGGAACACGATCGCGATGGCCGAGACATTCCAGAGGATCGGCTACCCGCCGAGCAAGGTGCGCTACCTCGTGAATCGCGCCGACGCGTCGGCGGGCATCGACCCGAGCGACCTGCGGACCGCGCTGGGGCGCGAGCCCGAGTTCAAGATCCGCTCGGAGGGCCAGGTCGTCGGGCCGGCCAGCAACCAGGGCGCGCCGTACGTCACCGCGGAGCCCAATGCCAACGTGAGCCAGGACACGCTCGAGGTCGCGCGACACCTGTTCGGCGTCGCCGCGACAGCGGGGCGTGGCGGCAAGCACCCCGCCCTCGCCGCCGCCAGCTGACCGCGCGGGCGAGCTTCAGGCGCACATTGCAGGAGCATCCGCCCGGGTGACTGATCCGCGACCCATCGGCGTCTTCGACTCCGGAGTGGGCGGCCTGACCGTCCTCCGCGAGATCCTCCGGCGCACTCCCGACGAGTCCACGATCTACCTGGGCGACAACGCCCGAGCGCCGTATGGCGTCCGGCCCGACGAGGAGGTGCGCGCCTTCTCGACCCAGTCGATCGACGCGCTCGTCGAGCGCGACGTGAAGGCCGTCGTCGTCGCCTGCAACACGTCGACGGCGATCGCGCTTGGCGACCTCCGCCGCCGCTACGACCTGCCGATCCTCGGCGTCATCCGGCCTGGCGCGACCTCCGCGGCCCTGGCGACGCGCAACCGTCGCGTTGGCGTCATCGGCACGCCGGCGACGATCCGCTCGCACGCCTATTTCTCAGCGATCAAGGACGAGAACCCCGCGGTCGAGGTGTACGAGCACGCGACACCCACGTTCGTGCCGATGGTCGAGGCAGGCCTGCTCAGCGGACTCGAGGTCGAGGCGAGCGTGCGCGAAGCGCTCGCGCCGCTGCTCGGCGAGCGCGACGCCAGCGGCGAGTTCGTGTTCCCGCTGCCGCCATCTGCCAAGGTGGACACGCTGCTGCTGGGCTGCACCCATTACCCGTTGTTGCGGGCAGCGATCGGGAGCGTGGCGGGTGAGGGGATCGCGATCGTGGATTCGGCGGCGGCCACTGCCTCCGCGCTCGCCGAGCTCCTGTCGATCAACGACATCGAGGCGCCGCGCGCGGATCCCGGCGGCACCGACGGTCCCGCCGTCGCCGCCGCGGCGACGGGAGGCGCGAACCACGTCCAGCTCACCACGGGCGATGTCGATGCGTTCCGCGCGATCGCGGGTCGGATGTTCGGCGAGGCGTTTCCGGACGTCGCCAGCATCGAGCTGGAGGCAACGGTGAGCGGCGCGTGAACGCTCCGCGCAACGAGAATCGCCGCTCCCGGTTCGGCAGCGGCTGGCGCGCCGACCGGCGCTGGCAGGCCGGCTTCCTCCTCGGTTCCGCGATCGGAGCTGCGGCGACCGTGCTCGGCCGGCGCGCGGAGCGCATCGCGCGACGCGGCCTCGTCGATTGGGGCACGGTCGAGCGCGTGGCGATCCGGCGCGCCCAGAAAGCGCCGGGCAAGCTGTCCGCGCTCGAGCTGCGCGCCGCCGACGGCGCCTACCGCGAGGCGATGGCCCGCGTCGTGCCGCGCCTGGGCGAGGCGCTCGGCACCTCGCTGCCGGGCGTCGTCGAGCGGGCCACGGTCGTGGATCGCTCCGGCTGGATCCGGGCGAACGTCGGGACCTTCCGGGCGCTCATCTCGCGCATGGAAGGCCAGCTCCTCGACCAGGTCGTGCCCGAGGGTGGCGGCCTGACCCGGGCCACGATGGCCCTCGCCAACCGGTGGGTGACCAGCCAGCAGCTCGGCTTCCTGCTCGGGTTCATGGGCAGCCGCGTGCTCGGCCAGTACGACCTGGCCATGCTGTCCGCCGAGGCCGAGGACGGCCGCCTGCTTTTCGTTGAGGAGAACGTCCGCAGCACAGCGCATGCCCTCGGCATCCCGGTCGCGCCGTTCCGCACGTGGATCGCCCTGCACGAGACGACCCACGCCTTCGAGTTCGAGGCCCATCCCTGGCTCCGGCCGTACCTCGCCGAGCGCCTCGAGCGCCAGCTGAGCCTGTTCAGCAGCAGCGCATCGAGCCTCGGTCGGGACACGATCCGCGCGATCGGAAGGGCATTGCGCGGCGAGTCCGGTGGGGAGCACTGGATGGAATCGGTCATGGGCGATGAGCAGAAGCGCCTGTTCCGTGAGACCCAGGCCGTCATGAGCCTGCTCGAGGGCTTCAGCGACTACGTCATGGACGAGGTCGGTCGGGGCCTGGTCGAGGACGTCGAGAAGATCTCGGCGCGATTCCACGAGCGCCGCCAGCGTCGGAGCGGGTTCGAGCGGGCGGTCCTCCGGCTCACCGGCATGGACCTCAAGCTCGAGCAGTACGCGAAGGGCGAGCGGTTCGTCCGGGCCGTCGCCGAGGCGAAGGGCCGCCCCGCGCTGGCGCGGATCTGGGACGGGCCGCACACGCTGCCGACGGCCGAGGAGATCGCCGAGCCCGACCGCTGGATCGCGCGCGTGCACGCCGCGTGAGGACCACCGCCGGCCCGGGCCGCGGTCCGAAAGGCGTGCCGAAGGCGATCGCCGTCAGCCCCATCCTGTCGGCTCGCGTGCGGGCTCGCGACCTCGAGCGGATCCAGCAGGTCGCGCCGGGCTCGCAAATCGTCAACCTCTCGGTCGAGGGCCTCGCCGACGGGCCGGTCGACGACGTCGAGGTGCTGCTCCGCGGCTGGCTCGTCGCCGAGGCGTTCGATCGGCTGCTGGCCCGGGCGCCGCACCTGACCTGGGTCCACTCCGCGACCTCGGGCGTGGAGCGGGCGCTGACGCCCGCGGCCCTCGCCCGCGACATCCTGGTGACCAACGCCCGTGGCGTGTTCTCGCGCCCCATCGCCGAGCACGTGCTGCTCATGATCCTCGCGATCAGCCGGCACCTGCCCGACCTCCTCGAGCTGCAACGGGAGCGGACGTGGCAGCCTCTGGAGGGGAAGGAGCTGCGCGAGCTGACGATCGGCATCGTCGGCTACGGCTCGCTCGGCCGGTCCGTGGCGAGTCTCGCCTCCGCGTTCGGCGCCCGCATCGTCGCGATGCGCCGTCGCCCCGACGCGGGTGCCCCGGCGTCCGAGGACGACGGCGACGGCTTCCCGTTCGAGCCGCGCCTCGACCGCGTCGTCGGACCCGATCGATTGAGCGACCTGCTCGCCGAATCGGACATCATCGTCCTCGCGGCACCCCTCACGCCGGAGACCGAGGGCATGATCGACGAGGCCGCGATCGGCGCGATGAAACGCGATGCGTGGCTGATCAATGTCGCGCGCGGGCGGCTGGTCGACGACACGGCGCTCATCCGGGCCCTGCGTGAGAATCGCATCGGCGGCGCGGCGCTGGACACCTTCCGGGACGAGCCGCTGCCCCAGGGGTCGGCGTACTGGGAGCTGCCGAACGTGATCCTGACGCCGCACACGGCGTGGTCGTCGGCGCGCGTGCTCGATCGCAGCATCGACCTGTTCTGCGACAACCTCGTCCGATTCAGCCGCGGCGAGGACCTGCGCAACGTCGTCGATCCGACCGCTGGTTACTAGGGTCCCCGTAGCCGTCGATGCAGATCGCGATCGTCGGGCTTGCCGCCAGCGGCAAGACGACCGTCTTCAACACGCTGACTCGAGGCCACGCCCAGACCGGCGGTTACGGCGGGCTGACACTGAACGTGGGCGTGGTCAAGGTGCCCGACCCGCGGCTCGACCGCCTCGCGGAGATCTTCGAGCCGAAGAAGATCGTCCATGCCGACGTCACCTACGCGGACCTGCCCGCGCCACCGCCGTCCTCGGAGGGCCATGTGGGGACCGAGGAGCTGCCGGCGGAGCACCTCGCGCGGCTGCGCGAGTCGGACGCGCTGCTGCACGTCGTTCGCGCGTTCGACGATCCGTCGGTGCCGCACCCCGACGGGCCGGTCGATCCGGCACGGGATCTCGAGCGGCTTGACCTCGAGTTCATCCTCGCCGACCTCACGCTGGTCGATCGCCGTCTGGAACGCCTGACGTCGAGCGGCCGCCACGGCACCCCCGCCGAGCGCGAGGCGAACGAGCGGGAGGAGGTGATCCTGCGCCGGCTCAAGACCGAGCTCGAGGCCGGTCGCCCGATCCGCGACGCGGGCCTTTCCGACGACGAGGCGAAGGCGGTGCGCGGCTTCCGGTTCCTGACGGAGAAGCCCGTCCTCGTGCTGCTCAACGTCGGCGAGAGCCAGCTCGGGACGGCGGACGAGCTGGTCGCCCGGATCGAGAGCGGCTACGAACACCAGCACGTGCTGGTCGACCACCTCTCGGCCAAGATCGAGATGGAGCTCGGCGAGCTCGAGCCTGACGACGTCGCGACCTTCATGGCCGAGCTGGGCATCGCCGAGTCAGGGCTCGAGCGCGTGATTCGCCTCTCCTACAAGCTCCTCGGGCTGATCTCGTTCCTCACCGCCGGCCCGGACGAGGTGCGTGCGTGGCCGGTCCCGGACGGCTCGACGGCGGTCGATGCCGCGGGCGCGATCCATACAGATCTGGCGAAAGGCTTCATCCGCGCCGAGACGGTCAGCTTCGACGACCTCGTCTCGCTCGGCTCCACGGCCGAGGCGCGCAAGGCCGGTCGCCTCCGCTCCGAGGGCCGGACCTACCGCGTCGCGGACGGCGACGTCATCGAGATCCTGTTCAGTCGCAGCTAGGAGTCGGCAGACTCGATCGCAGGGAGGCCTCCGAGGACAGAGGCGACGCCCCGCGAGCCATCAGTCCGAGGATTCGAGCTCGGCGAAGACCGATCGGTACTCCGCCGACTCGAGGGCCTCGTCGTCGAGCGAGATCAAGCGATTCTCGTCGTCCGTGGGCGACACGTGGACCGAGGCGGTCAGGCGGGTGTCAGAGACAAAGGTGAAGCCGTGCTCGCGCTCGAGCTCGAGGGCGATCGCTTCGATCAGCGTATCTTCCTCGAACGTGGCCTGGACCTTCTCGCGGATGGCCTGCACCAGCTCGAAGAAGTCCTCCGGCTCCATCTGCTCGTCGTGGACCAGCAGCAGGTCCGAGAAGACTTCGTCGTCGCCTTCGTGCAGCTCGTAGAAATACAAACGATGACTCCGGGGCGTGGGGGAATGGCCCCGCAGGATACATCGAGTTGGTGACGCCCGATCGCGCGCCGGACCCCACGCAACCGACCGTCCTCGTGGTCGGTGCCGCCTCACGGGACATCGCCACCGAGGACCCGCGCGGCTGGCGCCTTGGTGGCGCCGTGAGTTACGGCTCGCTCACACTGGCCCGCTTCGGGCTCCACGTCCGTGCGTTCATCGGCGTCGACGCGGAGGCCGCGCGCGCACAGGAGCTCGACGTACTCCGCGACGCCGGTGTCGACGTCGAGCTCGCTCGGCTCGCCCGAGGCCCGGTCTTCGAGAACATCGAGGCGCCCGAAGGGCGGCGCCAGCGGTGCCTGTCCGTTGCGGACCCGATCCTGGTGTCGGCGCTTCCCGATGCCTGGCGCCGCAGTGACGCCGTCTTCCTGGGGCCGGTCGCTGGTGAGCTCGGCGATGGTTGGGCCTCGATCACGGCTCCTCACGTCGTGCTCGGCTGGCAGGGACTGCTGCGCAGGGTGCGGGCCGGCGTCGACGTCGCACGGCTGCCCCCGGCGGCGAACTCGTTGCTCGCGGCGGCGTCGCTCGTGGGCGCGAGCCGGGAGGACTTTGCAGCCGGAACAACCCCCGAGTCACTTCGTCGGCTCGTCGCGCCGAGTGCGACCCTCGTCCTGACCGACGGCGCGGCCGGCGGGCTCGTGCTCGATCGCGGAAGCGAGGATCGCGACGATCCACCGGGGCAGCCCTATCCGGCGATCCCATCGGACGGCGTGATCGACGCCACCGGAGCCGGCGACGTCTTCCTCGCCGCGATGCTCGCCGCGCGCCTCCAGCCCGCGCTGGTCCCGAGCACCGGCGCCTCGAACAGCGATGACCTCGGCGGAGCTGTCCGTCTCGCGGCTGCCGCCTCATCACTGGCCGTCGAGGCGCCCGGCGTCTTCGGCGTGCCGACCCTGGCGGCCGCGCTCCGGCGGGCGACGCGCGCGCCGAGGCGGGCAAGCCGCCGGCCGAGCGCGACCTCGAGCCGCGGCAGCGGTCGGCCGAGCCAGGCCTGACGCTCCGCCAGCCGCAGGGCGGCGTTGGCCGCCTCGACCGCGCCGGCCAGGTCGTCGAGCCGGTGCTCGCGCAGCTTGGCGACCTCGATCCAGGCGAGCGTGCCGACCGTCCCGCGATTCGCCGCGAGCCCGACCCACGTCGCCTCGGCGTCGCGGTAGCGGCCCAGCCGCCGCAGCAGACGTGCCCGCTCCGCGAGCATCCGCGACTCGGTCCATGGCGCGTCGCGCCGGCTCGACTGGGCCGCGTCCCATGCCCCGGCGATCGGATACCGGCCCGGCCGGCCGCCGAAGTCCGGCTGGCGTCGTGGCGACCACCACGGCTCGTCGTCCGGGCGCGACTCGCGGATCGCGAGCCGAGCGCGCTCCGGCGCGAGGAGGAGGTCCTCGCGGGGCGGCGTGGCACTGGGCGCAGCCGCCGACGAGAGCGCGGCGTCGAGGCAGCCGAGCGCTTGCTCGTCCCGGCCTTCACGTGAAAAGGCGCGGGCGAGGCCGGCGAGGTCGCCCGGCGGCGCCTCGCGCCAACGCCCCTCGTCGGCGTAGCCGCGGTCGACGTGGACCAGCAACCGCGCCAGCGATCGGACGTCCTCGTCGTTGTGGCGGACGACGTCGACCAGCGGGCCGGGCTCGCCGAAGCGAAGGTAATCAAGGAAGCGCGATGGGATCTCCCAGCCCGCGACGTCGGCACTGCGGCGGAGGCCGAGCAGCTCCGACTCGACCGAGGCCAGGCGGGCGTCGCTCATCCGGTGCCGGAAGACCCTCCGGACGAGCGGCAACAGGTCGAGATGGCCCGCGTGAAGCGGCGGGTTCGCGCCCGCCATCCGGTAGCGGGCGACGAGCAACGGCCAGTCGAAGCCGCGCCCGTTGTAGGTCACGAGCCAGCCGTCCCGCGGGATGTGCGTCGCCAGCTCGGCGAGGAGCGCCGGCTCGTCGGCGTGGTCCGGCAACAGCAGCTGCACCTGTCGGAAGCGGCTGCCTTCCCACCAGCCCAGCCCGACGAGGAATGCGAGCGTGCCCGCCGCGGTCGCGAGCCCTGTCGTCTCCGTATCCAGGCAGAGCAGGGGAGCGTCGGCCGGCGGCTGGCCGGGCAGCGTCGCGAGCCTCCCGCGATCCACCGGCAGGAGCGTGGTCGGCGCCTCGACCCGCACGAACGAGCCGCGCGATGTCCTGACCAGCTCGCCATCGACAGCTGCGGCAAGGCGCTCCGCACCAATCGAGGTCCTTCGTTCCCGCTCGAGCGCCGTGGAAGGCACTGCACCGTAGGGCGGAGCAGGGAGGCGAGCCTTGAAATTCGCGAATCGGCGCTCCAGCCCGACCGGCGCCAGCCCTTCCGTCACGCCGGAACGTCGTTGCGAAATTCCTGGCCGTCAGGTGCGTGGAGCGCAGGGCGGCGGGGAGCGGGGGCGGCGAGCGTACGTCCGACGTGAGCCGGCCCCGCCGATCCGACAACGCCGCGATCGGCGTGCATTGCGGCCAGGAGGCGGAGCGCGAGGGCTTTGCCGTTCACTTCCGGATCGAGGCGCGGGCCGGTACAGGCCGGGCAGCCCGCGTCGCAGGCGCAGGCCTCGATCAACGCCCGTGCCCCGGCGATCAGCTCGTCGTGCCGCTTGAACAGCCGCTCCGAGAGCCCGATTCCCCCCGGCACCGCCTCGTAGAGGTAGATCGTCGGTGCCTCGGAGTGAGGCGAGCGCACCTGGGTGACCAGGCCCAGGTCCCGCGGATCGACCATGAGCAGGACCGCCGCAACCGCCTGGATGGCGCGGCCGACGCCGAGCAGCGCCACGTCGAGGTCATCCTTCCGCCAGCCGACCGAGGCCTCCTCGGCGGTGAGCCAGTACGCGGTCGTCTGGAGCTCGAGCTCGGGCAGGTCGATCGGGCCCCAGCCGACGTTCTCGTCGGTCCCGAACTTGAGCTTCTTGAACAGGGTGACGAGGCTGGCGACCATCACCTCGCCGTGGACTCGGCGTCCGCCCGTGGCGGACTCGCTCGCGAAGACGTCGAGGGGCTTCAGCGTCACCGCCCGGTTCGCGTACGTGTAGTAGTCGACGTCGACGCGACGGACGTAGGCCTTGCGCTCGCCCCAGTCGAGCTTGTCGACGTGAAACTGCTGGCTCTCGTGCAGGTAGATCGCCTGCGTGTGGACCAGGACCTGCGCGGAGAACAGGTCCGTCTCGCCGATGACCCGCGGCCGATCCGGCGTGGTGTCGATGATCACGACGTTCTCTGGGGCGGCCGTGCGCAGGCTCACCTCGGAGGCCGGGAAGTTCTCCGAGCTCCAGTACCACCGCCCATCGCTCGACTGGCGGACGTGGCCCTCCTCGCCGATGAACGCAAGCAGGTCGTCGACCGGCCCGGGCCCGAACACCTCGCCGGGCTCGAACGGCCGCTCGAACGTGGCACAGCGGAGGTGGGCGAGCAGCACGTGGAGGTTGTCCGGGTCGATCCGGGCCTCCTCCGGCGAGCCCTCGAGCAGGAACTCCGGGTGGTGGATGACGTATTGGTCGACCGGTGAGCCCGAGGCGATGAGGACGCCGACGCTCGTCTCCTGCCGTCGGCCGGCACGGCCCAGCTGCTGCCACGTTCCCGCCACCGAGCCCGGGTAGCCGGCGAGGATCGAGACGTCGAGGGCGCCGATGTCGACGCCGAGCTCGAGCGCGTTCGTGGAGACGACGCCGAGGATCTCGCCGTCGCGCAACCCGCGCTCGATCGCCCGGCGTTCGGTCGGCAGGTAGCCGCCGCGGTAGCCCCGGATGCGCGATCGTGGCCCGAGGTGCTCGCGCAGCGCCTCGCGGAGCCTCGTGAGGATGATCTCGACCGCGACTCGCGCCCGCGCGAACACGATCGTCTGCCGCCCCGCGCGCAGGAACGGCAGCGCCCAGCGCTCCGCGTGGGTCAGGGCCGATCCGCGCGCCCCGGTGGCCGGATCCAGCAGCGGCGGGTCGACGAGCAGGACGTGCCGCGCGCCGGCCGGTGCGCCGTTGCGGTCGATGAGGCGCGGCGTCCGCCCCGTGAGCTGCGCCGCGAGCTCGGCCGGGTTCCCGATCGTCGCGGACGAGCACACGATGATCGGGTTCGACCCGTAGTGGGCACACAGCCGCAGGAGGCGGCGCAGGACATTGGCCACGTGGCTGCCGAACACGCCGCGGTACGTGTGCAGCTCGTCGATCACGATCACGCGGACCTGCTCGAAGAGCTGGAACCACTTCGTGTGATGGGGCAGGATCGCCGCGTGAAGCATGTCCGGGTTGGTCACGACGACCTGCCCGGCGGTCCGGACCGCGGAGCGGATGGGCGCCGGCGTGTCGCCGTCGTACGTCGCCGCGGCGACCTGCAGGGAGCTCGCCCGCGCGAGGCCGGCGAACTCGGCGACCTGGTCCTGGCCGAGCGCCTTGGTCGGGAAGAGGAACAGAGCGCGCGCAGACGGATCCTCGGCGAGCGCCTGCAGGACCGGCAGGGCGTAGCACAGCGTCTTGCCCGACGCCGTCGGCGTGACGACGACGATGTCCTCGCCGGCATGAACCGCCTCGACTGCCTCGGCCTGGTGGCTGTACAGCGACGAGATGCCGCGGTCCTCGAGGCCGCGCACGATCCGGCCATCCAGCCACGCGGGGAAGGGCGCGGTCACCGCCTCGCGGGCGGGCAGACGCGCGTGGTGCGTAACCGCGGCCGCGAGCGACGGCTCCTCGAGCAACCGATCGAGGACCGTCTCGGTCCCGGCCGGGGCGTAGGTTCGCAAGGCGCCTTTCCTCCGATCGAACATCCGTTCCATTTACGCGAGTCTAGCGACAGCGTCGAGCGCCGGCGTGCCACCTCCGCTGTCACAACCCGCCGCACGCGCGATGCGGCGATTCGAGTTGACACGCGGATGAACGGGTAGCTACCCTCGCCGGGCGATGCCCGTCCCCGAGCCGACGCGCAGATCCGACCTGTCGGCCATTCCGTCGTTCCTGCGCAAGCTCGGAGGCGACGCGCCGACGCCGGCCGATGCGACACCCACGGCACCGGCGACGAGGCGAGCGCTGCCCCGTCCCACGACTCCGGCCGAGCGGCCGGACGACGCTCGCATCGACCCGCCCCTCGACCCGGCCAGCCTGCCGATGCCGAGCCTGTCGCGGCGTCGCGTGGTGACCGCCGCCGGCGTCCTGCTCGCCGGCCTCCTGACGCTGAGCTTCGTGCGCCAGGTGGGCGAGGCGACGGCCGCATCTGATCGGGCAGCCGAGCTGCGCGCGGCGAACGCGGCGCTACGCGACGAGGTGGCCCGGCTCCAGCTTGACGTGGGTCACGTCCAGGACCTGCACTTCATCCAGCTCCAGGGCCGCGCCTTCGGGCTCGGCGGGAAGGGCGAGATCCCGTTCGCGCTCGGCGCCGGGGCGTCGGCGCTCGAGGCGAACGCCGCGGGATCGGCGGCAGTCCGGCTCGGTGCGCCAGTTCGACCAACCAGCCCCCTTGATGCCTGGCTCGAGGTACTGTTCGGGGCAGGCGGCTAGCCCACGCGGCCGGGCGAGACGCCCGACATTCATGGTGATCGGTCACACTCGGGTGATGGGGTCGAACAACAGGCGGCTGCGGCCCGACGCGTGACGATCGAGATCGCGCCACTGACCCGTGACGAGGTCGCCCGACGATCGGGCGTGGACGAGCAGTTCGTCGATCGGCTGGTCGAGCTCGGAATCGTGACGTCGTCCGAAGCCGGGTTCACCGAGGGCGACGTACGACGGACCAGGATCATGCACGCGCTCGATGCCGCGGGGATGCCGCTCGAGGCGGTCGGGATCGCCATCCGTCAGGGGCAGATCGACCTCAGCTTCGTCGAGGACCCGGCCTACGCACTCTTTGCCGGCCCGACCGAGCAGACCTTCGCGGACGTGAGCGCCGATACCGGCATTCCGCTCGAGCTGCTGCTCACCGTGCGCGAGGCCATGGGCTCGGCGCAACCCGCCGCGGGCGATCGAATGCGCGCGCTCGAGCTCGAGGTGGTCCCCGCCGTGCAGCTGCAGCTCGCCAACGGCGTCCGCGCGGAGGTCATCGAACGGATGCTTCGGGCGTACGGCGACAACCTCCGGCGCATGTCCGAGGTCGAGGCGGACTGGTGGATGAGCGACGTCATCCAGCCCGTGCTCGCACGAGGCGGCCAGGCGGATGTCGGCCCACAGACGGCCGACTTCGCCAACGCCTTCGGCCCGGTCGGCGACCGCATGGTGCTCGCCCTCTTCCATGGCCACCAATCACAGGCATGGCTGAAGAACTTCTTCGAGGGCTTCGAGGCGACGCTCGCCCGGGCCGGGCTGCAC
Source organism: Chloroflexota bacterium (assembly GCA_005889475.1). Taxonomy (GTDB): domain Bacteria; phylum Chloroflexota; class Limnocylindria; order Limnocylindrales; family CSP1-4; genus UBA5189. The sequence continues at coordinate 24,075 of VBGT01000053.1, read as the reverse complement.
AGTCCGAACGGCCGCCAGCCGGCGATCTGCTTCCTCGACCTGTCGGGCTACACACGGCTCACGGAGGAGCGGGGTGACGAGGCCGCGGCCGAGCTCGCGGGCCGCCTCTCACGACTCGTCCAGCGGACCTCGGCACGGTACGGCGGCAAGGCTGTGAAGTGGCTCGGGGACGGCGTGATGTTCTACTTCCGCGATCCCGGCCAGGGTGTGCTGGCGGCCCTGGACATGATCGACGGGGCGGCTGAGGACGGCTTGCCGCCGGCCCACGTCGGCCTGCACGCCGGGCCGGTGCTCTTCCAGGAGGGCGACTACTTCGGCCGCACGGTCAACGTCGCGGCCCGCATCGCCGATTACGCCCGCCGCGGCGAAGTCCTGGTCAGCGATGACGTCGTGGGGGCTGCCCAGGAGGAACCCGGGGTCCGCTTCGATGCGATCGGCCCCGTTGAGCTCAAGGGCATGACCGAGGCGATCCCGCTCAACGTCGCCCGCCGGGTCGGGCAGGACGCACCGACACGCTAGAATGCGCCGCCCGTGGCTGGGTAGCTCAGTGGTAGAGCAAGCGGCTCATAATCGCTAGGTCACAGGTTCGAATCCTGTCCCAGCTACCAATCCCCTCCTCGTCGTCTTTGAAGACGTCCGTGGCGTCTGGACGCGCCGCGCAGCGTCCGCCAGCCGCCAGCCGTCTGCCGGGATGCGGTCCAATCGGGCCATAGAGGGCCCCGGAGGGACCATCGCTATACTCGTTTCGGGCTCGTCGCATGGCCGGCGGGCTGCTCGTTTCGGAGGCTCTTTCTCTTGAATCCCAGGTTCATGCGCAACGGCCTGCTGATGCTCGTCCTCGTGATGGGCGTCTCGGCCCTGCTGTACACGTGGCTCGGCGCCTCGAGCCAGACGAAGGAGATCGGCTGGGGCCAGTTCCTTTCCAACGTCGCCGCGGGCGAGGTCGACAAGGTCACCCAGCAGGACCAGGTCCTGACGATCAAGCCAAAGCCGAGCGGTGAAGACTACACCGTCGTCGCGCCGGTCTTCCCCGGCCTCAATATCGACGTGCTCCAGAAGATCCAGGACGCGGCGACCGCAGGGAACCACCCCTTCGATCAGAACAACTACACGCTCAAGCAGGCCGCCGACAACTCGTGGATCGGGCTGGTCCTGACCGGCCTCTTGCCGCTGCTGATCATCGGCGGCTTCATCTACTTCATGATGCGCCAGGCCCAGGGCACGAATAACCAGGCCCTGAGCTTCGGCAAAAGCCGGGCGCGCATGTTCCTGGGCAACAAGCAGGTCGTCACGTTCAACGACGTCGCCGGCGTGGACGAGGCCAAGACCGAGCTCCAGGAAGTCGTCGAGTTCCTGAAGTTCCCCGAGAAGTTCAACACGCTCGGAGCGCGCATCCCGCGCGGCGTGCTGCTCGTCGGCCCGCCGGGCACCGGCAAGACGCTCCTCGCGCGCGCCGTCGCGGGCGAGGCCGGCGTGCCGTTCTTCAGCATCTCGGGCTCCGAGTTCGTCGAGATGTTCGTGGGCGTCGGCGCGAGCCGCGTGCGCGACCTGTTCGACCAGGCAAAGCGGAACTCGCCGTGCATCGTGTTCGTGGACGAGATCGACGCGGTCGGGCGCCAGCGCGGCGCGGGCCTCGGCGGCAGCCACGACGAGCGCGAGCAGACGCTGAACCAGATCCTCGTCGAGATGGATGGCTTCGACACGAACACCAACGTGATCGTCGTCGCCGCCACCAACCGACCCGACGTCCTCGACCCGGCGCTCCTGCGCCCGGGCCGGTTCGACCGGCAGGTCATCCTGGACCGGCCCGACATGAAGGGTCGCGTCGCGATCCTCAAGGTCCACACGAAGGGCAAGCCGCTCGACAAGCAGGTCTCGATCGACGACCTGGCGCGGCAGTCCCCTGGGTTCTCCGGGGCGGACCTCGCCAACCTCGTCAACGAGGGCGCCATCCTCGCCGCCCGCCGCAACCGCAAGGTCGTGGTCATGGTCGACTTCGAGGAGGCGCTCGAGCGGATCGTCGCCGGCCCGGAGCGCAAGAGCCGGATCATCTCGGACGCCGAGAAGCTGATCATCGCCTACCACGAGGGCGGTCACGCCGTCGTGCAGCGGATCCTGCCCAAGTGCGACCCGGTCCAGAAGGTGACGATCATCAGCCGCGGCATGGCCCTCGGCTACACGATGGCCCTGCCGACCGAGGATCGCTACCTGCAGTCGAAGTCCGAGTTCGAAGACAAGATCGCCGGCCTGCTCGGCGGCAACGTCTCAGAGCGGATGGTCTTCGGCGACACCACGACCGGCTCGTCCAACGACATCGAGAAGGCGACCGACCTCGCCCGGCGCATGGTTACCGAGTTCGGCATGAGCGATCGGCTCGGGCCGCTGTCCTTCGGGAAGCGCGACGAGCTGATCTTCCTCGGCCGCGAGATCGGCGAGCAGCGCAACTACTCCGACGAGATCGCCAAGACGATCGACGAGGAGGTTCGCGCGATCGTCGATCGAGCTTTCGAGCGAGCCACCCAGACTCTCGAGGTGCATCGCGATCGGCTCGATGCGCTCGCGCAGAAGCTGATCGCCGAGGAGACGGTCGACAGCGAAGCCTTCGAGACGATCTTCGCCGACCTCCCGCCGAAGGAGGACATCCACGGGCTGCCGCCGCGACGCCACCGCCAGGAGGGCGAGCCGGTCGAGGCTCCCGCCCCGGCGCTCAAGCCCGAGGCCAAGCCGAAGTCCTCGCCGGCGCCACATCCGGCCTGATCATCGGCCGCTCCGGCGGCATCCTTCGCCATCCAGCGCCCGGCCGCCGGCCGGGCGCTCTGATTCCTTCCAATCGTGGGCGAGGCCGACCCGGCCGGTACCATGCCCGCATGACCATCGCAGCGCCCACGGTCGAGACCTTCCTCGAGAGCACCCGCGACCGGCGCCTCGAGTCGTACTTCGAGCTGCTCCGGATTCCCTCGATCTCGACCCTCAGCGAGCACGCCCCGGACATGGTCCGCGCGGCGGAGTGGATCGCCGCGGAGATGCGGCGGATCGGGCTGGAGCATGTCGAGGTGAGCCCGGCAGGCGGCCACCCGGTCGTGTACGGCGACTGGCTCCACGCCCCGGACGCGCCGACGATCCTGGTCTACTGCCACTACGACGTCCAGCCGGTCGACCCGATCGACCTGTGGGAGACGGCGCCGTTCGATCCGTTCGTCAAGGACGGGCGCGTCGTCGGCCGCGGCTCGGCGGACGACAAGGGCCAGCTGCACATGCACCTCAAGGCGGCGGAGGCGGTGCTCGCGACCCGCGGGAAGCTGCCGCTGAACCTGCGCTACATCTTCGAGGGCGAGGAGGAGTCCACCAGCGCGAACCTGCCGGGCTGGCTCGAGGCGAACCGGGAGCGGCTCGCGGCCGATGCCGTCGTGATCAGCGACACGGGCTTCTTCGAGGGCAATGTGCCGGCAATCACCACCTCGCTGCGGGGCCTCCTCTACACGCAGATCGACGTCGTCGGATCGCCGGTGGACCTCCATTCGGGCGGCTTCGGCGGGGCCGTCCAGAACCCGGCGAACGCACTGGCGAAGATCATCGCGGCGCTCAAGGCCGACGATGGCACCGTCCTCGTTCCCGGGTTCTACGATGACGTCGAGCCGGCCTCGAAGCAGGAGCGCTTCGAGCTCAGCTGCCTGCCCTTCGACGAGGAGGCATTCCGCGCGCAGACCGGGGTGCCTGCGCTCGTCGCCGGTGAGCCTGGCTTCAGCGTTCTCGAATGCATGGGGGTCCGGCCGACGCTGGACGTGAACGGCATGTGGGGCGGCTTCACCGGAGAGGGCTCGAAGACGATCATTCCGGCGCACGCCCACGCCAAGGTGAGCTGCCGCCTCGTGCCCGACCAGGACGGTGACAAGTTGTTCGAGGCGTTCCGGGACTACGTGGCCGAGGTCGCCCCGAAGGGCGTCGAGGTGTCGGTCCAGAACCTCGGCACGGCGAAGCCCCTGAGAATGGATCCCGAGCATCCGGTGGCACGGGCTGCGGCCCGTGCGCTGGAGGCGACATTCGGGCAGGCGCCGGTGTTCATCCGCTCGGGCGGCAGCATCCCGGTCGCGTCGCTGTTCAATTCCACACTCGGGCTGCCCGTCGTCATGCTCGGATTCACGAATCCGGACGACAACGCGCACGCTCCGAACGAAACGATGGTCCTGTTGAACTATGAGACAGGACTTCGCACCATCACCCAGCTGTGGGACGATCTGGGCTCGATGTCGCCGCAGGCAGCTCGATTGGGAGGCACGACCGCGTGAACGGGGGCACCAGGACCGCTGGCGCCGGCACAGCCGGACCGGCCGCGAACGATTGGACGCTCGAGACGGGCACTGGCTCGATGTCGCCGCGATCGGCGATCGACGTCCTCAACGACGTGCGCACGAAGGTTGCGACCGGCGAGCTCGCCGATTTCGAGCCCATCCCGCTGGGCCTGGCCCCGCTCGATCGCATGCTCGGCGGCGGCCTGCGCCCGGGTGAGCTGATGCTCATCGGCGGCGCGCAGGGCACCGGCAAGACGACCATGGCCCTGCAGATGGCGCGCAACGTGGCCGCCTCGGGCCAGGCCTACGTGCTCTACGTCAACTTCGAGCACGACGACGCCGACATGCTCAACCGCCTCATCGCCATGGAGTCGGTCCTGCCGCACCTGCCGAACACGAAGGCGTCGACCGGCGCGGTGAAGATCCAGGATGTCCGCGCCGAGGTCATCCGCGCCTGGGCGCGCGGCGGCGAGCACGAGCAGGTCGACCTCGCCGCGAGCCCGCGCCTCCGGTCGGCCATCGACCGCATCGCCCGCTATGGCAGCAACCTGTACCTGCTCCGCGGCTCGCAGACGGCGAGCACCATCGATAACCTGCGCGAGCTCATCGACGTCCACCGCAGGAAGTCCGGCGAGCGGCGGATGGTCCTCATCATCGACTACCTCCAGAAGGTGCCCCAGGTCCCCGAGCCGCCGAGCGAGTCGGAGAAGGTCACCTTCGTCGTCAACGGGCTCAAGGACATCGCGCTCACCGAAAAGGTGCCGACGATCGCGATCGTCGCCGCCGACAAGGAGGGCCTCAAGGCCGCCCGCCTGCGGAACCACCACCTGCGCGGCTCGTCGGCCATCAACTACGAGGCCGACGTGATCCTGATCCTGAACGAGAAGTACCAGATCGTGGCGAAGGTGAACATCGAGTTCAACCCGTACCAGGCGCAGCGCTTCCGCGACTGGATCGTCGCCTCGATCGAGAAGAACCGGAGCGGCGCCGACAACATCGACGTCGAGTACCACAAGCACTTCGAGTTCTCGTGCTTCGACCCGACCGGGCGCCCGGTGCAGGAAAAGCTCATCGAGGAACGCCTCTACAACGACTGAGCGCGCCCGTGATCCGGGCGATCAGTCGCCTGAAGCGCCGCCGGTATCGCTTCTGGTCAGATTTGCACTGGATGCAAGCTATTCAGCGAATTGCTGACGTGTTTGCCTGGACTGCACATCTGGCAGAAACGACGAGCTGCGATGAGCGCGGCCGACCGCAAACGCGGGGATCCGCGCTGACGAGCTTGCATGGGCGGCAAATCTGACAGAGGTTCGCGGGCGGGGCCGGCGGTCGGCGCGGCGCTATCGTGTCGGAATGAGCCCGGCGCATCCGTTCCCGGAGCAGGTCGAGATCGTCGTCGAGATCCCGCGGGGCAGCCGGAACAAATACGAGTTCGATGAGGGCGCCGGGGTGTTCCGGCTGGATCGGGTGCTGTCCTCGGCCGTCTTCTACAACTTCGACTACGGCTTCGTCGACGGCACCCGCGCCGACGATGGCGATCACACCGACGCGCTCCTGATCATCGATGAGCCCACGTTCACCGGCTGTCACGTCCGGGGCCGGCCCGTCGGCGTGCTCGAGATGCGAGATGAGAAGGGCGCCGACTACAAGATCCTGTGTGTCGCCGTCGGCGATCCGAACCAGGCGCACATCACCGAGATGGACCAGATGCGGCCGCACCGCCTGGTCGAGATCGAGCATTTCTTCGAGACGTACAAGCTGCTCGAGGACAAGACCGTCGAGGTCGTCGGCTGGCGCGATCGGGCGCGCGCCCTGGACATCCTGCGCCACGACCGCGAGGCCTGGGAGCGAGAGCAGTCCGAGGTCCGGTGAGCGGCGACCCTTGAGCGACGAATCGCACCCACGCGGCCGGCGTCGCGGCGGTCGCGGCGATCGCTGGGAGGCGCCCGTCGACCCGCCCGACGTCCTTCGCCTGTTCTACGCCGTGCCGGTGCCGGCGGAAGCGCGAGATCGAGTCGGCGAGCTGATCGAGCATGTCCAGACGGGGGTAGGGGATGGCACGGCCCGGATCCGCTGGGTCCGCGTCGAGGGCCTCCACCTGACGCTGCGCTTCCTCGGCCCGACGCCGGTTGCCCGGCGCTCCGCGCTCGAGGCTGCGGTCGATGCGGTGGCGAGCGCCGCCGCTCCCTTCGAGGTCGGGCTGTCGGGTGGCGGCGCGTTCCCGAACCTCGCCCGCCCGCGCAGCCTGTGGCTCGGCGTGGCCGAGGGTGCCGACCGCCTGGCGACCCTGGCCGATGCGCTGACCCGGGCCTCGCTCGAGGAGGGCCAGTATCTCGAAACCCGCCCCTTCGCCGCGCACCTGACGATCGGGCGAACCGACGGCGTGCGCCTCGGTCCCGTCGCGGCGCGAGCGCTGGCGGCGGCGGCGAGCGAGATGGACGTGCGCTTCACGGCAGACCGCGTCGTCCTGTTTCGCAGCCAGCTCGGCGGCGGACCGGCCCGGTACGAGGCGCTGCACGAGGCGCGTCTCGGCGCCTGACCAACCGGGCTACGATCGCCCTCTCAGACGGAGGGGGTCCGATCCATGCCCACGCTCGCGTGTCAGGTCTGCGGTCGTATCGTGGAGACACCCACACCGATCGACACCCTCGCCCCCGAGGAGCGCCGCTGCCCGCGCTGTGGCTCGACCCTCGACGTCGAGCGACGCTCGACCGACCGGCGCGCGGGCGATCGGCGCAAGAACCCGCCCGACAGCCCGGGACCGCCCGGGGGCATCGAGCGCCGGATCTCGGATCGGCGGCAAGGACCCCGCCGACGAGATGACGGCACCTCCTTTGGCGGCTGAGGTCGACCCGGCGCGGACCGCCGCGACACGGCGCCTGCCCGGGCGCATCGCCTTCCTGGGCTTCGGCATGATTGGTGGCTCCATCGCGATGGCCCTGCGCGAGGCGGGCTACGCAGGCGAGCTCGTTGCGTGGACGCCCGGTGGTTCGGGGTCCGGGGAGGGCGTGCGCAGTGGGATCGTCGACGAGGCGGCTGCCGACACTCGCACCGCGCTCCAGGGTGCCGAGCTGGTCATCCTCGCCGGCCCTCCGCTCCAGATGCTCGGGACCATCAAGGCGCTCGGCGGTGCGCTGGCATCTGCCCTGGCGCCCGACGCAACAATCACCGACGTTGTCAGCACCAAGGCGATGATCGTCAAGGAGGCCGAAGCAGCAGGACTCAGATTCGTCGGCGGGCATCCGCTGGCCGGCCGGGAGACGACCGGGGTCGCCGCCTCGACCGCCGACCTGTTCGCCGGTCGGCCGTGGGTGATCGTGCCGGCCTCGTCCGCGACGCCGGGAGACGTCGGCCGCGTGGAGGCGCTTGCCATCGCGGTCGGTGCGATGCCGGTCCACATGACCGCTGCCGACCACGACGCGGCGGTGGCGTCGATCAGCCACCTGCCGCTCGTCGTCGCGGCGGCACTCGTCGAGAGCATCGCCGGCAACCCGGAGGCGTCCGGCTGGGGGGTTGCGAAGGGCCTCGCGGCGAGCGGCTGGCGGGACGCGACCCGCCTCGCGCGCGGCGACCCGGAGATGGGTGCCGGCATCCTGGCGACCAACGCGACGTTCGTCGCCGACCGTCTCGCCGTACTGCGCGAGGCGCTCGATTCATGGATCGACCTCCTGCGGAACGACACGATGGATGCCGGTGCCCTGCAGGCCCGGCTCGAGGCAGCCCGCGCCGAGCTCAACGAGGCAACGGACGGGTGAGCGACGACGAGCTCGTTCTGGTCATCCCGCGCAGTGCGCTGATGGCCGACCCCGGCTGGCGTGGCCTTCGCAGCGACCGCATGACCGGCCCGGACTTCGAGGCGCTGATTGCGCGGGCGGGCGAATTCCGACCACGAGGCGAGATGGAGCGCGACCGGTCGTGGAAACAGGTGATCCCGTACCTGGTCCTTCGCGACGGATCGCGCTACTTCCTGATGCGGCGGACGAAGGCCGGCGGCGACACGCGCCTCCACGATCTGTGGACGATCGGCGTCGGCGGCCACCTGAACCCGGGCGACGGTGAGCTCGCCGGTGGGCTTCGCCGGGAATGGCGCGAGGAGGTCGACGCCGGCTTCGAGCCCGAGTTCGCGCTGATCGGTCTGATCAACGACGACGACACCGACGTCGGCAGCGTTCATGTCGGCGCCGTCTACGTCGCGGAGGCCCGTGGGCGGGAGGTGCGGATCCGCGAGACCGAGAAGCTCTCGGGCGCATTCGCCGAACCGGCGGAGGTCGCCGCGGTGGTCGACCGGATGGAATCGTGGAGCGCGCTCGTGTTCGAGCACCTCGAGGGGGTGCCGGCCGACCACCCCGACCGCTCGATTTCTGTCACCCGCTCACGAGATGGGCATTCGTCCCGGATCGCTCGTCAGGTGCCCACGGGACGTGACTTCTGGCAACGACTGCCTCCACGCCGTCCGAGGCGCTGAGCGTGGCGATGTCGTCGGCGTCTTCGGACCGAGTGACGAGTGCCCGCCGGGTGAACATCTGACAGGTTCTGGTCGCACCCTCAGTTTCGACGCCTTCGTGCTCGATCCTCTCGAGGGCGCGGTGGCCTCGAGCAGCGGACGGCCCTCCGCCGTAGCGGTGCAATACTCATCGTGGAGGTGGTGACCACCATGTCCACAGGGGAGCGGCAGAGGGGGCGCCGGGGGCCGGCGGCGAGACGGGGCCGATCGTTGCTGTCGCGCGTCTCGCTCATCCTCATCGGGGCCGGCTGGCTGCTGGCAGCCTCGGGTGCGCAGGCGGCGGGTCCCGAAGTCATCGTCCTGCCGACGACGGGCGTCGTCGACGGGGCTATGGCCAAGTACCTCGACGACAACATCACGATCGCCGAGGAGCGCCACGCTGCGGCCGTCGTGATCAAGCTCAACACGCCCGGAGGCGACCTCATCTCGACGAACGCGATCGTCGGGACGCTGCTCGAGGCGAAGGTCCCGATCATCGTCTGGGTTGCACCGGCGGGCGGCTTCGCCGCGAGCGCCGGCACGTTCATCACCCTCGCCGCGAACATCGCGCTCATGGCGCCGGGCACGAGCATCGGCGCCGCCTCGCCGATCACCAGCGAGGGGACGGATATCGAGGGCACGCTCGGCAGGAAGGTCCTGAACGACGCGATCGCAAAGATCACCTCGATCGCCCAGGAGCGCGGCCGCAACGTCGACTGGGCGGTGTCCGCGGTGCGCGACGCCCGATCGTCGCCCGTGAGCGAGGCGGTCGAGCTGCGTGCCGTGGACGGTGAGGCAGCGACGATCGACGAGGTCATCGGCTTCGCGAACGGCAAGTCCGTCAAGACCGCGGCCGGCGAGGTCACCCTCGACCTGAATGGCGCCACGGCCACCGAGGAGGCGATGAACCCGCTCCTGTCGTTCATCCGCCTGCTGTCCGACCCGACGATCGTTGCCCTGCTGTTCTCGACCGGGTCCATCGGCCTGCTGGCCGAGCTCTACAGTCCGAACTTCGTGACCGGGATCCTCGGGACGTTGATGATCCTGCTCGCACTGATCGGCCTCGGGACGCTGCCGTTGAACGTCGGCGGGCTGTTGTTGATCGTGTTCGGCATGGTGCTGTTCGGCCTCGAGCTCACCGTGACCAGTCACGGGTTGCTTGGATTCGGGGGCGTCGTGTGCCTTGCGCTTGGCCTTTCCGCGCTGTTCACGGGCCCGGTGGACCCGTTCGAACCGCTGGTGCGAGTTGCCACGCCGGTGATCGTGGTCATCAGCGCGACCGCCGCTGCGCTCGTCGCCCTGATCGCGTTCGGCGCCGTCCGCTCGCGCCGAGTCGGCGTCGGTATCGGGAGCCGGGTGCATGTCGCGACCGGGGCGACCGGCGAGGTCCGCTCGCCGCTCAGCCCGATTGGCTCGGTGATCGCGGCCGGGGAGGAATGGAGCGCGAAGACCGCCGACGGTCGATCGCTCGAGCGTGGAACACCGATCCGTGTCATCAAGGTGGAGGGATTGACGCTCACCGTCGAGCCGGACGCGTCATCATCGAAGGGCGCGTGACCGCGGGTCATCCCGCGCGAGACGCGGAACGGAGGTAAGCGTGGAGCTCCCGGTCGTCCTGGCAGTCGGCGCCTTCCTGGTCGTCGTCCTGCTGGTCATCATCTACCTGTCGATTCGAGTCGTGCAGCAGTACGAGCGGATGGTCGTCTTTCGCCTCGGCAGGACCGACGAGTCGATGGTCCGGAACCCTGGCATCAACTTCCTGATCCCGGTCGTTGATCGGCCGGTCAAGGTCGACACCCGCGAGCAGTTCATCGAGGTCCCGAGCCAGACGACGATCACCAGGGACAACGCCCCGATCAATGTCGACTTCCTCATCTACTGGCGGATTGCGGATCCGCTCAAGAGCGTCGTCAACGTCGCCAACTTTTCCGGCGCCCTCCAGGGCGTTGCGACGACGACCCTCCGTGCCGTCATCGGCGACATCCTCCTCGATGAGGTCCTGTCCAAGCGCGAGCAGATCAACGAGGTTCTGCGGGTCAAGCTCGACGAGGTGACCGAGCGATGGGGCGGCAAGGTCACGACGGTCGAGATCCGCGAGATCACGCCGCCGCGCGACGTCCAGGACGCGATGAACCGGCAACTCTCCGCCGAGCGGACGCGGCGCGCCGTCATCACTGAATCGGAGGGCAATCGGCAGGCCGCGATCAACGTCGCCGAGGGCGCAAAGCAGGCGAACATCCTCAACGCCGAGGGTGATCGCCAGGCAGCGATCCTCCGGGCCGAGGGCTTCAGCCTCGCGCTGACGCAGATCTTCGGCGCCGCCAAGGGGATCGACGAGAAGACGATGGCCCTCCAATATCTGGAGGCGCTGAAGGCGCTCGGAGCGAGCCCGGCGACGAAGTTCGTCATTCCGACCGAGTTCACCCAGCTCGTCGGGCCGATCACGGGTTACATCAAGAAGGGCTTCGGCGCCGGCGCCGGGGAATGACCCACCCGATCAGCGCGACCATCTAGGGGGAACGGATGACGAAGATCCTGGTCGTCGACGACGAGGCGAATGTCCAGCGCCTGCTGCAGTACACGCTCAAGCAGGCGGGCTACACGGTCTCGGTCGCGGGCGACGGCCTGGAGGCGCTGAAGCTCTGGGCGTCCGACCAGCCCGGGTTGATCCTGCTCGACGTCAGCCTGCCCAAGCTCGACGGCTACGGCGTCGCCGAGCGGATCCGGGCCGACGAAGGCGGCAAGAGCCACGTGCCGATCATCATGCTGACCTCGGAGAAGGAGGTCGAGCAGAAGGTCCGCGGCCTTCGCGCCGGGGCCGACGACTACCTCGTCAAGCCGTTCCATCAGGCCGAGCTGCTCGCGCGGATGCGCGGCCTGCTCTCGCGCTTCACTGCCAGCGACGGCGCGTCGCGGGCGCGGCCGCCGCTGGGCAAGATGATCGCGTTCTACGGCGCCAAGGGTGGTGTCGGGGCGACGACGATCTCGATCAACACGGCGATCGCGATGCACAACCAGCTCGATCGCAAGGTCGCCCTGGTCGATGCCGTCCTCCAGTTCGGGGACCACCGCGTCTTCCTCGACCTGGGCAACGACCGCAAGAGCGTCACGGACCTGATGACCGCGCCGCAGCTCGACACGGAGCTGTTGAAGTCGGTGCTGGTCAAGCACGACTCCGGGGTCGACCTCCTGCTGGCGCCGACGAGCCCCGAGGAGGCGGACCTCGTCAACCCCGAGAACTTCGCGGCGATCCTGGCGATGCTCCGGACGTTGTACGACTACGTGATCGTCGACGTCGACAAGCGGCTCGGCGACCTCGTGCTGTCGGTCCTCGACCACTCGGACGAAGTGCACATCGTCATGACCGCCGACCTGTCGTGCCTCAAGAACGTGCGCCTGGTGCTCGAGGCGCTGCGCCGGATCGGGTTCGACCCGAAGCGGCTCAAGCTGGTCCTCAACCGCTCGAACGCGTTCACGGGTATCAGCACCGGCGCCGCCGAGAGCGCGCTCAAGCGCGAGTTCGAGACGAAGATCACGAACGAGTACCGGACCGCGATCTCGGCCCAGAACACCGGGTCGCCGTTCTCGTCGTCGAAGCCGGATTCGCCGCTCGGCAAGGAGATCGTCGACCTGGCCCACTCGATCGACGCGACGTTCGCGCCCCAGGTGCCGGCGACCGCCGGCGCGGGCGCGACGGCAGCTCGCGCGGGAGCGGCCCGGGCCCGGTAACGCGCCGGACTGGCGGCGGCAGCGCGAGGTGAGCGTCAGATAAGCCGCGGCCGGTAGGGTCGAGCCGTGCTCGCGACCCTGCTGTCCGCCACGCTCGTCGCGCTCGACGGGCGCGTCATCCGCGTCGAGGTCGACGTGGCGCCGGGGCTGCCCGGATTCACCATCGTCGGGCTCGGCGACGCGTCGATCCGGGAGGCCCGCGAACGGGTCCGTGGCGCGCTGCGGAACGCCGGATTCGTGCATCCGCCGCGGCGCATCACGGTCAACCTCGCGCCCGCAGACGTACCCAAGACGGGGTCCGCCGCGGATCTCGCGATCGCGATCGGGATCCTGATCGGCTCGGAGCAGTTCACGCCACGCGCCGGCCGGGCAGCGCTCATCGGCGAGGTGTCGCTCGGAGGCGAGATACGGCCGGTGCCCGGGCTGCTGCCGATGGTCGCCGCGCTCGCGCGCCGGAGCGTGCGCCGGGTCATCGTGCCCGCCGACGGCGCCGACGAGGCGCGGTTGGTGGATGGGCTCGAGGTCGTGCCCGCGGCGACCCTCGTCGAAGCGGTCGACGCATTGCGCTCGCGCCGGCGGGCGGCACCGACGCGACCGGCTCGCGTGGAGCTCGCGCCAGCTGCGGCGGCGTCCGCCGGGCGGCCAGGGCCCGCGCTCGCGCCGCCGCTTCCACCACCAGACCTCGCCGACGTGCGCGGCCAGGTCGAGGCGCGGCGGGCGCTGGAGGTGGCGCTGGCCGGCGGCCACGGCCTGCTGATGATCGGCCCGCCGGGCACCGGCAAGACGATGCTGGCGAGGACCATCCCGAAGCTGCTTCCGCCGCTCTCGGACGCGGATTCGCTCTCGGCCACGATCGTTGCGTCGGCCTCCGGCGAGGGCCCGATCCATGCCCTCGTCCGCACGCCGCCGTTCCGCGCGCCGCACCACACGAGCTCGTACGCCGCGATCGTGGGCGGCGGGCCGCGCCTTGCGCCGGGCGAGGTGACTCGCGCGGACAACGGCGTCCTGTTCCTCGACGAGCTGGCCGAGTTCTCGCGCGACGTGCTCGAGGCGCTCCGGCAGCCGCTCGAGGACGGCCGTGTGTCGATCGTCCGAGCTGCGGGCGCCGTCACGCTGCCGGCTCGATTCCAGCTCGTGGCCGCCACCAATCCATGTCCGTGCGGCCACGCCGGCGAGGACGACCGCTGCATCTGCGGGGAGAGCGTGCCCGCGCGCTATGTCGGCCGGATCTCGGGGCCCCTGCGCGATCGAATCGACGTGTGGGTGACGTTGGCTCGGATCCGAGCGGCGGTGATGTTCGATGACGCGGAGCCCGAATCGTCCGATGTTGTCGGCGCGAGGATCGCCGCGGCACGAGCGCTCCAGCAGGCCCGACCGGGCGGGAAGCTCAATAGCCGGATCGGTAGCCGAGGCCTTCGCGCGGTGGCTCGGCTGCGCCCGGTCACGAGAGACCGCCTGAGCGAGCTCGCCGATGCCGAGCGCCTTTCCGGTCGCGGCACGGAACGGCTGCTCCGCGTCGCGCGCACCGTCGCCGATCTCGCCGGGGCCGATGCGGTCGAGGTTGAGCACCTCGAGGAGGCCGCACGCTGGCGCCCGCCCTCGAGCCGGCCGGTCATGGCCCTGGCGGTCTGACCGTGCTCGGCGTCGGCGTCGGACCGGACGGCCTCGATGGCGGCGGACGCTTGCCCGGCGGGACCGCAGATGCGGTGCCGATGGCGCCGCTGCGCGAGCAGGACCGTGAGGCGCTCGCCGTCCTCCTGTCGGTGAACGGGCTCGGACCGTTGACCCTTGGCCGGCTGGTTGATCGGCTTGGCTCGCCCGCGGCGATCCTGGAGACGGCGGCAGGCATCGGTGGTCGGGACGCCCTCGTGGAGGGCAGCAGGGCCGCCGAGGGCGAATGGCGAGCGATACCGCTCGCCCTCGCCGATGCCATCGTGACCGCTGCGGCCGACCGAGCGAAGCTCCTCGACCAGGTCACCGGAAGCGGCCTCCGCGTCGTTGCCCGGGGTGACGCCGAGTACCCGCCTCGCCTCAACGCGATCGACATCCCGCCGCCCGCGCTGTTCGTCCGCGGCTCGCTCTTGTCGCTGACGGTTGCGCGCGTCGTGGCGGTCGTCGGCACGCGGCGCCCGAGCCCGGCGGGGCGGCGCATCGCGAGCCGGATCGCGGCAGCCCTCTCGCGCGCCGGCGCGACGGTCGTGTCGGGCCTCGCCATCGGCATCGACGGCGCAGCGCACGCAGCTTGCGTGAGCGAAGGCGTGCCCACCGTCGCGTTCATCGGCGGCGGGCACGCGCGGCTCTTCCCGCGTGCCCACGACCGGCTGGCGGACGCGATCGTCGACGGTGGCGGCGCGGTGGTCTCCGAGTACGCGCCCATGGTCGAGCCGAGCAAGGGCACGTTCCCGCAGCGGAACCGGCTGATCAGTGGCTCGTCCGATGGCGTCGTGGTCGTCGAGGCCGGCGCCCGCAGCGGCGCACTGGTGACCGCGTCGTGGGCGCTCGAGCAGGGCCGAGAGTGCTTCATCGTCCCGGGCTCGATCGACGCACCGACCTCCGACGGCTGCAACGGCTTCCTCCGCGACTGGCACGGCCTGGCCAGGATCGTGTCCGGCGTTCCGCAGCTGCTCGACGATCTGGGGTTGGCCGCAGCCGCGGGACTGCCCGCGCCCCTGGGGTCGAACGCGACCCGAAGGCAAACGGCGGTGGGAAAGGAGGTCGCGGTCCGTTCCACTGTCGAGCTGCCGTCGGCGAAGGCGGTCCTGTCCGGTCGAGACCCAGCCCAGCTGGCCGTGGCTGAGGCGCTCGTGCACGGCGCGGTGACCGTCGATGAGCTTGTCGCGGTCACGCGTCTCAGCGTCGGCGCCGTCCTCGGCGCTCTGACCCGCCTCGAGGCGAGCGGGCTGGCACGCCCGATCCACGGTCGTTACGAGCCGGTCGGACCGCTCGCCGCCGCGGATCCGCGAGCTGCCTGAGCCCGGCGACCCAGGACCTTCGCCGGGGTTTTCGGCCGCATCTCGGCTGCTATCGTCCCGCCCGTGATCCGGGCCATCCTGCACCTGCTGAACGACCAGCCGCTGTCCGTCGAGCTCGTCGAGGAGCCGAAGCCGGGCGACATCGCCGTGATCTGCACGAACGTGCACACAATCGACGGCAAGCGCCCGGTGTTCATCGACTTCAGCAGCTCGACGTTCGTGATCCCGATGGCCGCGATCCGCTTCGTCGAGATCCCCACGGGCGTCGAGGAGACGGATCGGGCGGCCGCGGTCGCTGCCGCAGCCGCGGAGAGCGCCGACGAGTCCGAGGACCTCGAGATCGACGAGGACTTCCTGCGTCGCGTGCGGGAGGCCTGACCCACCGAGGGCGACAGGCCGCATGCGGCGGGAGGTGATCCGCGCGTAAGCGGCCGCGAAGAGACCCGTGGGTATACTCCGCCGCGATGCCGAAGCACCTGGTGATCGTCGAGTCGCCGGCCAAGGCGCGGACGATCGAGCGCTACCTCGGCTCCGATTACCGTGTCCTGGCCTCGTACGGACACGTCCGCGACCTGCCCGACAACCCGGGCAAGGGCAAGTTCGGGGTCGACGTCGAGCACGACTTCGCACCCGACTACGTCATCTCGGACGACCGGCGCAAGCAGGTCGACGCGATCGAGAAGGCGGCGAAGAGCGCCGACACCGTCTACCTCGCAACCGACCTCGATCGCGAGGGTGAGGCGATCGCGTGGCACGTGACCGAGGCGGCCCACGTGCCCAAGTCCAAGACCCGACGGGTGACCTTCTCCGAGATCACCCAGGGCGCGATCCGCGCCGCGTTCGCCAACCCGCGCGGGATCGACAAGAACCTCGTCGACGCACAGCAGGCGCGGCGCATCGTCGACCGGCTGGTGGGCTACACGCTCAGCCCGCTCATCTCGCGCAAGGTGCGCGGCGGCCTCTCGGCGGGTCGGGTGCAGTCCGTGGCAGTCCGCCTGGTCGTCGAGCGCGAGCGCGAGATCGACGCCTTCGTCGCGCGGGAGTACTGGACCCTGCGCGCACTCCTCGCCACGCGTGCCGGCGACGAGTTCGAAGCCGAGCTCGTCCGGATCGACGGCCAGCCGCTCGAAATCGATAACGGCACGCTCGCCGAGCACCACGCCGAGACGCTCCGCGCGTTGAACCCGCAGGTGACCTCGATCGCCACGAAGCGCCAGAAGCGAAGCCCGGCGCCGCCATTCACCACCTCGACGCTGCAGCAGGAAGCGAGCCGCAAGCTCGGCTTCAGCCCCAAGCGCACGATGTCGATCGCGCAGCGGCTGTACGAGGGCGTCGACACCCCCGACGGCCACGTCGGGCTGATCACGTACATGCGCACGGACTCAGTGGCCATGGCCGGCGTGGCGATGGGCGAGGCGCGCGAGGTGATCCGGGACCGCTTCGGGGCGCCATACACGATGCCCAAGGGCCGCGTGTACAGGACGAAGACCAAGGGCGCCCAGGAGGCGCACGAGTCGATCCGGCCGACGTCGTTCCGGCGCGATCCCGACTCCCTCGCCGGCTTCCTCAAGCCCGAGGAGCTGCGCCTGTACCGGCTCGTCTGGCAGCGCGCGCTCGCCAGCCAGATGGAGGCGAAGGAGCTCGAGACGACAACGGCCGAGCTCGAGGCCGGGGCCTACGGCCTGCGCGCCTCGGCGACGCGGGTGCTGTTCGATGGCTTTGCCCGCGTCTACACGGAGGGCCGGGACGACAACCGCGATGGGCGGTACGGCACGGGCGAGAGCGGGACGGCCGACGACGACGCCGAAGGTCGCCTCCCGGCGCTGCGCGAGGGCGAGGAGACCGACGTCCGCGACGTCACCACGACGCAGCACTTCACCGAGCCGCCGCCGCGGTACACGGAGGCGTCGCTGATCAAGTCGCTGGAGGACAACGGCATCGGCCGCCCATCGACGTACGCGGCCACGATCTCGACGATCGTCGATCGCGGCTACGTGCGAATCGAGGAGCGGCGCCTGCATCCCGAGCCCGTGGCGGGCATCGTCGTCGACCTCCTGGTCGAGCATTTCGGCGACTACGTCGACCTGGCGTTCACGGCCAAGATGGAGGAGGACCTCGACGAGGTGGCCAGCGGCAAGCGGCCGTGGGTCCCGCTCCTGCAGGCCTTCTATCCGCCGCTCCGCGACCGGGTCGACGAGGTCCGCAAGACGACCCGCCGGCGAGACTTCACCACCGAGGAGACCGACGAGGTCTGCTCCCTCGGCCACCCGATGGTCATCCGGCTGGGCCGCAACGGTCGATTCCTGGCCTGCTCGATGTATCCCGAGCACAAGGAGTCACGGCCGCTGCCCGGCGACGAGCCGCCGGCACAGGCGGGGACCGGCGAGACCTGCCCCGAGTGCGGCATCGGGACGCTCGTCGGCAAGAATGGTCGCTTCGGGCCGTTTGTCGGCTGCGACCGGTACCCGGACTGCGGCTACATCAAGCGCGAGGGTCCGCAGCCCCCGCCGCCGCTCGAATTCGACGTCGTCTGCCCGAAGAACCAGGACGGAAAGCTCGTCGCGCGACGCGCCCGGCGCACGGGCAACGTCTTCTGGGGGTGCTCGAACTACCCCAAGTGCGATTACACGACCAACCACGAACCGATCGGCGCGCTGCACGACACCGACGACGGCCCGGTCGCGAAGCGCGGCGAGGGCTGTATCTGCCTCAAGTGCGGAGCAACGATCGAGGTACCGAGTGAGGGCTCGGTCGTCGGACTCCGGCTGCCGGGCGGGCCACCCGATCCGTCGGCGCTCGCGCCGGTGCGCCGAGGTGGCCGACCGAGCGGGAGCGGCGGCGGCCGGCGGGCGGCGAGCGGCCGATCGACCGGGCGACGCTCGACGCGGACGAAGCGCGCCCCGACAAGGCCACGCTCCTGACGCGGCGACCGGGCTAGCACCCGAGGTGGGCGGGGCGGCGGGCACACGAGCCGGCGTGGCCGGTTCGGCGTCGTCGTCGGCGCCACTCGAGCGCTTCCTGCTCAGCCTTCGAGCACGGGACGCCTCGGAGCACACCCTGCGGTCGTACGCGACCGCGGTGGGCGCCTATCTCGACTGGCTGGCGGAGCGTGGCGTCGACTGGCGAACGCCCGGCCGCGTCGACCTTCGCGCGTACCTCGCCCGACTCGTCGGCGCCGGCGCCCGGACGTCGGTGAGCCAGCGGCTCGCGGCGATCCGCTCGTTCCATCGCTTCGCGGCGCGCGCGGGCCTCGCCGCCGGCGACCCGTGGGGCTCGATCGCCGCGCCGCGGCTGCCACGGCGGCTGCCGCGCGTCCTCGAGGTCGACCAGATCGAGCGACTGCTCGGGGTCATCGACGCCGATGAGCGCCGCGCGGAAACGAGCAGGCGCCGCGACCCGGCCCTCGGGGTCGCCCTCGCCGTCCGCGACCGGGCGATCATCGAGGTCGCGTACGCAGCCGGGCTGCGCATCAGCGAGCTCGCTGCGGCCGAGCTGTCGTCGGTCGACCTGCGGCGCGCCGAGATCCGGGTGCTCGGCAAGGGCCGCAAGGAGCGAATCGGGCTGCTCGGTCGGCCGGCGATCGCCGCACTCGAGGCGTACCTCGAGACCGCCCGGCCGGAGCTCATGGCGCGACGCCGGCCGCCGGGCCGCGAGCCCGAGTCGGTCTTCCTGAACCAGGACGGCAACCCGATCGGGGTGCGCGGACTCCGCTACCGGATCGATCGGCTGAGCCGGCTCGCCGGCCTGCCCGAGGGCGTCTCGCCGCACACGCTCCGCCACTCGTTCGCGACGCATCTCCTCGACGGCGGCGCGGACCTGCGGGTGGTCCAGGAGCTGCTCGGCCACGAGAGCCTGGCCACGACACAGGTCTACACCCATGTGTCGGCGGCGCGCCTCCGTGCCGCGTACAGCACCGCGCATCCGCGAGCGAAACGCCAGCCCGAGGCGGGCCAGGCTTGACCGGACCAGGCTCGAACAGGCCGGCTGCGTCCGAGCCAGGCCCGGGCACGCCGAACGCAACCGCGGAGGTCCTCGAGGCGAGCTCGGCCGGCGGGGGCGGGGGTATGGCCCTGGCTCGTGCCGGCCTGATCGTCTCCGGGGCGTACCTCGTGTCGCGGGTCCTCGGCTACGTCCGCGTCGTCGTCATCGGCAGCACCCTCGGGGCCGGCCCGGAGCTCGACGCGTTTTTCGCGGCGTTTCGCATCCCGGACCTGATCTTCCAGCTGGTCGCGGCTGGCACCGTCGCCGCAGCGCTGGTGCCGATGGTCGCCGGCGAGCTGGTCACCGGGCGGACGAGCCGCGCCTGGCACATCGTGTCGACGATCGCGAGCCTCATGACCGTCGGCCTGGTGATCCTCGCCAGCGTGGCCTGGCTCGCTGCGCCGGTCCTGGTGCCACTGATCGCGCCCGGGTTCGCCGGCGAGCAGCTCCAGCAGACGATCGAGCTGACGCGGCTGATGCTCCTCGCGCCGATGTTCCTGGCGCTGGGCGGCGTCGCGACGAGCGCGCTGAACGCCCACAACCGCTTCGCCGCCTCGGCCCTTGCGCCGATCGTCTACAACCTCGCGATCATCGGCGCGGCGCTCATCCTGACCCACAGCCTCGGCGTGACGGGGCTCGCGATCGGGGTCGTGGTCGGCTCGCTGGGACACCTGCTCGTCCAGCTGCCGCCGTTGGCCCGCGCCGGGTTCCGGTTCACGCCGAACCTCGACGCCGGCGATCCCGAGGTCCGCCAGGCCCTCCGGCTGATGGGTCCGCGGACCGTCGCGCTCGGAGCCGGCCAGATCACCTTCGTCGTCGCGACCGCCTTCGCGTCCGGCCTCGCCGCAGGCTCGGTCACCGCGTTCACGTTCGCCTTCACCGTCTTCTCCATCCCGCTGTCGGTGATCGGCGTGCCGTTGGGCATCGTCGCGCTGCCGACGCTGTCGCGCGACCTCGCCCGGGGCGCGGTGGACGAGTTCGTCGCGCTGATGTCCAGGGCCATACGGCTGATCCTGTTCCTCATCCTGCCGCTCGTCGCGCTCGGCATCGCCCTTCGGGGGCCGGCAACGACCGTCCTGTTCAACCACGGCAAGTTCACCGGGGAGAGCGTCCAGCTCGTGGCCGCCACCTTGCTCGTGCTGCTGCTTGCCCTGCCGGGCGAGGGCCTCCTCACCATCCTCGTCCGCGCCTTCTACGCCAACCGGGACACGCGCACGCCCGCCCTCGCGGCGATCCTCGGCGTCGTGCTGAACGTCGTTGTCGGTGCGTTCGCCCTGTATGTGCTGGGCTGGGGCCTCGCGGGGATCGCGGCGGGCATCGCGGTCGGGTCGTCGGTCGAGGCGATCGTCCTCGCCCTCGTGCTCCGGCGCGAGATCCCGGCGTTCGACCCGCGTCAGATCGTCACGGCGGCCGCCCCCGTCGTGGTCGCGAGCCTCGCCGCCGGGTTCGCAGCGGCGGGCGTCGTGGTGATCCTGGACCCCGGACTCGCCGGCGCACCGACGCAGGTGCGAGCCCTCGTCGAGCTCGTCGTCGGCGGCGGCATCGGTGGGCTGGTCTACCTCGCCCTCGCGCGCCTTTTGCGACTGCCCGAGCTGGGCCTCATCATGCGGCTCATGTCCGACACCCTGTCGCGACTGCGTCCGGCGTGACGGACGTCGTCGCCTCCGAGTCGGGAACGGAGCCGGCAGCTCCGGCCGAGCCCGAGATCGCACCGAGCCCGGCCGTCCCGAGCCCGGCAGCACCACCCATTCACGTCCACCTGGCGACGCCCGAGGAGCTCGATTCCTGGGACGTGAGCGCCGTGGCTTCGCCCAACGGCCACGTGTACCAGTCCCGCGCCTGGGCCGAGTACCGCGCTGCCCAGGGCTGGCGGACCTGGCACCTGGCCTTCGATGACGGGTTCCGCCTGCTCGTGCTCGGCCGCCCGCGCTCGGTCGCGGGTGGCGGGAGCGCCTACGCGAGCCGCGGCCCGATTCCGGAGGAGAGTCCCGAACGCAGCGTGCAGCGTGCGGCCGCCGCGGCAGAGCTCCTGGCGAACGAGGGTCAGCACGCGCTCACCGTCGACGGCGAGACGCCGGCCTCGATCGGGCTCGGCCGGCTCCTGCTGGCGGCGGGCTTCGAGCCGACGGAGGAACTTGGGTCGTCGTGCCATCGGATGGACATCCACCTGGGCCCGGACGACGTGCCCAACAGCGACGAGAAAACGATCTTCGCATCGTTCGGGGCGACGACGCGCAACCTCATCCGCCAGGCGGACCGCCACGGCCTGCGCGTCAAGCGCGTCGATGCGGGTGGAGGCCGGGCGGAAGAAGAGACCGCGGCCACGCTCGACGAGGAGTTCGAGCCTGTCGAGCTCGGTGACGAAGCGACGATCGACGAGATGCTCCGAGCCTTCTACAGCATGGTCGATGGCACCACCAGGCGGCGCGCCTTCGCGCTGACCTCGGAGGAGACGTTCCTCGACTGGTCGCGGCGTGGGATCGCCGCTGGTCACGTGGTCTACCTTCAGGCCGAGCACCCGTTGGAGGGGCCGATCGCCGGCGCGACCTTCTACCGGCACGGTCACCGCTTGACGTACTCCATCGCGGGCGACCGCACGGACCTTCGCCGGAAGTATCCGGGCGCGGTGCGCCTGCTCGTCTGGCGCGGTATCCAGATCGCGCTCGACGAGCGCCGGACGACCGTCGACCTCGGCGGCGTCGACGTCGAGGGCGCCCGCGAGAAGCCGGACAAGGGCGACCCGACCTACGGCATGTACCAGTTCAAGGAATCGTTCGGCGCACGCTGGGTCGAGCTGACCGGGGCGTACCAGCGCGCGACTCACCGGCCGCGACTGGGCGTCGGCAGGGTCGCGAGAGCGCTGCGCCAGCTCGGACGCAGCCGCGCGGTGCGATGACGGAATCAGGCGCCACCGGGGCGACGTCCGACGCTGTCCGTCTCCGCGACGACGGCGCCGCCTGGGACGAGTTCGTTGCCACGGCCGAGCTCGGCCATTTCATCCAGCTGAGCGCCTGGGCGGACATCCTCGCGCCGCGCGGCTGGGAGCCGCTGCGCATCGTGACGAGCTCAGCCGACGGTCGCATCGGCGCGCAGGTCATGCTCCGCCGGATGCGGCTCCTTCCGTGGGCCTACGGCTATGCCTGGCGAGGGCCGGTCGCCGACTCGTATTCGGCAGTGGCGATCGATGCGTTCACCGCAGCGGTTCGGGCCGAGGCGACGCGGCGCCGGTTGACCCACGTCTACGTCGACCCCGAGCTGCCCGCGGGTGGACCGGAGGCCGGCCGCTTCCTCCGAGCGGGTTGGCGACGCGCGCGCGGGATCCAGCCTTCGAAGACACGGGTCGTGGATCTCGGGGCGACCGAGAAAGAGCTGTGGAGCGGGCTCAGCTCATCGTGCCGAAACCGCGTGAACAAGTCACGGCGGCTGGGGGTGACGGTCTCGGTCGTGGGAGAGGAGGGGCTCGCCGACTTCGAACGCCTCCACGACGCGACGGTCGCGCGGGCGGGCATTCGCCGGCGAGACGTCGTCGCGGCCTACCGGGCTTTCGCAGCTCGCGACGCCGCGGTCCTGCTCCTCGAGCGCGACGCGGAAGGCAACGCGATCGCCGCCATCCTCGATGTCGTCTGCGGACGTCGCGTGTACGAGCTCTACAACGGGTCGATCCGTGAAGGTCCGGCGGCATCGGTCGTCAACTACCAGATCCACTGGCAGGCGATGATGGGGGCCCGCGAGCGCGGCTTCGCGTCGTACGACTTCTTCGGCACGGACCTGCCGAATCTCGCCACGTTCAAGCAGCAATTCGGCGGCGAGGAGCGCGAATTCGCAGGCGGCTTCGAGCTTGTCACGAGCTGGGCCGGGCGACTCGCCCTCGCCGTCCTCCGGCGAGCCCGCGGGTTCACGACGCGTCAGCCCGTGAACGAGTCGAGCGCCGAGACGCACGCCAACTTCCTGCCCAAGTCTGAGGCGATGCGGTCGTCCCGCGCGTGACGCGCACGTCGACCTCCTGGACGGCGATCCACGAGGCCACCGATGCCGAGCTCGCCGACTGGGACGCGCGGGCGGTGCATGTCCCAGGCGGGCATGTCTTTCAGTCGCGCACCTGGGGCGAGTACCGGCGCCGCCACGGCTGGCGGTCGCGCTTCCTCGTCTTCGACGATGGCTTCCGCCTCCTGTCCGCCGAGCGCCCTTGGCCCGTGGTCGGCGGCGCAGGGGCGTACATCGGGCGCGGACCGGTGGCGGCCGGCGAGGACGCCACGCAAACGGCAGATCGGCTGGGAGCCGCGGCCACCTGGCTGGCCGCACAGGGTGTCGACGTCATCTCGAGCGACGCCGAGATCCCGGTTGAGACCGGCTATCCGGAGCTCCTTCGGGAGCGTGGCTTCCACCAGATCGAGGAGGTCCAGCCGTCGCGGCACCGGATGACCTTGCGGCTGAGCCCGGGCGTCGATGAGGCGGCGGTCTTCGAGGGGTTCGCAAAGTCCCTGCGCCAGACGATCCGCACCGCGGAGCACAAGGGCCTGCGCATCGTGCGCTACGACGCGGGTGCGCCCAATCGAGAGGCGGCCGAGTTCGGGACACCCCGGTTCGAGGGCCCCGGGTTCGAGGCCCCCGGGTTCGATGC
>VBGT01000052.1 GCA_005889475.1 Chloroflexota bacterium | reverse complement strand
AACCGGATCTCCGTTCGCATGCAGTTGTGCAGCCAGTTCGAGACCGACGACCGGTGCCAGGCGGGCGATGAGATCGATCGTCAACGTTCTCTCGCCTCCGCGTTCGAGCCGCATGATCGTCTCCGGGCTCACTCCAACGCGACGGGCAACTTCGCGAATGCTCAGGCCGCTCGTTTGCCGCGCGACGTTGAGCCCATCGTCGATCCGCATGCGCAGGAGCCGACTTCGCCGCTGGCCACGGGCGAACTGCGAGTCGCGACCGGGCATAGGCCGCATGGTGTCGCGTCGCCCTTACCAGCCGCTTCGCTCGAGGGAGTTTGATCGCTGCGGCGAACAAACGACGAACGAGACCGGCCCATCATCCCGGAAGGCCGACCTTTGGACCCTAACTTCGACGATTGACCGCCACGACGATCAACTCGCGGCCGAAGCAAGTGTCTTCGTGCGAGAACCGGGTCCAGCAAGGGCCGAAGTTCGTCGTTTGTGCGGCCGGACCGTACAGGCGGCCGATGGACGAGGCGAGGAACGAGGCGGCGCGATCCCGTGTCGCGCTGACGCGGCGCGATCCCGTGTCGCGCTGACGCGGCGCGATCCCGTGTCGCGCTGACGCGGCGCGATCCCGTGTCGCGCTGACGCGCCGCGCTATTCGCCCGGCGGCCGCCGTTCGAGGTGACTGAAGAACTCGGCTCGCGTGCGGTCGCGCGTCCGGAACAGGCCCAGGACGGCCGAAGTGGTCATGATCGTGCCCGGCTTGCGGATGCCGCGCATGACCGCGCACAGGTGGTTCGCCTCGACGACCACGCCGACGCCCTGCGGGGCGAGGCGATCGTTCAGGAAGTCGGCGATCTGCTGGGTCATTCGCTCCTGGACCTGCAGCCGGCGCGCATACATCTCGACGATCCGGGGGATCTTGGACAGCCCGATGACCTTGCCGCGCGGGATGTACGCCACGGCCGCGGTGCCGAAGAACGGCAGCAGATGGTGCTCGCAGAGTGAGTAGAACGGGATGTCCTTGACGACCACCATCTCCGAGTAGTCGACGTCGAAGATCGCGCCGTTCACGAGCCGCACCGGGTCGACGTGGTAGCCCGCCGTCAGCTCGGCGTACATGCGGTGGACCCGATCCGGGGTGCCCGCCAGGCCCTGGCGGTCGGGGTCCTCGCCGATCTCGAGCAGGATCTCGCGCACGGCCTCCTCGACCGGACCGGACGGCGTCGCGAGTGACGGCGTGCCGACGATCGGGCGCATCCGCTCGTCGTCGGCCTCGATCCCGTTGACACCGTGCTCCTCGCCGATCTCGGTCTCGATCTCGGTGACGAGCTTGCGCACGTGCTCGGGCAGCGTCTTCATGGACGAGGGATCGTACTCCGGGCGGGCCCGGGTGCCTCGGCGGGCGCTCGACCGGCGGCGCCGCGCAGCCAGGCGCGGGCGTTCTCGCCGAGCGTCGGGAGGTGGTAGCCGCCCTCCTGCAGGATCACGAGCCGACGCTCGAGCGAGGCCACGCGGCGGCCCATCTCGTGATAGCCCCTGGTGGTGAGGGCGAGATCGCCGATCGGGTCGAGGTGGAACGTGTCGAACCCGAGGGAGACGACGAGCACCGAGCCCGGCGCGTCGGCGATCCGCTCGAGGGCACGATCGAGTGCCGCCAGGTAGGTCTCGTCGTCGGCACGGCGGGGCTGCGGCAGGTTGAGGTTGGCACCGCGGCCTGGCCCCTCGCCTCGCTCGTCGGCATGGCCGAGGAAGAACGGGTACAGCCGCCGTGGGTCCGAGTGCAGCGAGACATACAGCACGTCCCCGCGGCGCCAGAAGATCTGCTGGGTGCCGTTGCCGTGGTGAACGTCGACGTCGAGGATCGCGACGGGCTCGGCCGTCGCCGCGACGATCGCCTGGGCGGCGATCGCGGCGTTATTGAAGAAGCAGTAGCCACCGGCCATCGCGGCCGCCGCGTGATGTCCCGGCGGGCGGCACAGGCCATACGCGGCCGTCTCGCCCCCGAGCACGAGATCGACCGTCGTCAGCGCGACGTCGACGGACCATCGAGCAGCCTCGTACGTACCGGCGACGATCGGGTTCGACGAGTCCAGTCCCCACCAGCCGGTCCGGCCCCCGACCGCCTCGGGCTCCGGCCGAGCCGCCGCAACCGCCTCGCTCATGCCCGCGAACATGGCCCTGGTCGGGTAGGTATCGGCGACCAGGAAGTCACGCTCGATCTGCTGCCGCTCGAGCGCCGGCCACGCCTCCTCGAGGAAGCGGAGGAGGCCCGGGTCGTGGACCGCCAGGATCGGGCCCGTGCCGTGCTCCGTGGGCTCGACCAGCTCGAACCCGCCGTCCGCCGCAAGCGCGGCGCGGATGACCTCGGCTCGCTCGGGCACCTCGCACGCGGGGACCGGCAGGCCGAGATATGTCTCGACCTTTGGATCGTGGCCGCGATGGCGATCGGTGTAGACGACCTTCACCCGCGGATCGTACGGCGGCCCGTGGCTACCATTCGGCAGCCATGGCGAAACGCCCGCGCGGCTCGCAACGCGGCATCGCTCGCGCCGCCGCCCGCGCGGCCGCCTTCGAGCGGCTCGTCGAGCGTGCGCTCGCTGCCATTCCCGACCCGTACCGCGCGGCCCTGGACGAGGTTGCCGTGGTCATCGAGGACGAGCCGTCGGCGGAGCAGCTGCGCGAGAACGACCTCGAGCCGTGGGACTCGATGTACGGGCTGTACGAGGGCGTGCCGCGCACCGACTACGCCGCCGAGTGGGCGGCCTCGCCGAACCGGATCACGCTCTTCCGCCTGCCACTGGAGGAAGACTTCGAGGACCTGCGGGAGCTCGAGGAAGAGGTCCGCACGACGGTCCTGCATGAGCTCGCCCACCACCTCGGCATCGACGACGACCGCCTGGACGAGCTCGGCGCGAGCTGATCAGGGCGCGACCGTTCGTGGATCGAGCACCTGGATCCAGGGAACCCGCTCGATCTCGATCACCTCGTTGTCGGCCGGTCGGACGTTGTCGTCGGCAATCGAGCTTGCATCGCGCACGAACGCGAAGGCATCCCACGCCGTGGGGTCGGCCGCGAGATTCTGGAGCGGCACGATCGTCACGAGGACGTCGTCGAGCCAGGCCGAGCGAGCAGTCGTGAAGTACTCCTTCCAGGCGCCATCCTCGTAGACGTACTCGCGGATCTCCAGCCGGTCGCCATTGAGCTCGGTGGTGAAGCGGTGGTTCGAACCTTCGAACCGTTTGCCCGCCAACGCCGGGGCCGCCACGTAGCCGGGGACTCGGACCATGGGCCCCCACTCGCCGTGGCGCAGGCCGGCAGCCTGCGGCGGCGCCCCCGCCATTCGCTGGACGAAGAGCAGCGCGCCTTCCTCGAGGACGATCGGTCCTCCTCCGCCGTCGTCGCCGCATGCCACGCCCGTTGAACCGCAGGGAAACGCGTCGTCGAGCAGCCATTGGGGGATCTCGTACAACCCGGTCATGTCCGCGGCGAGGATGTCGCCATCAGCCGGCGCTCCCTGGCCGTCGTCGCCGGCTGGGTCCTCGGCGACGAATGGCTCGCCGATCGGGATGATCAATGCATCGTGGCCCTCGACCTCGGTGCGCAGGAACGCCAGCGACGGGCTGGCGGCGCGCAGCTTGAACGACGCGATCGTCGGGATGCCCAGCACGACGACGATCCCTAGGCCGACCATGACGATCGACATCGGGATGCTGACCCAGCGCACGCGGCGCGGCGGGCCGCCGGTGGGCGCCCGACCCTTGTCCAGCCCGGCCGAGTAGAACGTCAGGCCGAGGAATGCGGAGACCTGCGGCGCGGCCACGATCGCCGCGATCGTGAAGGTGAGGCTGCCGAAGGCGACGATGAACGCAAGGACGAGGATGCCCGGCAGGATCAGCGCGGCACCGCCCCCGCCGAGATGGAAGAAATCGGCGACCCGGAACGCGATGTCCGCACCGGCGCTGAACGCCAGCGTCTGGATCGCCGACGTGACGAGCGTGAACAGCGTCACCACGAGACCGATCCGGGGTCGCGCGCGGAAGAGCTGGACGGATCGACGCAGGGTCTCGATCGCGCCGGCGTCGCCGAGCACGATCCCCGTCGCGGCGAACGCGAACGGCGACACCACGAGCGTCGCGACCATCGAGGCGATGAAGGTGATGCCCTGGTTGGTGTCGAACGGGCGCAGGAACGGGAGCGCGATCACGAACGAGATGAACGCCGACGTCAGTCCGACGACCAGGCCGGACCAGAACAGACGCCAGAACGTCTGGCGCGCCCGGGTCAGCGCTTCCGACAGGCGCAGCGGGCTCTCGGAGGCGCTGCTGCCGAGGAGCGAGATGGCGATCGCCTCGGCATCGATCGAGATCGCGATGAGCAGGATGATCCCGACGATGCCCACGACGTACAGCAGCGTCAGCGGCCCGGCCAGCTCGGGCTGCTCGAAGAAGATCAGCGTCGGGTCGCCGCCGGTGAGGGTCCTCGCAGTTGCGGGATCGTTCAGGAGGCGCGCGAGGCCGATCAGCAGGAGGATCGCGGCGGGCCCGAACGCGCCGAGCGATAGCAGGCCGATATAGATCGATGCCCGGCGGATGGCGACGTTCGACCCGAGGGCGAGCTGAAGGCCGGCGCTGACTACCTTCCGCGCCGAGGGGAGCTCGTAGGCGCGGGTCCAGCTCGGGGCGGGAGCGGCGAGCCTGCTCGGCGGCGCGTACGCCGCGAACGGCAGGTACGGCGGACCGGACGTTCCTGCGTCTGGATCGAGCATCGGCGGGAGCATACAGGCGGCCATCGGCTCCATCGGTCGACTTGCGAGATTGCGCAAGTCGTGACATAGTAACCACGTGGCAATCGAGCTTTCCGCTCGCTCGACGCGCGCGGAGAACCGCGAGTCGGAATACGAGCGCACGGCCGTCGTAGGTCGCGCCCTCGCCGATCCGAAGCGGTTGTGCGTGCTCGAATCGCTCGCCGTCGGCGAGCTGTCGGTCAGCGAGCTGGCCGGCCGGGTCGCCTGCCAGGTGCCCAACATGAGCCAGCATCTCGCGGTCCTGCGTGCCGCCGGCCTCGTGGCCACGCGACGTGAGGGCAGCACCGTGTTCTATCGCCTCACCGACCCGCGGGTCCTCGAGGCGTACCAACTCCTCCAGTCGATCGCCCGCTAGGACGAACGAAACGCCCGCCTCGACGGGCAGCCCGCCCAGACGGGAGAAAGGATCACCAGTCGATGGCGATCAAAGTCGCAACCGACGCAACCTTCGAGCAGGAAGTCCTCCATAACGACAAGCCGGTCGTCGTCGACTTCTGGGCCGCCTGGTGCGGGCCATGCAAGCTCGTCGCTCCGGAGATGGAGAAGCTCGCGGCCAAGTACGAGGGCGCGATCGACATCGTGAAGGTCGACGTCGATGCGAACCCGGGCCTGTCCCGCGCGTTCAACATCATGTCGATCCCGACCATCGCCTTCTTCGCCCCCGGTAAGCAGCCGATGGGCGTCGTCGGCTTCCGGCCCATGGAGCAGCTGGAGGCGCAGTTCCAGCTCGCCTCATTCCCCAAGGTCACCGCCGAAGCTGCCACCTCGACTGACACCGGCTCCTCGACGACCGCCGCCAGCGACGCCGCATAACCTCTCTCTCGAACGATCGGAGCCCGTCCGGCCTGCCGGACGGGCTCTTCGATTCGCGCTCGCATCAGGGCAAATTTCGGCCAGATTTGCATCCCACGCAACAAAGAAAGCGAAAAGCTTCGGTCGGGGCGCCGGCCACGCTCGGGTCACGCTGCAATCGCTGTCAGATGTGCGCAGGGAGAGCGTTCGACACCAATTCGCCGACGAGGTTGCAGCAGGTGCAAATCTGCCCGAATCGGGTTGCCGGCCTCCTACTCCGCTGCCCGGCGGTAGGCAAGCTCGAGCCAGGCACGCAGCCGGTCGAGGGCGTGGCCGTCGAGCTCGCGCGGGTTGAATCGGACCCAGTCGCGGCCGCGCGGCGAGGGCGCGGTATCGGGCGTGCGCGTCGCTGCCGCGGCGACGGCGCGGTCGAGATGCAGCTCGATCCCAGAAGAGCCGAGGACGGCGAACTCGCGGCCATCACGCGACCAGGTCACGAGGCCATCCGTCGCGAGGCTGCGTGTCTCGGGCAGGTCGAGGACAACCTCAACGATCGCGGCAGGAAGCTGCGGGTTCACGGGCGAGCTATCGAGCGCCTGACGTCACGAAGCGGCGTCGAGGATCGCCTCGAGGTCGGCCGCATGGTCCGCATAGTGGTCGATCGTCTCGTCGACGAAGAAGCGCAGGTGGTCGGCGTGCTTGATCGAGCGAGTTTCGGGCACCACGGTCAGGTAGCCGCGCAGCTCCCCCGGGACCTCACGGAACCGGCGGCGCACCTCGTCCATCGGCAGCGCGCGCCACTCGGCCTGGATCTCCGCGTTGATCTCGTCGCCCCGCGCGTCCCATTCCCTGTCCGAGCGCTCCTTCGTCGCACTCGTCTCGCCCACCGCGAGCTCCCGCGCGACCGCGAGCGCGTTCGCCTGCCAGGCCACGAGGTGCGCGATCAGGTCGCGGCCGGACCAGTCGTGCGCGTCGTCGATCGGGACGCCGAGCTGATCGTCGGACAGCCCATCGAGCGCCTCGAACGGCCGCCACGCTTCCCGCTCTTCCTCGAGGAACTCGAGCGCGTTGAGATACATCGAACGGCGCCTCAGACCCCGACCGGCTCGCGGTACTCGCCGAAGACGCCGCGGAGGACACCGCACATCTCGCCGAGCGTCGCGTACGCCGAGGCACAACGGATGAAGTGCGGCATCAGGTTCGAGTCCGAGGAGCCGGGCCGAGCGGCCGCCTCGCGCAGCCCCATCAAAGCGCCCTCGACCGCGGCGGCATCTCGCTCCCGACGCGTCCGCTCGAGGCGCGCCATGTGGTTCTCCAGTGACCCCGGCGGCACGTCGAGCACCGGCACGGTGGTCACCTCGCGCTGGTCGACGTAGGCGTTGACCCCGACGATCCGGCGCTCACGCTCGTCGACCTCGCGTTGGAAGCGGTACGCCGCCTCGGCGATCTCGCGCTGCGGGTAGCCCTCCACGACCGCCTTGACCATTCCACCGCGCCGGTCGATCTCGTCGAGGTACGCCCACGCCTGCCGCTCGACCTCGTCCGTGAGCGACTCGACGAACCACGAGCCACCGAGCGGGTCGACCGTGCCGGTCACCCCGGTCTCCTCGGCGATGACCTGCTGCTGGCGCAGGGCGAGCAGCGCCGCCTCCGCCGTCGGGACGGCGAGCGCCTCGTCATACGCGTCGGTGTGCAGCGACTGGGTCCCTCCGAGCACCGCGGCGAGCGCCTGGATGGCGACCCGCGTCAGGTTGTTCAGCGGCTGCTGCGGCGTGAGCGAGACGCCCGCGGTCTGGGTATGGAAGCGCATCCATGTCGAGCGGGCGTTCTCGGCGTGGTAGCGCTCGGTCATCAGCTTGTGCCAGATCCGGCGCGAGGCGCGGAACTTGGCGATCTCCTCGAAGAAGTCGCTGTGGGAGTTGAAGAAGAACGAGAGCCGCGGCGCGAAGTCATCAACGCGCAGCCCGCGCTCGATCGCGGCCTCCACGTAGGCCATCCCGTCGGCGATGGTGAACGCGAGCTCCTGCACGGCGGTCGAACCCGCCTCGCGGATGTGGTAGCCCGAGATCGAGACGGTGTTCCAGCGCGGCAGCTCGCGCGTCCCGAACTCGATCGTGTCGCTCACGAGGCGCATCGAGGGTTCGGGCGGGAACAGGAACTCCTTCTGCGCGATGAACTCCTTGAGGATGTCGTTCTGGGTCGTGCCCTCGAGCATCGCCCGCGGGAAGCCGGCCTTCTCGGCAGCGACGATGTACATCGCCCAGATCGGCGCGGCCGGCGAGTTGATGGTCATCGAGGTCGAGACGCGGTCGAGCGGCAGCCCGTCGAGGAGGACCTCCATGTCGGCCAGGCTGCTGACGCCGACCCCGCACGTGCCGAACTCGCCCTCCGCCTCCGGGTCGTCGGCGTCGTAGCCGTACAGCGTCGGCATGTCGTATGCGATCGACAGGCCGGTCTGGCCCGCGGCGAGGAGGTCCTTGAACCGCGCGTTGGTGTCCTCGGCCGCGCCGAAGCCCGCGAACATGCGCATCGTCCAGAGCCGCGAGCGATAGCCGGACGGGTGGATGCCGCGGGTGAACGGCGCCTCGCCGGGCAGCCCGATCCGGTCCGCATCGATGTCGAGCCATGGGCCATACACCGGCTCGAGCTCGATCTCGCCGAGCGTTCGAAAGCTGTGCTCGGGCACGGGCGTGCGGGCGAGCGCGGGGTCGAGACGCTCGACCTTCCAGCGCCGCTTGCGCTCCGCCCAGGCCGACCTGTCGGTCATTGGCGGGACAGTAGCACTCGGAACGAGAACGTCAGGGACGGCGCGACGCCTGCAGCGCGGCCAGCACGCGAGCGTCGTGCGCCGCGCGCGACGCGCCCGGCTCGACCTGGGTCGCGACGATCACGACGCGCACCGAAGCGCCCACGGACCAGACGAGCAGCGTCTGCAGCGACAGGTCGTTCAGCGTCTGAATCCGGTAGACCTCGATGTCGTCGAGCGTTGGCCTGGAGACTTCGATGTTCTCGGTCTTGGTGCTCGCGCGGGCGCCGGCAAGGTAGAACTCCTCGACCCAGGCCTGTTGCAGCTGGGGCTGCCCCGACGGCGTCGACACGACCGCGATCACCGTCGCGTCTCCCCCGCCCTCGTCCCACGTCGCCCCGGCATAGCGGAGCTCGTTGATGCCGTGCGAGGCATAGGTGCTGAGCGCGCCGGCGGTGCAGCTGCGGCCGGAATCGACGGTCGTCGGCGGCGTACCCGCCAGGTCGGCCGGGAGCAGCCCTTCGAGGTCCGGGTAGGCGCCCGCGGCCCGTCCGTCGGCCGAGCAGGGTCCAGACGGGTCGAACGACGCGGTGCTGGAACCGCAGGCGGCGAGCAGCGCGACGGCCACGAGCACGAGGCGGCCGAGGTTCGCCCTCGCCCCGCCCGCCCTTCGGGGCGATTGCGTCACGGAGCGCCCGGGCGCGGCCGGCGAACGGCGCCGCGCCCGTCGAGGTCCTCCTGGATGACCCGCGCCGCAGCGACGAGGTCGGGATCGCGCGAGATCGTCCGCGCCAGCCAGTCGATGTAGGTTGGCTCGAAGTCGGCGATCTGGCCGAGCGTGTGGCCGTGGAACTTGCCGAAAACGATCTCGTGCGCGCGCGCGGCCTCGATCGACGGCGGGGTCGGTGGGCGGAAGTTGCGTTGGCGGCGCCGGTTGAGCGGGCCGGTCGGTTGGGAGGCGCGCAGCGGCTCGCGCTGCAGGCGATCCGCGCGCACCGGCGGTTGCCCGGCCGGTCGCGCTCGAGGCCCGGTGGTGGTGTTCCGGGGACGGAACGTGGCGGTGGTGTCGACGCGACCGGTGACGGGTCGGGTCGGGCGGGGCGTGGGGGGCCAGGGCGCCCGGCCGTTGGCGCCGCCGTCGCTGCCCGGCTTGCCCGACCAGCTCGCGCGCAGCTCGGCATACGCGCGGTTGATCTCAGCCATGCGCCGTGTCGCCCGCTCCGAGGCCGCCGGATCGTTGGGCGTCAGGTCCGGATGGTGCTCGCGCGCGAGGCGGCGCCAGGCGGCCTTGATCGTCGACTGGCCCGCGTCGCGAGGCACGCCGAGGACGTCATGGGGATCTCGCCTGGCCACGGCCGGCAGTGTATCGATGAGGCCCTCCGGGCCATCTCGGGCGACGACCTACCATGCCCACGATGACCAGTCGCCGCATCGGCCTCACTGCCGCGCTCACCGTCGGGCCGATCGCTGCGTGGCGGTTCGCGCAGGCGTACCGGGCCCGAGCAGGCTACCCACACCGGCACCCGCCCGAGTACGACCCGAGCTTCCTCGGCCTCGCCTTCGAGAACCTCAGCGTGCCGACGGCGGACGGGATCGACCTGCCCGCGTGGTGGATCCCGGCGCGTGGCCGCGCGCCAAGGCCGGCAGTCCTGCTGGTCCATGGCTGGGAGTCGGCGCGCGACCGGACGCTGCCAAACGCGCAGGTGCTGCATGCCGCGGGCTTCCACGTCCTGACGATCGACATCCGCGGCCACGGCGCGAACGCGCCCGAGGAGCTGCCCCTGACCGCGGGCGAGTTCGGCGTGGATGCCCTGGCCGGGGTCCGTGCCCTCCTCGCCCGGCAGGACGTCACGGCGGTGGGCATCCTCGGCCACTCGATGGGCGGCATCGGGGCGCTGCTCGCCGCGGCGGCGGAGCCGCGCGTCAAGGCGGTGGTCGCCGCCTCGACGCCCGCCGACCCGTACCGCCTCACTCGCCAGACATTCCGGCTTGCCCGCCTGCCGCTACCGGGGCCGCTCGCGTATCCCCTCGCCTGGCTGACCACCCACGTCTTCCTCAACCCGCGCGGCCATACCGTGCGGTCCGTGTCCGCCTCGCGCGCGATCGAGACGTACGAGGGGCCCGTGCTGCTGATCCACGGCGACGCCGATCGGGTCGTGCCCTACTCCCACCTCGGGCGGTTGGAACGCAGCGCACGCCAGGCTCGCCAGGGCGACCCGGACCCTGCGCCCGTCGAAGTCCTGTCGATCCCCGGCGGCGAGCACAGCTGGCTGTACGAGTTCGCGAGCTATCGCGGCACGGTGGCGCGATTCCTCTCCGCGGCGCTCGCCGGGCCACTGGCGCCGGACGTCGCCGAGGCAGCCGCTCGTGCCGTGCCCGCGACGCGGCTACCCCAGAGGGAGCATCCGTTCTCGGCCATCGAGGAGGAGCCCGGCGGCGTTCGGACGCTCCTCCGGGCCGTGCGGCTGGCGGGCGGCAACCGATCCGCGTCCGGCCCGAGCGACGTGTGATGGACGCCTGGACGGCGATCCGCACCAAGCGCATGGTCCGCCGGTTCGAGGCACGGCCTCTCGATCCGGAGCACCTTGCGCAGATCCTGGATGCCGGGCGCCACGCGGCGAGCTCCAAGAACCAGCAGCGCTGGGACTTCGTGGCAGTCGAGGATCGGGCGCGCCTCCGGGCGCTGTCGAAGTGCGGCCCGTTCGCCGGTCACATCGCCGACGCGGCGGCGGCGGTCGCGCTCGTCACGCCGGACCCACGACCGCCCGGCGCCTCCGCGTCGCTGATTTGGGATCTCGGCCTGGCGGCCGAGAACATGATGATCGCGGCCTGGGAGCTGGGCGTCGGCAGCTGCCCGGCGACCGTGTACGACCAGTCGATCGCGCGCGATGTCCTCATGTTTCCCGAGGACCGCTTCTGCGGATACGTCCTGTCCTTCGGCTATCCGGCCGACCCCGGCGATCTCACTCGCCCGCTGAAGGCAGGAGGCCGGCGGCCGCTCGACGACGTGGTCCACCGCGAGACCTGGTAGCGCGTTGCCGGGAAGGCGGCGCCGCCAACTCGCTGCTCGATCCGGCGCCATCAATCATCACGGGACCGCGGCGCCACGCCCGCGAGCACGAGCGCGTGCGGTCCCCATGCCGGCCGGCCGATGACGAGCCGCGCCGGCCCGAGGGGGCTGGGCCGCGGCGGCCCGAGCCTCGGCGTGTCGTCGACGTCCGCGCGGTCCAGCGGGCCGAGATAAACGGCGCGGACGCCCTCGCCGAATCTCGCCAGCGCAGCCGCGAGCAGGCCCTCCGCGTCGGGCTCGAGGAGCACGATCGCGGGCGGGCTGCCTCTCCCCGTCGACGATCGACGAGCGGAGGCGCCGAGCGCGACGTCGCGCGGTGCCGCCCCGAACGGGCCGGCTTCGGCCAGCTCCCGGGTAGCCCGGTCGAGCTCGACCGTCGCCCAGCCGATGCCCGCGAGCGGGAGGTCCGCGAGCCACGGATCGCGCGCCGCCGCGGCGCTCCTGATGGACTCGGCTGCCGCGGCGAGATCGGCGGCGAGGCCGCTCCCGCCCATGCCTTCGTTCATCGCAGCAGGAGGTCGGGGGCCGGCTCACCCACGAGCGCGAAGCCGAGCCCTTCGTACAGGAGCCGGGCCGCCTCGTTGTCCGACTCGACCGCCAGGTGGACCGCGGGGCCGCCGGCGGCGAGTGCATCCCGCAGCAGGATCGCGGTCGCCAACGCGCCGAGGCCCGCGCGGCGGAACCTGGGCCGCGTGCCGATCGAGGATAGGTAGCTGCCCTCCTCGCTGGTGGCCCGTCGGGCGATCGCCGCGGGCTCGCCATCGACACGCAGCAGCAGCATCGCGCAGCCCGGGCGGGAGATGCACGCCAGCACGTCGTTCTCGAGCGCGAGCCGTCGAGCCGGCTCGACGCCGAAGGCCTCGGCGAGGACCAGCGAAGCATCGGTTGCCCAGTGCCGTCGCTCGGCCCAGCGCCGGCGCTCGCGGGTGTTTGTCGAGCCGAGGTCGTGGCCTGAGACGGCGACCGCGCGACTTCCGAAGGCCGCAGCGACTCGAGCCTCCGCGGCGGCTAGCAGGTCAACGACGCGCTCGGGCTCGACGAGGACCATCCGTTGGTCGGCGCCCATCGTCTCGAAGCCGGCGAGCTCCAGGCGATGGGCGAGGTCCTCGGGCTCGCCGCCGACCGGGAGTGGCCGAACGTGCGGCAGGCGGGCGAGCGTGGCGAAGAGCGTGATGATCTCGTCCAGGCGCCGGTCGAACGCGATCGGCTCGGCTGGCCAGTTCGGCGCGATCAGCCGGTTCCAGAACGGCTCCGCGTCGCTCGGATCGTGGAGCAGCCAGCCGTCGCCCAGGTCGCGTAGCTCGCGCGCCGGGGTCTGCTGCGCGCGTGCCTCGTGGAGCACGAGGCGGCGGGCAAGGTCGGGATCCAAGATCCGAACGCCGCCCACCGGCGAACCATACGAGGTACGGAAGTGCGTCGCGCTATCGTGGCGCGCACGATCAGACTCGCTGGAGGATTGCATGCGACCCATCGCACGAGGCATCGCCGCGTTCGCCACCGCTCTTGCCCTCGCCGCCTGCTCCGGTGGCGGCACGCCCACGCAGGCGCCGGCCGGCGGCACCCAGGCACCGGCCGCGACCACCGCCGCCTCGGCACCGTGCGCCGACTCGACCGGCACGACGACCGTTTCCGAAGGCGTGGCCAACAACACGTGGCAGCAGCCGATCAACGCGAAGGTCGGCGATGTGATCACGTGGACGAACAGCGACAGCGTGCCGCACAAGGTGGCGCTCGACGACGGCTCGTGCGCCATGTCCGCGAACATCCCGGCGGGCGGTTCGAAGAGCCTCGCGTTCTCCGTCGCGGGGACCTTCCCCTTCCATTGCGCGGTGCACCCGAACATGAAGGGCACGATCACGATCTCGTAGCCATCCGGGCGTGGCCGGCACGACGGCCGCAACGGATTCGCTGTCGGTCGTGTTGAACCGGTCGATGGACACTGACGTCGCGCTCGCCAAGCGCCTCGCGAAGGACCTCGACGCGGCCTTTCCGGTCCTCGTCGACGCCCATCAGGACCGCCTGTACACGATCGCGCTGCGCCTGCTCGGGGATCGACGGGACGCCGAGGAGGTCGCCCAGGACGCGCTCGTTCGCGCGTTCCGCGCGATGCGCGGCTACCAGCGGGAGCGCGTCGCGGCGCTGCGGCTCCGGCCGTGGTTGGCTTCGATCGCGGTCAACCTCGCCCGCAACCGGCGGCGACGCGCCGAGGACCGCCAGCCACCGAACCAGCTCGAGCCGATGCTCGACACCGGCTTCGACCTACCCGCCGACCTCCGCTCAGGACCCGAACGCCGCGCCGACCGGCGCGAGACCCAACGCGAGCTCGCAGAAGCGCTGCTCCGGCTCACGCCCGCGGTACGGACGGCGATCGTGCTGCGACATGTCGACGGCCTGAGCGTCGCCGAGACGGCCGAGGCCCTCGGGCGGCCCGAGGGCACGATCAAGGCCCAGGTCCATCGAGGGCTCCGGGAGCTGCGCATCACGTTCGAAACGCCCGCCCTGCGACCGCCAACCACCCCTGCGCGTGCCCGCGCGGCACGCCTGTTGCCCGCCCTGGAGGCAATCCGATGACGACCATGACCCTCGGCGACGCCGGTCTCGAGGCCGCGCTGCGCGACCTTCGGGTCGCCGCTCCCCCGGCGGTCGGCTTCGGGGCGCTGGTCGATGCCGGCCTGGCGGATCGCTACGCCCCGATCGAGACCCCGCTCGGCCAGGCGTTCGTCGCCTGGAACGGCCGCGGCGTGTCGTGGATCGGCCGGGCGGATGATGGCGCCGCGTTCGAGGCCCGGTTCCGGGCCGACGTCGGGCGCGACATCGCCGCGGCGGACGAGGTCCCTGAGCGACTCGGCCGCGCGATCGGGAGCCGCATCGCCGGCAACCGGCGGGTCCGGATCAAGCTCGACCTCCGCGGCCACACGACGTTCGAGGTCGCGGTATGGATGAAGGCGCTCGAGATCCCGCACGGTGAGGTTCGGCCGTATGGCTGGATCGCCGCCGAGATCGGCAAGCCGAAGGCGGTGCGCGCGGTCGGCACGGCGCTCGCCCACAACCCCGTGCCGCTCGTCGTGCCCTGCCATCGCGTGGTTCGCAGCGACGGGATGATCGGCCAGTACTCGATGGGCGGGCCCGACGCGAAGCGCCGGGTGCTCAGCTCGGAGGGCCTCGATACCCGCTGGCTGGAGGAGGAGGCCGCCGCCGGGCACCGCTTCACCGGCTCGGACACGACGCACATCGTGTGCAACCCGACCTGTCGCGACGCCCGCCGGGTCACGCCCCAGCACCGGGTCACGTTCCCGAGCCTCGTCGCCGCTTCAAGCGCCGGCTACCGGCCGTGCCTCCACTGCAGGCCGGTCTCGCTCGCCGCCTAGCCGCCAGCCTGGGCGCCCGGGCTGGCGCACCGTGCACTCAGGATCAGGCCACCAGCTCCTGCTCGGTCGGGGTGCGGAACCTGGGCACGACCCGGTCGGTTCCGAGCCAGCGCTCGACGCGCCCGGCCTCCGCCTCGATCGCCCGCTGCTCCGGCCGCCCGACGTCCTCGAGGAGTCGCATCACCACCTCGCCGCTCGGGCGGTGTGCCCACCCGCCCACGATCCGGCCGTCGAACCAGATCGAGGGGCCGGCGTTGCCGTTGCGGTCGAACAGCGCCCGGGCGTGGTCGCAGAGATAGAAGCCGCGGTCGGCCCAGGCCATGGTCGTGGTGTCGAGCGCGGGCAGCAACGCAACCCAGCTGTCGGGCTCCGATGTCGGTTCGAGGTCGTCGGGGAGGGCGAACCCTGTCGCCGCGCCGTCCGAGCCGTCGGCGAGGTCGACCTCGACCGCACCGGCACCCTCCAGCGCCGCCTTCGTGCGCGCCACCGTCCAGCCGGTCCACCACTGGACGTCGCGCCGCGTGCCCGGCCCGAATGCGGCGAGCCAGCGCCGGACGAGCTCGATACGCGCGCGCTCCGGCGGCCATGGCTCGAGCCCGCCTTCGACCCAGCGGTCCATCGGCGCCCAGCGGTACAGGCTGCTGAGCCACGTGCCCTTGGGCCGGCCGCGGATGATCCGGCCCTCGGTGGCGAGGAGGAACAGGAGGCGGGTCGAGACGCCCACCGTCCCCTGCCATTTCCTGCCCGCCCCGAAGGTGATCTGCTCACGCAGCCCGGCGACCCGCTTCGTCAGGTCCGCCGCGGTCGCCGCGCCGAGCTCATGCAACGCCTCCACGGTCTCGGCCTCGACCTTCGCGAGCCACCGCGCCGGGTCAGTCGTGATCCCGGCTCCCTCCAGCATG
This sequence comes from Chloroflexota bacterium, assembly GCA_005889475.1. Lineage (GTDB taxonomy): Bacteria > Chloroflexota > Limnocylindria > Limnocylindrales > CSP1-4 > UBA5189. The sequence continues at coordinate 20,183 of VBGT01000052.1, read as the reverse complement.
CCGAGCAGCCTCTTCCGCTCGCCCTCGCCCAGCGCGGTCGTGACGGCCGCGTGGATCACGCCGGCAAGCGCGACCGGGACGACGAACATCGTCCGGCGCATGCCCAGGATCTTCAGAAGGGAGCGGTCCTCGTACAGAGCCGTGCCGAGCTGCTCCCGGGTGAGGCTACGGACGCGGGTCCTGAGGCCGAGATAGACGGAGGCCGGATCGGTGGCGTGGATGCCGACGAGGTCGCCAGCGACCCGTACGAGGTCGCCCGCTACGGCCCTCCGCGCGAGGTGGTGACGAACGCCGATCCGGCGTCGGCGCTCGGCCGCATCGATCCGGTACATGGCGCCCGAGGATATCTCGCGCGCCGGCCGGAACTGCGCTAGAGTATGGTCCTTGGACCAGCCGACTATGCCAAGTTCCGCCACCGAGCCGCGCCGCGGGCCGAGCCGGCTCGCCCTTTCGGCGAACCTGGCCGTGATCTACGTCGTCTGGGGTTCGACGTACCTGGGCATCGCGATCGCGATCGAGTCGATCCCGCCGTTCCTGATGGCCACGATCCGGTTCGCGATCGCCGGCGCGATCCTCCTCGCGTTCGACCTGCTGCGCCATCCCGAGGCTCGTCACTGGCCGACACGTCGACAGCTGCTCGACTCGGCGATCGTCGGCGCGCTGCTCCTCGGCATCGGCAACGGCTTCGTATCCTTCGGCGAGCAGACGGTCCCGTCGGGGATCGCCGCCATCCTCATCGCCATGATGCCGCTTTGGTTCGCGCTGCTCGGCTGGCTGTACCTGCGTCAGCGCCTCCCGCGCGTGGTGGTCGGCGCGATCGCGCTCGGCTTCTTCGGGACGGCGCTGCTCGTGTGGCCGGCGGGCGTGGGCGCCAATCGGTTCGACTCGCTGGGCATCCTGATCCTGTTCCTCGCACCGTTGGGCTGGGCACACGGCTCGATCTACTCGGCCAACCGGGCGAAGCTGCCGCCGAGCGCGTTGACCGCGTCTGCCCTGCAGATGCTCGCCGGCGCCGGCGTGACCCTGGTCGAGGCATTCATCGTCAGCGAGCCGAGCCGGTTCGACCCGTCGGGGATCTCGATGGAGTCGGTGCTCGCGATCGCCTACCTCGTCGTCTTCGGCAGCATGCTCGCCTACACCGCGTATGGCTGGCTGCTCAAGAACGCGCCACTGTCGCTCGTCGGGACGTACGCCTACGTGAACCCCGTGGTCGCGGTGGCGCTGGGCGGCGTCTTCCTGCACGAGGGCGTCAGCGCGAGGACGATCGTCGCAGCGGCGATCATCCTGGTGGCCGTCGCGATCATCGTGACCGCTCGCGCGCGGCTCGCAGCGACGCCGGAGCCTGCCGCTGCGGTGAATGCCCGGGAGCCGGCAGAGGGCCGCTCGGGGGCACGCGCCTGACCTTCAGCCGGGCGTGCTCTCCGCGAGCACGGTCCGGGCGACTCGCCGGGCCATTGCCATCACGGTGATCATCGGGTTGACCCCGACACCCGTCGGAAACGTCGAGGCGTCCGCGACGTAGAGGCCGGGAACGACGCTTCCGCGAGCGTCGGCACGGACCCGGCCGCGAGGGTCCGCGGGATGGTCGGCTGGGTCGGCGCCGAGGCGGATCGTGCCCATCTGGTGCGCCGACGCGACCGTACCCCGATGTGGCCCGAAATCGGTCACCGTCACCGCGTCCTCGAAGTCGTCGAACCTGCGGAGCTCACCGTCGCCGGCATCGACACGATGGCGGAGCATCGGTGAGCCGAGCGCGAGGATCTCCCGCGCCCCGCCGGCCCGCGCGATCCGGACCATCGAGCGCAGCGCGTGCCGGAGCGTGGCCGTCCCGAGCGCGTCGAGGCGATAGTCGATCCGCACGCGGCCGGACCGCGTGAGCTGGGTGCGGCCCTCGCCTCCATCGCGGGTGATCGCGATGAGCGGGCTGAAGTGGCGCGCCCCGGCCATCAGCTCGGCGTGAGCAGTGGCGCCCTCCCACGGAAGCACCAGGGCCAGGAGGCCGAGGTGGCCGGGCGCGGACTCGATGACGTAGCGCCGCCGTCCGGGCTCGTCGCTCGCGAACTCGAGCGAGCGAGCCGCCTGCATCGTGCCGCGCCACATGTCGACGGGCTCGTCGTGCAAAGCGCCGACGATCGACACCGGGTGGATCCGCAGGTGCCGTCCGACCGACGGGTGGGCGATGCCCGAAGCCTGGAGGACCGCCGGGCTGCGCAGGCCGCCCGCGGCCAGGACCACCTGGTGGGCGTAGACCGAGAACCAGCGCGATGGCGCCTCGGGACCGGCCGTGCTGGACCCGTCAGGTGCGAGCGTGCCCGCGACGCCGATCACCGGCCCGCTGCCGCCACCGGAGCGGATGATCGATCGGACCCGTGCCCGGTCGAGAACACGCGCGCCCAGAGTCGCCGCGTCGGCGAGGTGCGCCCGGATGCCCGATTGCTTGGTGCCGCGGCGGCAGCCGAACGGGCACGAGCCGCAATCGCCGCAGTCGGTCGCGTTCCGCCGGATCACGCCGGCGTCCCAGCCGAGCGCTGCCGCACCGCGCCGGATGAGCTCGTCCTTCGGCGGGATGACCGTCGCGGCTGCGACGCCGAGACGAGCCTCGATCTCGCGGACGTCGGCCGACCATTCGTCGCCGTCGACCCCATCCAGCCCATGCTCACGCGCCCATTCGCCGCGAACGTCGGCAGGGGCATCGAGACAGGTCATCCAGTTGACCAGCGTGCCGCCACCGACGCCCGAGCCGGCGAGCATCGTCACCGCGCCGTCCCAGGTCGAGAGGAGGCCGTGGTTGAGGTAGAGCCGGCCGTATGCATCGAGCTCGTCGCGAGGCATGGTCGCCTCGTCGACGAACGGCCCTGCTTCCACGATGAGGACAGACCGGCCCGCGCGGGCGAGCTCAGCCGCCACGACTCCCCCGCCGGCGCCGGAGCCCACGACGACGACATCGGCCTCGAGCTCGATCGGCTCGTCCGCGCCTGACAGCCGCGCACTTGGGGCGCGATCGACGACCAGCGGCCGGATCGGGGCGCGCTCCTTCGGCACCGGCGGGTCATCGGTTACGTAGCCGATGGCCCGGGGCAATGGATTGGGCGCGTCGGGCGGCCCCGGATCGGCGTAGGCGATGAACGTCAGCAGCTTCCGGAAGGCGTTCACGCCGGAGCGGCGGAGGACGAGCGGGGAAGCGGACCAGCGCAGGAGCGTGCGCTCGCGCGCAACCGGCGGCATGTCGCGGAACGCGACGAATCCCGCCCCCGTGGCGAGATTCGTGATCGGGAGCTCGAGCAGGCGCAGGACGAGCCGCAGCTGCCGGAGCTGCGCGGGATCGACGGCGCGATCGAGCGCGTCTGCCGCAATCGTCGCGACCCGATCGGCATCGGCCGCCGGAACGAAGGTGGCCGCGAGCAGGCGCAGCGTCGCCTGCTCCGGCGCCGTGAGCGCGCTCATGTCGGCCGTGCCGGCTCGGGGCCGCGTCGATCCGCGCTGCCGTGCGTCTCGGAGCCGGCTAGGCGCGTCCGGCGGCCACGGCCGTGGCCGCCGGCAGGCGCTCGTAGCCCTCGGCCGGCAGGGGCTCGCAGCGCAAGGGCCGATCCTCGCGGTAGCCGAGGGCGTAGTCCGCCTGGATGAGCGTATGCAGCTGGCTCGTGCCCTCGTAGATCACGGCCGCCTTCGAGTTCCGGAGATAGCGCTCGACCGGGAACTCGTTCGAGTAACCGTTCGCGCCGTGGATCTGGATCGCATCGAGCGCGCTCTGCACAGCGTGGTCGGTCGCGTGCCACTTCGCGAGCGACGTCTCGCGCGTGTTGCGGATGCCGTGGTTCTTGAGGAAGCCCGCGCGCCACACGAGCAACCGCCCGGCCTCGATGCCGGCGACCATGTTGGCCAGCATCTGCTTGACCAGCTGGTGCCTCCCGATCTCCTCGCCGAAGGTCTTCCGCTCGTGGGCGTATCTAAGCGACGCGTCCAGGCAGGCCTGGGCGAGCCCCACATTGCCCGCGGCGACCGTATAGCGGCCCTGGTCGATGGCGCTCATCGCGATGAGGAAGCCCTCGCCCTCCTCGCCGATCCGGTGCACGGCCGGCGCGCGGACGTCGTCCATGTTGATCAGCCCCGTGTTCCCGGCATGGATTCCGAGCTTGCCGTGGAGCGTGCTGGTCGACAGGCCCTCCATGCCCCGTTCCAGGACGAACGCGGTCACGCCGCGATGGCCCTTCGAGCGATCGACCGACGCGAACACGAGGAACTGGTCAGCGACGTCGGCCAGGCTGATCCAGATCTTCTGGCCGTTGAGCACGTACGAATCACCGTCGCGCCGGGCGGTCGAGGCGAGGTTGCCCGCGTCGGTCCCCACGCCCGGCTCGGTCAGCCCGAACGTCGCCAGCTTCTCGCCCTTCGCCTGGGGCACGAGCCAGCGCTGTTTCTGCTCGTCGGTCGCCCACTGCATCAGCGTGAGCGAGTTCAGCCCGACGTGGACGCTCTGCACGACCCGGAACGCCGTGTCCGCGCGCTCGAGCTCCTCGCAGATCATCGCGAAGGAGATGTAGTCCATCCCGCCGCCGCCCCAGCGGGAGTGGATCGGCGCGCCGAGGAGGCCCTGCTCGGCCATTCGGGCGAACACCTCGCGATGGACCTCGCCCTTCGCGTCCCACTCGCGGATGTACGGCAGGATCTCGGCCTCGGTGAACTCGCGCACCGACTGCTGGACGAGTCGGTTCTCGTCGGTCGGGCGGAGGTCGATCACCCGGGCATTCTAGGTGCGCGCCTGCGCCGATCTCAGCGCCAACGGGTATGAAGACGCGCCGCCCCTGAACGGGCGACGCGTTTGGGAATTCGGCTTGTCAGGCGAGGCCGACCCCTCGCCGCCGGTCAGCGATTCTGGTCGAGGAAGCGGCGGACGTCCTCGAGCAGGAAGCGACGATCGCCCCGCTTGCAGACGCGGTAGTACTTGAGCTCGCCGCGATCGCCGAGGCGCTTCACCGTATTGACGTGGAGATGGAGCATCTCCGCGACTTCGGCGGCGGTGAGCATCTTGCCAAGCTCGTTCAAAGCCATCGAGCCCATCCAGTGGTGCCTTTCCGGAGGTGGACCGTTGTGGTCTCGCGCAGTCGACACCTCGCGACGATGCCTGCGCCGGCACTCGTCGTCGATGGGACGGTAGGGACGCGCTCCTGGGCTTCCAAGCCGTACTTCGGTCCGGTGCGGGGCAGTACCCTCCGGCAGGCATCGGTGCGGCGCAGCAACGACCGGGCTGGGTGAGTCCGGTGCGTTCGAGGGAGGACGATGGCCGAGACCGGGAGCACGGCGACACTCGACGCCATCCGGGCCGTCGTGGCGCTGCTGTCGGTCGCCGCGCTGGCCGCGCTCGTCGTCGCCCGGCTCCGCGTCCCGTACTCGGTAACGCTCGTCGTGCTCGGCCTCGTCGCCGGCGCGCTGCTCCCTCGCGGCACGATCGAGGTGACGCCCGAACTGGTGCTGCTCGTGCTGGTGCCCGGCCTGGTCTTCGAGGCCGCGCTCCGCCTCGATCTCGAGCACCTGCGCCGGACGTTCGGCTGGATCGTCCTGCTCGCCGCGCCCGGGGTCGTGATCTCGGCGCTCATCGTCGCCCTCGTGCTGCGCGCGGCGACCGGCCTGCCGTTCGAGCTCGGGATGGTCGTCGGAGCGATGGTCGCGGCGACCGATCCCGTGGCCGTCATCGCCACGTTCCGGCGCCTGGGCGTGTCGCGCCGTCTGGCGACTCTGGTCGAGGGCGAGAGCCTGGCCAACGATGGCACGGCGCTCGTGCTGTTCAGCGCGACGGTCGCCGCGATTTCGGGCGGGGGCTCCGTGTCGGAGACGGCGGAGGCAATCGCGATCGCGGTCGTGACCAGCATCGGCATCGGCCTCGCGGCCGGCTGGCTCGCATCGCGCCTGATCGCCCTCATCGACGACCTCGCGATCGAGCTGACGATCTCGATCGCCGCGGCCTATGGCACCTACCTGCTGGCCGACGGCCTCGGTCAGTCCGGGATCATCGCCACGGTCGTCGCCGGGGTGGTGATCGGGACCTACGGGCGCTCCGTCGGGCTCAGCCCGCGAGCGCTCGAGGCGCTCGATGTGGTCTGGGAGCTGATCGCGTTCCTGCTCACCGCCTTCGCGTTCCTGCTGGTCGGGCTGGCGATCTCGGTCGGTGATCTCCTTGCGGGCGCGTCGTCGATCCTCTGGGGACTGGTGGGCATCCTGGTCGCCCGGGTCGTCGTCGTGTACGGGCTGCTCGGCGGGATCGCCCAGCTCATCGGCGAGCGGGCGCACTGGCCCAAGCCGCCGATCGGCTGGCTCCACGTCATGTTCTGGGCGGGCCTGCGCGGCGCCGTGGCGGTCGCGATGGCGCTCTCGCTCCCGGCAGACTTCCCGCAGCGGGCGTTGCTCCAGCAGATCGCCTTCGGCGTCGTGCTGTTCACGTTGTTCGCGCAGGGCACGACGGCGGAGCTGGTCGTCGCCCGAACGGGCTCACGCGCGCTGGCGCCCGATGCGGATCTCGGCCCGGGACGCGCCTAGAGCCACCAAGTCGCCAGATCGGCGATGGCGTGCGCGGCGGCGGGCGCGGCGACGCTCCGAGTCGCTACGCGCAGGCCGCCGAGACCGAGCCCGACCGCGAGATCGAGCGGAACCACATGCCAGCCGTACAGCGGAACGTGCAGGAGCGCGAACGCCACCGTCGTGACGGCGATGGCAAGTGGGGTCCCGCCGGCGCGGGCGACGCGGTCGAAGAGCACGCCACGGAGGACCGCCTCCTCGGCGCTCGCGACGAGGATCGTGACGAGCGCCCAGGGCAGGAACGCGAGGTCCGGCCGGCCGACGCCGGGGATCCGGGTCGAGCCACCGAGGACAGGACCGATGACGGCTGCTGCAACGAGGGTGAGACCAACCACGACGCCGATCACGACGGCCCGGGACAGCTGCCCCAGGTCGATCCTGGTCACCCTCGTTGCCAGGGCCCGATCCCGGGGGCCGGGCGCTGCCAGGAGCAGGAGCGCGAGGCCGAACACGGCGCCGACGGCGAGCGCATCGAGGCCGGCGCGCGTCGCCGCCCAACGCGCGACCGTGACCGCCGCGAGGCCCGCGCTGACGAGCGCTGCGTTGCGCCACGCGTCGAGGGAACTCCTCGTGGCGTGGCGGAAGGGTGCGGAGATGGCTGTCATCGCGCCAGGGGCACGAAGGCGACGTCACCCGTCGCATAGGTCGGCGGCCAGACGAAGGCGTAGGTCCGTACGGCCTGCCACTGCCAGATGACGGCCGCGGCGCGCTCGTTCTGGCCCAGGGTGGCCGGATCGGACGAGAAGCGCAGGCCGGCGCCGTTGGGCAGCGACCCCTCCGCCAGGTCGACGGTGCGCGCGGCCGCCGCGACGGCGGGCGCGTCGAACGTCGCACCGCCGCCAGCGCCCGAGCCGGCGGTGTTCGCCGCGACCGGAAGGACGTGTCTGAAGAGCGCCCACGCCGCGGAGAAGCCGGCAAGCGCCTCCTCCGATTGCTCGGCCGTAGCCTCCTCTGCCGGGCCATGGATCGTGTACTCAGACGCGCCGTACCGGTCGCCCGCCTCGTCATCGCCGTAGCCGCCGCCCGACTGGTCGCCGGATCCCGCGCTGTCCTTCGTGGCCTTCGCCCAGTCCGCGGCGAATCTCGCGTAGGCGGCGGCTGCCTCCGAACCGAGCGCCCCTGCCTGGAAGCCCGCCGTCGGCCGGTCGGAGGCAAAGATGCCGATCGCGTCGGCGCCGAGCTCGCCGGCGAAGTCCGGGTCGCACTCGGCCATCGTCGAGCCGATCAGCGCGCCCACCTTGAGCCCGGAGGCGAGCATCGCCTGCCGGAACGCGATGCCGTCGGGGATGTGCGAGGCGAGGATCAGGACGTCCGGCCGGGCCGCCGCGAGGTCCGCCATGACGCTGGGCCAGTTCGGGACGGTGAGGTTGTACGAGCGGCGCACGACGACCGGCATGCCCCGCTGGCGGGCCGTCGCCTCGGCGGCGTCGGCGACGGAGTGGGCGTACTCGTCGTCGGCAACGGCGATGCCGATCCGCAGCGCCGACACCGCCTTGCCGAGGCGGCTCGCGAGCTCCGTGGCGGCAAATTCCGAAGAGTTCGAACCGAGGTTGGTCCCACTCGCCCCGACGCGGAAGACCATCGGCAGGCCGCGGCCCGTCAGTCGATCCGCCACGGCGCCGGCTTCCCAGTACAGGAGGCCGGCACGATCGGCGGCGTCGCTGGCCGCGATCGACAGGTCGGACGAGTACGCGCCGATGACGACCTGGACGCCCCGGTCTCGCAGGTCACGCATGACCGCGTCGGCCTCCGAGCGGGCTCGGAGGTCCCTGACCTCGAGCTCGACCTTCCGCCCGGCGATCCCACCGTCGGCATTGACCTGGTCCGCGGCAATGCGGACACCAGTGAGCTCCGGGCCGGCCAGCGAGGCGGCGTTGCTCGAGATCGGGAAGACCGCTCCGATCCGGATCGGGTCCGTGCTGGCCGACCGCGTGGCGTCGCCGCAACCGGCCGTCGCCGCGGCGAGCGTAAAGATGAGGCCAAGCGCCGCCAGCCGGCCTCCGAGCCGACGCGCGATGATCATGATCAGGACCTCCCGGTCGGGGGCCGGCGCGGCCCCCGACGCTTCGATGGCATGCGGCCCCGTCCGGGACCGAGTCGGACGACCGTAACGGGCGGCGGGCGGCGTCGATACCAGAACAGTCCGGCCACCACCGCGAAGAACGCGACCAGGGCGATTCCGCCGAAGAGCAGCGGATCGAGGCCACCATTGGGGCCCGTGCCAGAGGTGACGACCGCGAAGTCACCGAGGGCGTTCAGGTTCGACTGGTACATCGACGCGACCGCGTGGTCGGTCACCACGTCGGTCCAGAGGCCGTCGGCGAAGTGCTGGACCCTTCCTTCCGTGACACCGTCAGGGGCACGCAGGACGAGCGTCCGGCAGCCATCGCACGTCTTCGGCGCCAGGGGCCGGCCGGCATCGTCGGTGACCGCGAAGCGGTAGACGTTGCCCGCGATCGTGCCGTTGGTCGGCGGCGCGACCGGGTCGACCGCCGTGATGGACACGTTCAAGTGCGTCGACCCAGGGTTCAGCTGGAACGCGTCGTCCATCGCCACGAGCTGCGCCTGCGGTGGGCTCTCCTCGGTGGCCGCCGCGAAGAACGGACTCTGATTGCCCGAAATCGGCTTCTCATCAGTGGCGGAGGTCGGGTCACCGGCCTGGCCGCCGGTCGGGTGGAGATACCGGTACGGCTCCGCCACGACGACGCCGTCGTAGAGCGGCACCCCGACCGGGGCGGCGACCTGTAGCGCGAGCGCGAGCGCGCCGCCGGCGAGAATGAGGAGCCAGCCGCCCCGGCGGTCGGACCTCACGTGCGCACGGTGAAGATCGTCTCGGTGGACCACACGCGCGGGTCGAACGGCGCGTGGTCAGCGGCCACGAACTCAGCCTTCAGCACGTGGGTGCCGGCAGGGACGGTGATGTCCTGCTCCAGGCCGTAGTTCATCGACACAAGGACATTGTCGACGTACAGGTGGACGTGGCCCTCGTCGGGCTTGATGGCCGTCGTCGTCTGGCTGACGATCGTCGCCCCGGCCAGCTTCAGCACGATGTGCACCGTCGTGCCGGTCAGGGTCGAGCTCGGGGTGGGTTGCACGATCTCGACATGCGCCGGCGACGACGGGCGCGGGCCGAGCGTCGTCTGCGACTGGCCGGGCGAGCAGGCGGCGAGCGCCAGCGCGAATACAAGCCCGAGCGCACGGGCGGCGAGATAGGCGCGGGGAAGCAGCCGATATCGGCGTGGAGTCATGACGAGACCTCGATGGTGACATGGACATGGAGGTTGCCGCCGCCGGAGCCTTCCGGGAGCGGGCTGAGGATGTCGACGGTGAGCTGGCCGGCCACGGCGTCGATGGACGCAACGAAGTGCCCTGGCTCGAGCATGCGCGGCGTGAGAAGCGCCGCTCCCCCACCCTCGGGGAACGCGGCGATGGTTGCCGACGTCGTCGGGAGCTCTGCCCCCGCGGCGTCGAAGAAGGTGACATGGAAGTCGTTCGGCCCGGGCCCGCCCGGGTCGAGGTAGACCTGCGCCGTTCGCCCGGCGCCGAGCTGGACGGTATAGATGGTGGGCAGCCCGGCTGAGACCAGCGACTGGACGGGCTCCGAGGCCACCGTTGTCGCGGCGAGCAGCGGCACGTCGACGGCGCTGCCGCCGACCGTCACGGTCGCGGTGAGCTGCCAGATCCCGTCGATCGACAGGTTCGCGCCGGTCGCGGTGAAACGGCCCGCTGCCGAGCGGGTCAGCTGCAGCGTCGAGGGCGCAACGCCCTGCTGGGAGGCGATCTGGAACCGCAGCGCGACGCCATCGGCATCGAGCGGCTCACCGGTGTCGTAGTCGGTGAGCGCGAGGTCGAACTCGTTCGAGCCGGCCGCCCCGGGAGTCGCGACGAGACGAGCTCGAACGCTCGTCCCGAAGTCGTTGCCGGTCGCGACGATCGGCTGGGCGACGGGCGCCGGATTCGCCACTGCCGACGTCGGCGGTGTCTGGTTGACGAGGAGCGCCGACAGGCCGAGGACGACGACGGCCAGGGTGATCTCGGCCCCACCGACTCGCCGCATCCGCCCCACGAAGTTCGCTGCGTTACGCAGCGTCACGAAGCGGTTGAAGGCACCCAGGGCACCGAGGGCGAGCAGCCCGGCGCTCTTCAGGAGCACGACCACGCCGAATGACGTGCCAACGAGCGCCTCCAGGGTGCCGACCTCGACCAGCGCCCGGATCGCACCGGTCACGATCACGACGACGAGCCCGATTCCCGCCCAGAAGGAGAAGCGGCGCGCGGTGACGAGCCGGTCCTCCGGCGGCGTCGTCCGAAGAGCGACCAGGAGGCCCGCGAGGCCACCCATCCAGCCGGCGGCCGCAAGCCCGTGGAGCGACTGCACGAGGATCTGTGGGAGCCAACCCGATCCGGCAGCGGCGTGCCCGGTCGCGACGTCGACTGCCAGCCCACCGATCGAAGCGAGCCCGACGAGCAGCCAACCGCGCCGGCCACCGAGCCGGGGCACCGCCGAGAGGCCGACAAGCGTCGCGCCCATCACCGCCAGCGCGATGAGCCTGGCCAACGCACTGACGCCGACCGACGTCCCCGGCAGCTCCTCGATCGGGGCCCCCGTTTCGGCCCACTGGACCGCGACGACGCCGACCGTCCCGATGGCGGTGAGGATCCAGCCGACGGCGGCCATGGACAAGAGGTCCGGTACGGACCGCCTGGTCACCGCGACGGCGACGAACGCAGCTCCGATCAGGGCGACGAGGCCCAGGTACAGGATCCAACGCGCGAGGATCCCCGGTGGAGAGCCTGATTGGCTGGTTCCGACTCCCTCCTGGTCGGCCGGGCTCGATGGCGGCGCCACGCCGATGCCGAATACGAACGAGCCCGCGGACACGTGGCCGTCGACGGCCGACACGGTTCGCCAGGAGACGGTGTAGGCGCCGTCCGCAAGCGGCCCGATCGGCACGCGAATCGAGTTGGGCGGGTCGGTCAGCGCCTCGATCAGCCCGGCGACGTGATCGTTCCCGCTCGAGTCGAGCACCTTGACCGAGGTCAGGCGCACGTCCGGCGTCTCGCCGTACGTCAACGTCACGACCGACGGTGCGCTGCCCAGCGTCGAGCCCGCCGGGGGGTCGGACGCGTGCAGCAGGGCGTGCGCGGAGACGATCGCCGGCGTCGAGACCAGGACCGCGAGGGCCGCGAAGAGTACGAGGACCGAGCTGGCGAGCTGGCGCAGGCCGGCCCGCCTCCGAGCGAAGATCACGCCGAGCCGGCTCCCGGCCTGCGCGCTCGCAGCACGAGCGCCAGCGTGATCACGGCGAGCACCAGTCCTGCGCCACCGAGCACGGCCCCGGTGAGGAACGCCCGATCGGCGGCGGCCGATACCGCGGCAGCCGCGACCTGGGCGTCGGAGACGGCGCCCGGCGCCGGCGCGCTCGACTGGAGCGCCTCGATCCGGCCGTCGATGCGATCCAGCCGTGTGCCAACCTCGGTGAGCGTCGGCTGCTTGACCGGGAACTCGAGGTCGGCCGGCGCGACCACGCCGTTGAACGTCTCGGCGCCCGAGGCCATCGAGACGTCGATGGCCTTGCCCTGGATGGTGCCCGTGAAGTGGAACGTGTAGTCCCCCGGCGCTGTGGGGATGATGTCGGCGCTGTACGCGCCGGGGGTGCCGACACCTTCCGCGACATCGAACGCCGGTGCCAGGCTCAGGCTCGAGCTGTCCTGGCCCGCGGTCGAGGCGACGACGCTGATCGCGTCGGCGGGGATGTCGGTGATCGGCTTCTCGTCCTGGTCGTAGACGAACAGCTGTACGGCGTTCGGCTGCCCGACGAGCGCCGGCTCGCCCGCCCAGCCGATGACGAAGTTGAAGCCGCCGGCCGCCGTGTGGCCGTGGGCGGCGGCGACCGGAGCGGAGAGCACCGAGAGCAGGACCGAGGCGGCAGCTATGCCGGCGAGTTGCGCTGATCGCAGACGTACGTTCACGAGCGTCCTCCTTCGAGATGCGACGGGCGGTGATGCCCGACCGCGCTTCGGAGAACCCCCGTGTGGCGGACGGGCTAGGCGGCGCTCGCCGGAGGTGGCGCCCGCAGGGCAGATCGGCGCCCGAGGACAGATTCGGTGAGCGGCCGGACCACGACGCCCGGCCGGGCGGGAGCGGATCCGTGCGCGCGCGGCAACGAAACGCGCGCGGTGCGCAGGCGCGCGAGGAGGACCCGCCGATGCCACTCGAACAGCGCGGCGACGAGGCTGATCGCGAACGCGACCGCGATCGTGATCCAGAGCGCGTTCGGGTACTCGGCCGAGACCAGGATGCCCGGACCCGGTGCCACCTGGCCGATCCACCAGCGCTCGACGTTCTCCTGGAGCGTCAGCAGGGCGACGCTGAGGATCGCCATCCGCAGCGCGAGCAGGAGCCAGCCACGAAGGAACGACCTCGAATGCAGGGATCGGGCGGCAGCCCGATCGACACGGACGCGGCCGCGTCGATGCACCAGCAGGCCGAGGCGCGCCAGTCGGAAGACGCCGGCGGCACCGAGGGCGATGGCCAGCGCAACGCTGGTCATGACCGCGGCGGTCCAGGCTTCGCCGTGCCCGGAGTGGACCAGCGCTTCACCGAAGCGTGATCCGTAGCGGGCGAGGAACACCAGCTCGTGCGCGAGCACCAGCGCCACTAGCTGGAGCGCGGCCGCCGTTGCGAAACGGGCGAATCGGTGCGCCATCCCGATCACTGTACGCCCATCGCCGCTTACGCCTCCACCTGCCTCCACCCTGAAATCGCGGCGGTGGGGTGGCCTGCGCTAGAGTCGCCTCTTGGACCAATCGACTATGCCACGTTCCACACAGCGGCAGGGCCCCACCGGGCTCGCGCTGTGGGCCAACATGGCCGTGATCTACGTCGTCTGGGGCTCGACGTACTTCGGCATCGCGATCGCGATCGAGACGATGCCGCCGTTCCTGATGGCCACGATTCGGTTCGCGATCGCCGGAGCGATCCTCCTGGCGTTCGCCCTCCTGCGCCATCCGGAGGCGCGCCACTGGCCGACACGCCGCCAGGTCCTCGACTCGTTCATCGTCGGCGGGTTGCTGCTCGGAATCGGCAACGGCTTCGTCGTCTTCGGCGAGAAGACCGTGCCGTCGGGGATCGCGGCGATCCTCATCGCGATGACGCCGCTATGGTTCGCGATCTTCGGCTGGCTGTACCTGCGCGAGCGGCTGCCCCGGATCGTGGCCCTCGCGATCGCGATTGGGTTCCTGGGCACGGCCCTCCTGATCTGGCCGTCGGGCGAAGGCGCGAATCGCTTCGACGCGCTGGGCATCCTCGTTTTGATCCTGGCGGACCTCGGCTGGGCCCACGGTTCGATCTACTCCGCCAGGCGGGCCAAGCTGCCATCGAGCCCGCTGACCGCGTCGGGCCTCCAGATGCTCGCCGGCGCGGCCGTGACCGGGTTCGAGGCGCTCCTGACCGGGGAGCCGGCGCAATTCCGTCCCGAGGCCATCTCGATCGAGTCGATCCTCGCGGTCGCCTACCTCGTCGTCTTCGGCAGCATGCTGACCTTCACCTCGTATGCGTGGCTCCTCCGGAATGCGCCGCTGTCGCTGATCGGGACCTATGCCTACGTCAACCCGATCGTCGCCGTTGCGCTGGGCACCGTCTTCCTGCACGAGCCCATCAGCGTGAGGACGATCGTCGCGGCGGCGGTGATCCTCGTGGCGGTCGCGATCATCGTGACCACGCATGGACGGCTGGCGTCGTTGGCCGGCGTCGAGGCCGATCCGGAGGCCGTCGATCCCTCCGCGAGCACCGTCCGGCTGACCGGCGGGCCATAGGTCGAGGTGGTTTGGCGTCCCCGGCAGGATTCGAACCTGCGACCCGCTGCTTAGAAGGCAGCCGCTCTGTCCACTGAGCTACGGGGACGCGCGGACCGCGGACAGTCTACGCACGAATCCGTACTCGGAAGCGGGAATCGCCCGTGCTATGCTCCCCGGCCCGGTGGCCCGTCGGGCCCGAATTTCGGGAGTGCAGATCGCCGCATGGCCGCCGGCCCAGGTGGTGCCTCGCACGGGCAGCTCGAGCTCGGCCTCGGTGTTCCGCGGCTGGCGATCGAGCCCGACTGGAAGGCGCAGACCCGCCTCTGGGGCCACTCGCTTCACCCCATGTGCTCGTACCTGGCGAGCTTCCCTGCGGCGCTGTCGCACGCGTTCATCGCCCGCTACAGCCGCCCTGGCGACGTGGTGCTCGATCCGTTCTCCGGGCGCGGTACGGCGCCGCTGCAGGCCTCGGCCGAGGGCCGCATCGGTGTCGGCAACGATCTCAACCCGTTCGCCCATCTCCTGACCGCGGCCAAGCTCGACCCGCCGACCGCTGCCGAAGCGCGCACGCGAGTGACGGCGCTCCGGCTCGTGTGGGCATCCGGCTCGGAGCACTGGCTGGAGCTCGCCAGGTCGATCCAGGCCTCCCCCGCCGATGGTGGGCCCGATCCGGTGCCTGCGGAGGTTGCCCTCGCCTTCCACCCGCGCACGTTTGCCCAGCTCCTGTTCCTGCGCGACACGCTCGATCAGGGCGTATCGGTGGACCGGTTCCTTGCCGCGGCGCTCGCCGGGATCCTCCACGGCAAGACCCCGTCGTACCTGTCGACGCTCATGCCCAACACGTTCAGCATGGCGCCGCGCTACGTGCGCGAGTTCGCGGCGAAAACCTCATTCCAGTCGCCGGAGCGGGACGCTTTCGACCGGCTCGATGCCAAGCTGACTCGGCTCTACCGCGACCCGTTGCCACGAGCCGCCGGGGTCGCGCTCCTCGGTGACGCCCGCGACGCCGGGTCGCGAGCAGGTCGCGCGCTCCGCGCCCGCGGGCTGCCCGACCGGGTTCGCCTCGTGCTCACCTCACCGCCGTACCTCCGTGTCGTGAAATACGGCTACTACAACTGGCTGCGCGCGTGGTTCCTCGGCTTCGACTCGAGGGCGATCGACGCGTCGCTCGACGATGCGCATCGCCGCGCGCCGTACCTCGAGTTCCTGCGCACGGTGCTCCACGACCTGCGGCCGACCCTGACCGACGACGGCGTCGCGGTCCTGGTCATCGGCGACGTGGCCACCGATCGTGGCCGGACGATCTCGGACGGGCACGACCTCGCCGAGCGGGTGTGGGAGGCGGCTGCCGCGCCTGAGGGCTACCGCCTCGCCGGGATCGCTGACGACGACGTCCACGCCCACCGGAAGATGACGAAGCTATGGGGTCGCGAGGCCGGGCGAGCGACCCAGGTCGATCGCATCCTCGTCCTCGGAGCCACGGAGGCTGGGCGGCGCCGAGCGCTTGCCGCGGTCCGGACGCCGGTCGATTGGGACTGGCCGTCGCGCGGGCTTCGCTCGATCTGATCACGGCGACGAGCGGGCGGTAGCGCACCGTCTGGCGGATCCGATTCGGCGCACGTGCCGTCGGCAGGCGGGCCGTCGGTAGAATGCCGCCGTGAAGCAGATGTACCACCCGTCGGACCTGGCGGCGATGGACCCGCTCGTGCTCATGAAGAACCTGGACCACGTCCGCATGACGAGCCGACGGCTGAGCTACATCCTCCAGCAGCAGGTCCACCTGTACACCCCCGAGGCGAACCAGCTGCGCGAGGAGATCGACACGTATGTCGACGCTGAGCGCCAGATCGAGGGTGAGATGGCGAGGCGCCGGATCCGCGCCTGAACGCGTCAGGCGCGCCTCGGATTCAGGCGACGGCGGGGCTTCGCCGGCTCGACGATGCGACGATCGCGCCCTTCATCCGCGCCCGGTCCTCGGCGACGATATCGACCACGGTAACGGCGAGTCGGGGCATCTCGAACAGCCCGAACCCGATGCCATGGCCCGCGAGCTCGTCGGGGCCCCAACCGCGGAACAGGCCGCGGCTGGCGACCGCGCACATCTCGTCATACAGCTCCGGCCAGCCCACCCGGCGCCGGGCGTAGCAGAAGCGGATGAACTCCACGGCGTCGGCCGTGACGACGTGCGGAGTCGCGTAGCGCGCGACCATCAATCAGGTCCTCCTCATCCCGTCTGGGGCGCAGCCGAGCTGACCCGGTGACCACGGCGGATGGACCGCGGCCCCGTGGATGGGCTCTCAGGTTTCCGATGACCCGCTTCCCGGAGCAGGCGATGAGTGCTCGGCGATGGTACGGCGGCGGCCCATGACGCCGGAAGAGGGGATGTCCACCTTTTCGTCCACGAACTTATCCACACCTAACCCCGCCGCTCCACACCGAGGCCGGGCGCATCCGTCAGGCGCCAGCGGTGGTCCTTGCCGAGCGCCAAGCCGGTGAACGGATCGTCGGCGAGGAGCAGGTTGCCGTCGAGGTCCACCCAGTCCGCCAGCGACGCCGTCGCCGCCGAGGCGGCAATCGCCACCGAGGTCTCCTCCATGCAGCCGAGGAACGTCCGGAAGCCAAGCTCCCGTGCGCGCGCGAGCATCTGCGCTGCCGCACCGGGGCCGCCGCACTTGGCCAGCTTCACGTTGACGCCGGCCGTGACGCCGACCAGGGCATCGAGGTCGTCGATCGTCACGCACGACTCGTCCGCGACGATGGGCAGCGGCGAGGTGGCCTGCAGGTCGGCCAGCCAGTCGAGCCGCCCCGCAGGGAACGGCTGCTCGATCAGCTCGACGCCGAGGTCGACGAGGGCCGGGGTGAGCTCGCGCGCCACCTCGGGCGTCCAGCCGGTGTTCGCATCGACCCGGATCGGGCCGGTGTACACGAGCCGCACGGCCTGGAGCGTCGCCACGTCGGCAGCGCCACCGACCTTGATCTTGAGCGCCGGGAAGGCGGAGGCCCGCTTCGCCCGCTCGGCGACGACCGCCGGCTCTTCGAGGCCGAGCGTGAAGTCTGTCGGCGGGATGTCGGGCGACAGCCCGAGCAATCGATGAACCGGTTCGCCCGTGACCTTGCCGACGAGGTCATGGAGCGCCGTGTCGATCGCGCACTTGGCGGCGCCGTTCCAGCGGATCGCGGCCTGGAGCCGGTCGCTCGCGGCCCGCACGCCGTCGGGCGTGGGTTCGAACCACTCGATGGCGGCCAGCAACAGCGGGAACACCGCCGCCATCGTGTCCACCGTCTCGCCGTAGAACCGATCCGGGTAGCCCTCCCCCAGCGCCACCACCCCCGGGAATCGCTCGTCGCGCACCTCGACGATCACCGTCGTGACCGCGTGGCCGCCGTCGTGGTCCGATCGGGCGATCAGGAATGGATCGCGCAGCGCGAGGCGAAGGACCTGGTGTCGTATCGAGAGTGTCACGCGGACCGAGAGGAGTCCGGTGCGATTCGAGACCGGCTCTCCGAGGACCGAGGCGACGCCCCTGCGAGCCATCGGTCCGAGGATTCGACCCATGGCAGCCGATCAACGGCGTCGCGGACTGCAGGCCACAGCCGGTCGCCGCCGAAGCGCACCGGATCGTCCGTGGGCAGGCCGGTCTCCTCGGCGATCTCCGCGATCACCCGCCGCGCCTCGGCGTCGTCCGGGTAGAGCATCGTGTTGAGGGCGATGCCGACGACCTTCGAGGGAGCCACGAGTCCCGCCACCGACTCGTGCAGCGCGATGAACCCGGGTAGCTTGGCGATCGGGAACGAGGCGTCGGGGCGGTGCTCGAAGTCATGCGCCGCGAGGCCCGGCTTGTGGACCATGACCATCGCGTGCGGCGTCGCGCCATGGATCAGCCCGAGCGTCACCGATGAGTAGGCCGGGTGGTCGAGCGAGCCCTGGCCCTCGACGAGGATCCAGTCCCCGCGGGACTCCGCCTCCTCGACCATCCACTCGACCGTGCCCTGGACGAAGTCGCTGATGACCCGGTCGACCGCGACGCCCCAGCCGTCGATCATCATCCCGGTCTGGCCGGTCGGTACGAACACCGCTTTGTCGCCCAGCGCGAGGGCCGACTTCCGGAGCTCGAGCGCCACCGACATCTTGCCGATGGCGCAGTCCGTGCCCACGGTGAGGATCACCCGCTTGCCCGAAGCGTGCGGCCGCCCGACCGCCGTCTCGTGTCGCTCCGGCGGGCGCCGGTAGTCGACGATCCGCACACCCCTCACCGCTGCCGCACCCGAGAACTCCGGATCGTCGCCGAGGAACGTGTGGAGTCCGGAATGGACGTCGAGGCCCGCGTCGATGGCGGACAGGATCGTGGCCCGCCAGGAGTCCGGAAGGCGGCCCCCGGTCGGCGCGATGCCGATGAGCAGCGTGTCCGGCGGCTCCGGCTGGGCCAGCGCCTCGGCGAGCGTCGCCACGGCCGGAATGTCGTGGCCCGGCAGCCACTCCGACACGTTCCGGCCGGCGATCGACGAATCGAGGATGGCCACGGTGCGATCGGTGGCGTAGCGGATCACGCCCATCGCGGTCTTCGCATGGTGCGGCCCGAACTCGCCTTCGGTGAGGATCACGAGCCGTCGCATCGGCCGTCGAGCATACGGGAGTAGAGTTCCGCCGTGACCGTGAAGGTTCCCCCGCGTGGGACGCACGGGGTGCCGTTCCCGAAGTTCCCCTCGCCGCTCGCCCGCTTGTTCAGCCGGCTCCAGGCGCGGGGCTTCCGGCGCAGCCGTGGCGGCCACACCCAGGGCGGCGTCGACGCGATCCTGCTGCACACGGTCGGCGCACGATCCGGGGAGCCGCGCACGGCCCTGCTCGGCTACATCACCGAAATGCCGGACAGCTGGCTCGTGATTGCGTCGCTCGCCGGCGCGGCCCGCAACCCGGGCTGGCTGCACAACCTCGCCCACGACCCTCAGGCGACGATCGAGTTCGGCGACGGCCGGCGCGTCGAGGTTCGGGCCGAGACGCTCGAGGGCGCGGACCTCGAGGCGGCCTGGACGCGGATCGCGCGTGAGGCGCCCGAGTACAAAAAGTACGAATCCAAGACGGATCGCCCGATTCCGGTCATCCGCCTCCGGAAGGCCGCGATACCACCGCGCTAGCCGGACGTCAGGGCGCCAGGTCGCCTCGGGCGCGCCGGGTCGCCGGCGCAGTCCGAGGCGGGATTCTGGGGGCGCGCTAGGATGCGCCACGAGGGCTTCCTACAACCCGGGCTCAACGGCTCTGCCGAGATCCGCGCGGTTCCGCTCCCTCGACGCCCTGCGGCGCCGCCACCCACGTCGTGGCGAACAACGCCCCCGCTTCGACCGGGCTGGTGCCGATGCGCGCGCGGATCCCGCGACGACCGATAGGAGGTAGTCGCTGGAGCGTCCCGTCCCTGACTTCCAGGGTTGCGATCGACTCGAGCATGAGTCCGGCGGCGGCGCACCCCTGACGGCATGAACCCGCGTGGAGGACGATTCGGATGAGAAAGGCGCTGACATTCCTGTCAGGCATGCTCCTGCTGGCCTCGATGGCCTCGGTGGCTGCCGCCGCACCCGCGGCGCCTGCGGGTGCCTCCCTCGTGAACGCCGGCCCGACCGAGAGGTACGGTTCCAAGCTGCTCTGCGGCGAAGGCAGTCCGCTCTGCGCCGAGGCGAACGACTCCCTTGGCTACCGCAGCGAGTACACCGGCCATGACGAACCGTCGGTGCTCTTCTACTCGAACGCGGCCGGCGCGGGGAACGAGTCGAACTACCAGGTCCAGATCCCGACCGAACCGCCGATCCTGCCCAAGCAGGAC
>VBGT01000030.1:6239-15654 GCA_005889475.1 Chloroflexota bacterium | reverse complement strand
GAGGCGTTCAGCGGACAAATGCTTCAGGCGATGGAGCGCTCGTCCGGTAACGGGCGTAGATGAGGTGTCAGAGGGCGCATCAGCGGGTGCGATCAACATCTGATGAAAGCGGCGCCGAAAACGATTCCAAACGGCCGAAACGATCGAACCCCGGGCGCCGAGGCGTCCGGGGTTCGTCACGTTGTGGACTGAAAAAGGGGCCAGAAAAGGAAACGCGCCACCCTCCGAATAAATCCGATGGGTGACGCAGTCCGAACCCTAGGGCCGGGGGCGCTACACGCATCCGCTGGCGCGGCCCTCGTTCATTGCAGATCCATGTCGCCATGCGAGACTCCGCGGATGGGATCCGACGCAACGCAGGCGACGAGCAGCTCGGGGCTCGAGTCGGCCCTCGATCCCGCGCAGGTCGATGGCCTGACCGACCTCGATCCGGCCGCATTCCGACGGGTGCTCCATGAGGTTGCGGACCTCATGGCGGACTACGCCGAGACGCTCGCGGAGCGGCCCGTCCTGCCGCCGGTCGAGCCCGGCTCGATTGCGCCGTAGTTCCCGGCGAGCCCGCCCGAGGAGCCCGAGCCGCTCGAGGCGATCCTCGATGACTACCGGCGCCTGGTCGAGCCGCACGCGACGGCGTGGAACCACCCCGGCTTCATGGCCTACTTCCCGACGTCGAGCTCGGCGGCGGGCGTCGTCGGCGAGCTGCTGATGGCCTCGCTCGCCCAGAACACATTCCTGTGGCGGACCTCGCCGATCGGGACCGAGCTCGAGACGGTGGTGGTGTCCTGGTTGCGCCAGGCGCTCGGGCTGCCCGACGCGTTCGACGGCCTGTTCACGGACACGGCCTCGATCGGCTCGCTGATCGGGCTTGCGGCGGCGCGCGAGGCCGCGGGGCTCGACGCCGCGAAGCGCGGGCTGCCCGGCCGGCCGGAGGTCGGCCAACCCCGCGTCTACGCCTCCGCGGAGGCCCACAGCTCGATCGACAAGGCGTGCATGATCCTGGGCCTCGGCCGGGACGCGCTCGTGCACATCCCGACCGACAACGAGTACCGGATGCGGGTCGACGCCCTTGAGGCGGCCATCGCCGAGGACCTCGCCGCTGGGCGCCGGCCCATTGCGATCGTCGCCACGATCGGTACGACAGCGTCGACCGCCGCCGACCCGATCGCCGAGATCGCGTCGGTTGCGCGACGCCACGACCTGTGGCTGCACGTCGACGCCGCCTATGCGGGCGTCGTCGCACTGCTGCCCGAGCGTCGCGCGGAGTTCGCCGGCTGGGAGATCGCTGACTCGATCATCGTCAACCCGCACAAGTGGCTGTTCACCCCCTTCGACGCGTCCCTCTTCCTCGGCCGGCGGATGGCCGAGGTGCGCGCTGCGTTCAGCCTCGTGCCCGAGTACCTGCGCACGCTCGACCGGTCGGCACCGGTGCGCGACGTGAGCGAGTACACGCCGCAGCTGGGTCGCCGCTTCCGCGCGTTGAAGCTGTGGGTCCTCCTGCGTTGGTTCGGCCTCGCCGGCCTGCGCCGGCGGATCGCGCATCACGTCGACCAGGCGCAGGAGCTCGCGAGCTGGGTGGATGCCGACCCCGACTTCGAGCGGCTCGCCCCCGTGCCGTTCTCGGTCGTGTGCCTGCGCTGGCGCCCGGCCGCGCTCGCGGACCGAGCGACAGAGCCCGACGTCGCCGCCTTCCTCGACGCGCGCAACCAGGCGCTGCTCGACGCGGTGAACCGAACGGGCGAGGTGCTGCTGTCACACGCCCGGCTGGGCGGCCGGTTCGCGATCCGGGTCGCCTTCGGTAACCTCCGCACCGAGGAGCGCCACCAGCGCCGGGTCTGGGAGCTGCTCCGGCGCGAGGCGGCGAAGATCGTCAGCTAGCCGTCACAGCCCAGCGGCGGCTGACGGCGAGGCGAGGCTCGATCTCCCTCGGCCCTATCATCCGGGCGTGCCGCCGATCGACGAGCTCATCCGCATCGAGCCGATCTACCTCGCCCGCCTGCAGCGGCAGGGCGTGTTCACGACGGGCCTCCTGCTCGAGGTCACCGAGACGCCGACGCGAAGGCAGACGCTCGCGGACCAGGTCGGCGCCTCGACGAACGACGTCCTGCTGTGGCGCGACGAGGGGCAGATGCTGAACCTCGCCGGCTTCGGGGCGGGGGAGCATCGGCTGCTCAGCCAGGGCGGGTTCGAGGGCCTGAAGGACATCCTCGCGGTCGATCTCGATACGCTCACGCAGCGCCTCGCGCGGGCAGCCGACGAGCTGAAGATGGAGCTGCCCAGCGCGCTGACGATCGAGGGCTGGTGGGACCAGGCGCACACGCTGGCCGAGTAGGCATGCCCGGCGGTCGAGTGGGCGCCTGGCTCATCGCCACGGCCACCGCACTGGTGCTCCTCGGCGGCTCGATCCTGCCGTTCCTGACGCCGGCGTACGTGCGCCTCGAGCAGGACCGATCCGGCGTGTACATCGAGGGCTACACCCCCATCGACATGGACCGCATCGCGAGCTCGCTGCTCGGTGACCTCTTCCTGTGGCAGGGTGACTTCGCCGTGTCGACCGCATCCGGGGCGCCGGTCCTCAACGATCGCGAGCGGGCGCACATGCGCGACGTGCGTGGGGTGTTCGCCGGGTTCGAGCTGTTCGTGCTCGCATCGGTGGCGGTCCTCGCCGTCGCGTTCCGCCGGGAGCGCGATGCGGACGCGAGATCCACGGCGTGGCGCGCGGTCGGGAGGGGCGCGCGCGGGTTGGCCATCGGGCTGGTCGTGATCGGCGCGTTCGCGGCGTTCGCATTCGATGCGGCATTCGAGGTGTTCCACCGACTGTTCTTCAGCGCCGGCACGTACACCTTCGACCCGCGCACGGACCACCTCGTCCAGCTCTTCCCGGAGCAGTTCTGGTCGGACACGACGCTCGCGATCGGGACTCTCGCGCTGGGAGCGGCGATTCTCACCGCGTGGCAGGCGCGCCGCCGCGCCGGGGCGGCGGGTCCATTAGGAATGCTCGCGACGTCGAAGGCGAGGACCTGATGGGCGTCCCGATCGCCCGCGTCTTCGGCATCGAGATCCGAGTCCAGCTCGGGTGGGTGATCATCCTCGCGCTCATCGCGGTCATCGCCGTCGGCCAGCTGACCGCGGTCGACCCGAAGCTCGAGTCGGCTGTCTCGTGGGTCCTCGGCGGGCTGGTCGCGTTCGGGTTCTTCGTGAGCTCGGTGTCGCACGACCTCGCCCACGCCCTGGTCGCCCGACGGCGGGGCGTCGAGGTCCAGGCGATCGGCGTCTCGTTCTTCGGCGGCGCGACGCCTCTCGATCCCACCTCGCCGAACCCGGGCGACGACGCCGCGATCGCCGCCTCCGGACCGCTGACCAGCATCGGCATCGCGACCGCGCTGTTCGCGATCTCCGTCGGGGTGGTGGCCCTGGGCGATGGGTTCCGAGCCGCCGCGGGCGTGCTGTCCGTGCTGGTCCTGCTCAACCTCCTGCTCGGCGTCGTGAACCTCGTGCCGGCGTACCCGCTCGACGGCGGGCGGATCGTGCGCGACCTCGCCTGGCGACGATCCGGCTCGGAGCGCTCCGGCTGGCGCGCGGCGTCTCTCAGCGGGCGGTTGACCGGGGTGATCGTCATCGCGATCGGCATCGCGATCCTGCTGCCGCACGGCGACGTGACCGGGGCGATGGTGGCGCTGACCGGTTGGTTCCTCGTCCTGTCGGCGAACGCTGTTCGCGACCGGGTCCGGCTGGACGACCTCGTCGGCGGGCACCTGGTCAGCGAGGCCATGGAGCCAACACCGGCGACGGTGCATCCGAGCCTGACGGTCGACACGTTCGCGGCGCAGCTGCTCGACGGCGAGTCGCCGGTGACGGCGGTGCCGGTTGTCCAGGGCGACGACGTCGTCGGCTTGCTCGGCGTCGGACAGGTGCGGCGCCTTCGGCCGACGGCCTGGGCATCGACCCGGGTCGAGGACGTCATGGCGAAGCCGCCGCGACTGACGTTCCTCTCGCCGGCCGATCCCCTCAAGGGCGCGCTCGAGCGGATCCAGCGCGCGGGATTGGACGGGCTGCCCGTCGTCGACGACGGACGGCTCGTCGGTGTGCTGACGAGGCGCGGGATCGGGGCCTTCGTCCAGGGACGATCCGGCAAGGCAGGGTCGGCGCAGGCCGGGATCGACCAGTCCGCGCCCGGAGCTGGCGAGTCCGCGTCGGAGGGCGAGGACCCTCGATCGTGACCGGTGCCCGCGACGAGCTGCGCAGCGTCGAAGCGGCACGCGAGGCGATCCTCGCCGCGGTTCCGGGGCCGACCTCAGAGGAGATCGTCCCGATCGACCGCGCCCTGGGGCGTGTGCTCTCGCGACCGGTCGTGGCCGCCGTCACGCTCCCGCCCTGGGACAACTCGGCGATGGACGGCTACGCCGTGCGCTCGGCGGACGTGGCAGCCGCCTCGGAGGCCGGGCCGGTGCGCCTCGAGGTCGGTGGCGAGGTGCCGGCGGGAGGCGCAGCGGATCGCTCCGTTGAGCACGGGAGCGCGATTCGCATCGCAACCGGCGCGCCGATCCCGGAGGGTGCCGACGCGGTCATCCCGGTCGAGCAGACGACGCCCCTGGATGCCGCCGGCGCCCCCGGCGAACGCGGCCGCGACGCCGCCGGGCCGGTGCCGGCCGCGGTCCTCGTGCACGCGTCGGGAGCGGCGGGCGCCCATATCCGCCGCCGCGGGAGCGACCTCTCGGAGGGAGCGGAGATTCTCGCCACCCGCTCCGCGCTGACGCCGGCCGCGGTCGCGCTCGCAGCGGGCGCCGGCCTCGCCACCGTCCACGTCCGACGCCAGCCGCGCGTGGCCGTGCTCGCGACGGGCAACGAGGTCCGCGCCGCCGGCGAGGAGCTCGGCCCGGCCGGCATCCCCGATGCGAACGGGCCGGGCCTCCGGGCGCTCGTCGAATCCTCGGGCGCAACGCCGATCAATCTCGGGATCGCGGCAGACGACCAGGCCGACGTCGTCGGCCGACTGCGGTCCGCGCTCGCCCAGGGCGCCGACGCGATCGTCGTCGCCGGCGGCGTCTCGGTCGGGCCGTACGACGTGGTCAAGCTCGCGTTCGAATCGATCGGGGAGATCGGGCTGTGGCGCGTGGCCGTCCAGCCGGGCAAGCCATTCGCATTCGGCATGGCGCCGCGACCCGATGGCGGGACGGCGCTCCTCTTCGGGCTGCCCGGCAACCCGGTGTCGAGCTTCGTGACGTTCGAGCTCTTCGTGCGGCCGGCGATCCGGGCCCTCGCCGGGCGGCGCGAGCTGCTCCGGCCGGTCGATCGCGCAGTCCTGCTCGACGAGGTCCGCACCGCGTCCGGCCGGCGCGCATTCCTGCGCGTTACCGCAGATCGAGACTCGGACGGTGCACCGGTCCGCGACGCGCAGGGCCGCATCCAGGTCCGGTTGTCGCGCGGACCGGCCGGGCAGGGGAGCCACGTCCTCTCGGCGCTCGCCACGGCGGACGCGCTCGCGGTCGTGCCGGAGGAGGTTGAGCTGAGCCCCGCCGGCGCGGCGGCAGCGTTGTGGTGGCTCGACCCCGCGTGATCTTCTGACCGGCCGGCACACCCGACCCGGCGCGCCGAGCCGTTGCGGCCTGACGCATCATTGACGCCGACATGGACCGTGGCCCCGCCCCGCGCGCCGAGCGTCGCCGTCTCACCCACGTGGATCGATCCGGCCGCCCGCGGATGGTCGACGTCAGCGCCAAGCCGGCGACCGCACGCCGCGCCGTTGCGGAAGCGTTCGTCGCGCTCGCACCGGAGACGCTCAGCCTCGTGATCGACGGCCGGGCGGCGAAGGGCGACGTGCTCGCCGCCGCGGAGCTCGCGGGGGTGATGGGCGGCAAGCGCACATCGGAGCTCATCCCGCTGTGCCACCCGCTCGCGCTCACCGACCTGCTCGTCACGGTCACCCCGGATCGAGCGGCCGGCGGGCTGCGGGTGCGGGCAGAGGCGGCCACGACGGGCCCGACGGGCGTGGAGATGGAGGCGCTGACGGCCGCATCCGTGGCGGCGCTCACCGCGTACGACATGGTCAAAGGCGTCGAGCGCGGGGTCGAGATCCGCTCGGTCCACCTCGTCTCGAAGTCGGGCGGCCAGAGCGGCGAGTGGTACCGCCCGTCCGAGCGTGGCACGGACGGGTCCGCTCCCGGCGCCCCCGCCGGCCCGCGCCAGCGTCGCCGCGGCGAGCGCGTCGCCGGGCGGATCCGGAAGAAGGGCTAGCGACCGGCGATGGGGGAGCGTCCGTGAGTGGCGACATCCCGACGGGCGCGCGCGCCCTCGTCCTCACCGTCAGTGACGGCGTGGCAGTCGGGGCTCGCCAGGACGAGTCCGGGATCGCGCTCGGGGACCGCCTGTCCATCGCCGGCTTCCGCGTCGACCGACGGTCCGTCTCGGACGAGCGCGCCCTGATCGAGGCGGCCCTGCGCGAAGGCGCGCAGGACCACGTCTTCGTCATCAGCACCGGGGGTACCGGCCTCACGCCCCGCGACGTGACGCCCCAGGCCACACTCGCCGTCATCGACTACGAGGTCCCGGGGCTGGCGGAAGCCATCCGCGCGGCGGGACGCGCCACCACCCCCATGGCGGACCTGTCCCGCGGCGTCGTCGGCGTGATCGGCCGCAGCCTGGTCGTCAACGTCCCCGGCAGCCCAAAGGCCGCGGTCGAGTCGCTGGCGGCGATCGAGCCGACACTGGGGCACGCCCTCGAGACCCTCGCTGGGCCATACGACCACGACGTGGAGGCAGCGCCAGGCCTCACGCCGCACGCCGATGAAACCTCGATCCCTCACGTCGCCACAGCAGCGGCGGGTCCGACCTTCGCCGAGGACGAGCAGGCGGACGCCCCCATGATCCCGCCGGGGGACCCGTCGGACCCGTGGCGGGACCTGCCCAAGCCGCCCGATCGCCCTGTTCTGGGGCGCGGCGCTGCTGTTCGCCCTGGCGATGGCGCGCCACCTGCGCATCTTCGCCGCGGCTCGCGCCGCCGGGCCCAGCCCGCTCGATCACGTCCCGGCCCGCATCGCCGGCCTGATCGAGTACGCGTTCATCCAGACCAGGATGTTCAAGGACCCGCGGGCGGCGATCCTCCACCTGGGCATCTTCTGGGGCTTCGTCCTGCTCACGGTCGGAACGGCCAACATCGTCACCGGCGGGCTCATCCAGGCGGTCATCTCGATGCCGTTCGACGGGGCGCTGTGGGCCGCGACGCTGAACATGCAGAACGTCGTGGCGGTGATCGTCCTGCTCTCGATCCTGTGGGCGTTCGAGCGGCGGTTCATCTCGCGCCCCGCGCGGCTGACCTACAACACCGACGCCCTGGTGATCCTGGCCATGATCGGCGGCGTCGTCGCCAGCGAGCTGTTCGCGCAAGTGTTCGAGGTCGCCAGGTTCGGAGAGCAACCGGGGGCGTTCATCTCGAATGCCCTCGCGCCGTTGCTCTCGCCGCCGGGCAATTCCCTCTTCGACATCGACGCCTCGGGCCTCGAGATTGGCTTCTGGGCGCTGTGGTGGGCGCACATGGGCCTCGTCGCCGCCTTCCTGGTGTACCTGCCGTTCAGCAAGCACCTGCACATCGCGACGAGCTTCTTCAACATCTACTTCCGCAAGCTCAAGCCGCGCGGCGAGCTGCCGCAGATGGACCTCGAGCAAGAGGACGCGACGTTCGGGCTGCGGACCCTCGCCGACCTCGGCTGGAACGACCTGCTCGATGGCTTCACCTGCACCGAGTGCGGCCGCTGCCAGCAGGCCTGCCCGGCCTGGAACACCGGCAAGCCGCTCAACCCCAAGACCTTCATCATGGGCATCCGGGACATGTCGGTCGAGGCCGAGCACGGGCTGCCCCTCATCCCGAACTCGCCCTCGGCAGTCTCGTTCGGGCTGGCCGATTCGATCGACGAGAAGGCGCTGCTCGCGCCGATCGTCGACAACGCGATCCCGTTCGACGCCGTGTGGGACTGCGTGACCTGCGGCGCCTGCGTCGAGGCCTGCCCGGTGCTGATCGAGCACGTGGACAAGATCGTCGGCCTGCGGCGCAACCTCGTGCTCGAGGACTCGCGCTTCCCGGCGGAGCTCAACGGGGCGTTCCGGAACATGGAGGGCGTCGGCAACCCGTGGGGCCAGCCGCCGACGACCCGCACCGACTGGACCAAGGGTCTGCCCTTCTCCGTCCCGACCGTCGCCGAGCTCGCGGCGGACGGCCGCCTCGACGAGATCGAGGTCCTGTACTGGGTCGGCTGCGCCGCGGCGTTCGACGAGCGCAACCGGAAGGTTGCGCGTGCCTTCGCGACGTGCCTCGACGCGGCGGGAATCCCGTTCCACCGGCGACCCGGCGCGGCGCATGGGCAATGATTACGTCTTCCAGATGCTCGCGAGCGGGAACGTGGAGACGCTCAACCGCTATCAGATGGGCGAGCGGACGATCGTGACTGCCTGCCCGCACTGCTTCAACTCGATCGGGGTCGAGTACGAGCAGCTCGGCGGCCACTTCCGCGTGGTTCACCACGCGGCCTACCTGCGCGAGCTGTTGGCCGGGGGCCGACTACGGGTGATCGACGCCGATGGCGCCGGCGGCGCCACGAGCGGTGGCCCTGCTGCGGGCATTGAAGGGCGCTCCGTCACGCTGCACGATTCGTGCTACCTGACCCGCTACAACGGGATCGTCGACGAGCCGCGCGAGGTCCTGGGCTCGATCGCCGGCCTCGAGCTGCGGGAGATGGAGAACCGCGGCCGCAACACCTTCTGTTGCGGCGCCGGCGGAGGGCGCATGTGGATGGAGGAGACACGCGGCACGCGGATCAACGAGTCGCGGACCGCACAGGCTCTCGCCACCGGTGCCTCGACCGTCGCGACGGAGTGCCCGTTCTGCATGACCATGCTCAAGGACGGCCTCGAGGCGGCGCAGTCCGGGACCGACGGAACCGTCCGTGCGATCGACATCGCCGAGCTCCTCGCCGAATCCCTTGCGCCAACCCAGCCGGGCGCGCGGGCCCTGCCCGTGATCCAGTAGCGTCCGGACCGCTGACGCTGAAGACCCTCCGGCCCACGCCGAGGGCTCTCCGGCCCACGCCGAGGGCTCTCCGGCCCACGTCGAGGCCGGGGGCTGAAGCCGGCTCCGCCGCGACCGCCTGCCATACCTGATCGCGCTGGGCGACAACCGCGAACTGCCTGACCGCGCTGGGCGACAACCGCGAACTGCCTGACCGCGCTGGGCGCCGATTTCGAGTTAGTTCGAATGAAGCGGAACCAAGTGAAAGGACGGCCATATCGGCAGACGGGCTTCGGGCGAGGCCATCGACGCCGAGTCGAGCTCAGAATCGAAGGCACGGATTCGTTCTGCGCCGTGAACCGACGATGAATGGCGGCTTTCGACGGGTCCTGGATCACAGGGACGGGCAGGTTCCAGGCG
>VBGT01000030.1:0-6234 GCA_005889475.1 Chloroflexota bacterium | reverse complement strand
CGGCGTCCGGGTACGATCGCGCCATGCCCGAAGCGCAAGCGACGTATCGGTTGACCGAGGAGCAGGTGCTCCTGCGGAACACGCTGCGGACCCTTGCCGAGGAGAGGATCGCGCCGCGAGCAGCGGAGATCGACAAGAGCGGCGAGTTCCCCGAGGACATCCGGCAACTGCTCGCGTCACACGACGTGCTCGCGCTGCCGTACCCGGTTGAGCACGGCGGTCTCGGGGCGGACCTGCTCACGCAGTGCCTCGCCATCGAGCAGATCGCTCGCGCGTGCGTGACCTCGAGCCTGATCCTGAGCGTGCACGCCCTCGCGTCGCTGCCGCTGCTCCTCGCCGGCACGGATGAGCAGAAGGCCCGCCTCATCCCGAATCTCGCCTCCGGCGCCACGCTCGCCGCCTTTGCCCTGACCGAGCCCGAGGCGGGCTCCGACGCCGCCGCACTGCGGACCCGAGCGGTCCGGGAGGGCGACGGCTACCACATCTCTGGCACGAAGCGGTTCATCACCAACGGCAGCGTCGCCGGCCTCATCACCGTGTTCGCCGTGACCGACCCCGACGCGCCGCGCCACAAGCGCATCTCCGCTTTCGCCGTCGAGCTTCCGGCCGACGGGTTCAAGGTAGCCCGGCTGGAGCACAAGCTCGGCATCCGGGGGAGCCCCACCGCCGAGCTGCAATTCGACGGCGTGCTCGTGCCCGAGGCAAATCGGATGGGCGACGAGGGCCAGGGCTGGGAGCTGGCGATGGCGACATTGGATCGCTCCCGACCCGGCATCGCTGCGCAGGCGGTCGGCATCGCCCAGGGCGCCCTGGACGTGGCGACGAAGTACGCCCGGGAGCGCAAGCAGTTCGGCCAGCGGATCGGCGAGTTCCAGATGATCCAGGCGATGCTCGCCGACATGGATGCCCGCACCGAGGCCGCTCGACAGCTCACGTACAAGGCGTGCACCGAGATCGAGGCGCGGGCGCCGGACGCGTCGCGCTGGGCGGCGGTAGCCAAGCTGATCGGGGGCGACACCGCGATGGCTGTGACCACCGACGCCGTGCAGGTCCTCGGGGGCTACGGCTACACCGACGACTACCCCGTCGAGCGGATGATGCGCGACGCCAAGATCACCCAGCTGTACGAGGGCACGCAGCAGATCCAGCGCCTCGTCATCGCCCGCGCGCTCCTCGGCAAGCCCGACTGAAGCACCCTCGCGGGCCTTCATGCGGACGTGGCGCATGCGCGCTTGCATGCAAGGTTCGCGAGCATCGTTTATGGTCCGGGCGTTCGTGGCGCTCGCTCACACGCGCCACTCCCCGCGTCCCCCCGCGTTCGGAGTCCTTGATTGTCGATTCCCGGTCGACGGCGCGTCCCGCGCGCGTGGATCCTCGCGACGCTCGTCCTGACGCTCGCTGCGCCTGCCACGGCATTCGCCGGGGGGCCCGGTAGCGACACGGGGGTCACGTCCAGAGTCGAGAGACACGGTCCGATCCCGGTGCCGCGCGAGCAGCACCCCGGCGACACGGCCGGGTTCCGCCTGCCCTTCGCCCTCGGGGTGGACGTGCTGGTCGGGCAGACGTGGAACACGACGTTCAGCCACAACGGCAAGGCGGCGTATGCCTACGACCTCGTGGTGCCGCTCGGGACCCCGGTCGTCGCAGCCGCCGACGGTGTCGTCAGCTACGTCCACGAGGGCGAGGTCGGGTGCGGTGGCCCCGACATGCTGATGAAGGCCAACATCGTCGACATCGACCACGCCGACGGGAGCGCGACGCAGTACGCCCACCTGTCGAGCGTCGGGGTCAAGGTGGGCGACGTCGTCGTCGCCGGCCAGGAGATCGGCAAGTCCGGCGACACCGGCTACTCGCAGTGCCTGGCCCACCTGCACTTCGCCCGGCAGTCCCAGGGTGGCGCCGTGACCCAGTCCGTGCCCGTGTACTTCGAGGGCTACGCCGACCGGGAGCTGCACGACGGCGAGATCGTGACCGCCGCCGGGCCCGCTTGTGCGGCCCCGACGGCCGAGGGCGTCGTCGCCGGCGACCCGCTCGTGGGCGCTTTCTGCGGCTCGTACTTCGGCGGCGCGTTCGACGGGCCGGCGACGTTCACCAGGCGCGACGCGGTGCTCAACTTCGACTGGCGGGCACACGGCCCCGGCGGCTACTGGCTCGACGACGCGAGTCTCGGATTCTCGGCGCGCTGGTCCGGCCGGTTCGCCCTCGCGTCGTCCGGGACGTGGACCGTCGGCGTCATCGCGTCGGGCGCGGTCATCGTGTCGATCGACGGGAAGCCTGTCGTGAACCGGTGGGTCGACAGCGGCAGGCCGATCGAGACGCTCGTCTCGCGGAACCTCGGCGCGGGCATCCACCGCGTCGACGTCGACTACCTATCCACGGCGGGCCATGGCCTGCTCAAGGTCGGCTGGGGCCGCCTGCTCGCCGACGACTAGGACCGCGCTGCGGCTACCCTTTCAGCCGTGCGCATCGTCGTCCTGACCAAGCCGGTTCCCGATCCCGCTGCCGCTGCGGAACGACTGACGCCCGACGGCCGGCTCGATCGCGCGGCCTCGCCGGCGGTCATCAATGGCAACGACGAGTACGTGCTCGAGGCGGCGCTCAAGCTCAGCGAAGCGCACGGCGGCGAGGTGACCCTGCTGTCGATGGCGCCGCCCAACGCGGTCGAGACGATGCGCAAGGGCCTGGCGATGGGCGCCCATCGCGGCGTGCTCGTGACCGATCCGGCGCTTACCGGTTCGGACCAGTGGTCGACGATCCAGGTGCTGGTCGCGGCCCTCGGCGAGCTCGAGTACGACCTCGTCCTGGCCGGCTTCGACACCTCCGACGGCGTCGGCGGGGTGGTCGGTGCGGCCGTCGCGACGCGGCTCAAGCTGCCGTACCTGTCGTCGGCGGCGCGAATCGAGCCGGATCCGGACAAGGGCACGGTCCGCGTGCGCCGGATCAGCCCGACCGGGTTCGACGTGCTCGAAGCGCCCATGCCGGCGCTCATCGTGGGGACACAGCTGCTCGGCGAGCCGCGCTACCCGTCGCTCAAGGGGATCATGGCCGCGCGGTCGAAGGAGATCGTCACCCACTCCCTCGCCGACCTCGGCCTCGACGGTGCGGCAGTTGGTGGCAAGGCGGCGCGGACGAAGGTCACCGACCAGCGCAAGCCGCCGGCCCGTGGCGCGACGCAGGTCGTACGCGGCGCACCCGAGGAAGGCGCAAAGGCAATCGTCGAGCTGCTCGCCTCGCGGAGGCTCATCTGATGGCTACCGCGGCAGGCACGATCTGGGTCATCGCGGAGACCAACGCGGATGGCACGCTGGCGAAGAGCTCGGCCGAGGTTGCCACTCTCGCGCGGACGCTCGCGGAGGCGGCCAAAGCCTCGGCGGTCGGGATCGTCGTCGCGGCCGACCCGAAAGCCGCCGCGCATGAGCTCGCGGGCTACGTGCCGCGCGTCGTGGCGATTGCCGAGCCGGCAGCCGATGGCAATGCCTGGGCGCAGGTCGCCGCTCAGCGGGTCGCGCCGATTCTCGCTTCCGAGGCGCCTGCCGCGGTTCTCACCGGCGCAGGCCCGGACGGGCGCGACGTCGCCGGCACCCTGGCGGCCCTCCTCGAGCGGCCGGTGCTGGTGAATGCCACAGCAGTGGCGTGGGACGGCGGGCCGTCGGTCGAGATGAGCGCCTTTGGCGGGAAGCTGATCACAACGTCGGCCTTCGCCGACGGCGAGTGGGGGATCGTCACGGTTCGACCGAACGTCGTGACTGCCGAGAAGGCAAGCGCGGCCGGCAAGGTCGAGGCTCGCAAGGCGGATGGCGAGCTCGAGCTGCCGGTGATCAAGATCGTCGATCGGATCGAGGAAGCGGCCGCGGCACTGCCGATCGAGGAGGCCCGGATCATCGTTGCCGGCGGGCGCGGCATCGGGGGCGAGGAGGGGTTCAAGCTCGTTGGCGAGATCGCGGACGCCCTCGGTGGCGCGGTGGGCGCGACCCGTGCTGCGGTCGATTCGGGCTGGATCCCGTACGCCCAGCAGATCGGCCAGACGGGCAAGATCGTCAAGCCCCAGCTCTACCTCGCGCTCGGCATTTCCGGCGCGATCCAGCACAAGGTCGGGATGCAGACCGCGGGCACGATCATCGGCGTCAATCGCGACCCCGACGCGCCTATCGCGGAGTTCGCGGACCTCGTCGTCATCGGCGACCTGTTCGAGGTCGGCAAGGCATTGCTCGCGGAGCTGGGCTCCCGCGGCTGACTTCGCTCGCTCGGCCTCGTGGGGACGCGCCTACATGTTGTGGTACGATCTCGAAACACCACAATGGGTAGTGGTGCAGAGGAGGATCGACACCGGGATGCGATGCCCTGTCTGCGGCGAGCGCGACACTCGGGTCGTGGATTCGCGCGACCTCGACGACTCGGCGACGATCCGGCGCCGGCGCGAGTGCGCCGCCTGCAACGCCAGGTTCACCACGTATGAGCGCGTCGAGGCGGCGCGGTTGCTCGTCACTAAGCGCGACGGCACGCGCCAGGAATTCGACCGCGACAAGCTTGCCAACGGCCTGCGCAAGGCGCTGACGCGTCGGCCGGTGCCCGATGGCGCCGCCGAGCAGGCGGCCGACGCGATCGAGGCGCAGCTGCGAGGCGAGGGCATCTCCGAGGTGCCGTCATCGAAGATCGGCCAGCTCGCGATGGCCAGGCTCCACGAGCTCGACCAGATCGCGTACGTGCGCTTCGCCAGCGTCTACCAGAGCTTCGAGGGCATCGAGGACCTCAAGCGCGAGGTCGACTCGCTCTGGGCGCAGAAGGGCTCGAAGCCGACTCGCTGAGCCGCCGCTCAGGCGTGGGCGGCCACCTGTGCGCTCACCTCGCGGGCGCAGCGCAGGATCGCGTCGACCGACAGGTCGGCGTCGGCCTCGGTCGTGCTCCAGTTCGAGACCGAGATCCGCATCGCGGCCACGCCGTGCCAGGTCGTGCCACCGAGCCAGCACGTCCCGTCTGCCTGGACAGCAGCGATGACGCGGCGCGTGAAGGCGTCGGTCGCTGCCTCATCGCCGCCGCCCGGTGGCGCGAATCGCACCAGGACCTGGTTGAGCACGACCTCGTTGAGGATCATCACGCCGTCGGCCGCACGCAGCGCCTCCGCCATGCGCCGGGCGATCCGGCAGCAGCCGTCGATCATGCCCGCGAGCCCGGAGCGGCCCAGGGACCGCAGCGCCGCATAGATCGCGAAGCCACGCGCCCGCCGGCTTGACTCCGGCACCCAGTTGTAGGCATCGCGCTCGCCGCCGGCGGACTCAACGTAGTAGGCGGCACCGAGCGTCATCGCCGCGTGATGGGCGCGCGCGTCGCGACAGATCACGATGCCCGAGTCGTACGGCACGTTGAGCCACTTGTGGGCATCGGTGGTCCACGAGTCGGCTCCCGCGAGACCCGCCACGCGATCCTCGAGCGCGGGCACGGCCGCGGCCCACAAACCGAACGCGCCGTCGACGTGCAGCCA
Source organism: Chloroflexota bacterium (assembly GCA_005889475.1). Lineage (GTDB taxonomy): Bacteria > Chloroflexota > Limnocylindria > Limnocylindrales > CSP1-4 > UBA5189. Next base: position 755 of record VBGT01000030.1, on the reverse strand, counting down.
GGCATTCGGGCGCGATCGGACCATGTCCACGATCTCGGATAGCGGGTCGAACGAGCCGGTGTTCACGTTGCCCGCCTGGGCGCACACGATCGTCGGCCCCTCGATTCGCGTGAGCGTCTCGCGCAGCGCGTCCGCGCGCATCCGCCCCTGCGCATCCGTCGGCACGCGGTGCACCCGGGCTCGCCCGAGCCCGAGCATCTGCAGCGACACGAAGATCGTGACGTGGCTCTCGTCGCTGGTGACGACCGCGATTGGCGGTGCGCCGATCAGCCCATCGTCCTCGACGTTCCAGCCGGCGCGTTCGAGCACGGCATGACGAGCGGCTGCGATCGCCGTGAAGCTCGCCATCGTCGCCCCGGTCGCGAAGCCGACGCTGGAGCCCTCGGGCAGCCCGAAGATGTCGAGGAGCCAGCTCGCGGCGACCTCCTCGACCACCGCGGCCGCCGGGGAGAGCGCGTACAGCCCCGCGTTCTGGTCCCACGTGCTGGTCAGCCAATCCGCGGCGAGCGCCGCCGGTACGCCGCCGCCGACGACGAAGCCGAAGTACCGTGGACCAGCCGACCCGACGAGCCCGGCCTCCGCGTCGCGGGCCAGCGCCTCGATCACGCCCTCCGGGTCGCTCGGCCCATCCGGCAGCGGCCCGCCGAACGCCGCCCGCAGGGTGGCCAGGTCGACGGGCGGCCCGACCGGCCGGTCCGGCAGTCGATCGAGGAAGTCGCCGGCAAGCTCGGCGGTGCGGTGCAGGAGGACGTCAC
>VBGT01000051.1 GCA_005889475.1 Chloroflexota bacterium | reverse complement strand
TCGCCATGATCATCGAGTAGTCACGGGTGCCGATCGCGACGATGTACAGCCGGCCGATGCCCGGGATGCCGAAGAACTGCTCGATGATGAACGAGCCGGTGACGAGGAACGCGAAGATCGGCCCGAGGATCGTCACCACGGGGATCAGGGCGTTGCGGATCATGTGCCGCACCACCACGGCGGTCGCCCGAATGCCCTTGCTCTGGGCGGTCCGGACATAGTCCTTCCTTGTCACCTCGAGCATTGACGCGCGGGTATACCTCGCGATCTGGGCGACCTGGTAGCCCGCCAGGGCAATGACCGGCAACACCCACGTGTTCGGTCCCTTCCAGCCCCGGGACGGGAACCAGTTCAGGCCGACGCTGAAGACGACGATCAGCAGGATCGCGAGCACGAAGCTCGGCGTCGCGATGCCGAGCATCGAGTCGCGACGTAGTCCGGCCAGCGGTTGTGGCCCAGCGCGGCGAAGATGCCGAGCGGGATGCCGAAGCCGATGGCGACGATGAACGTCATCACGCCGAGCTGGACGGTGATCGGCCACCCGTCCGAGAGGATGTCGTTCACGGTCCGGTTGCGGTACTGGTACGACGGCCCGAAGTCGAGCTGGAGCATCCCGCCGAACCACGACAGGTACTGCTCCCAGATCGGCTTGTTCAAGCCGTAGATCTCGTTCAGCCGGGCGACCGTGCCGGCGTTGAGCGGCTTCTCGCGATCCCACGGACCGCCCGGCACGGCGTGCATCAGGGTGAAGGTGATCAGGGAGACGACGAAGAGGACGGGGATGAGCCAGAGGACCCGTCGGATGACGAAACCAACCACTTCATCTCTCCGTGAGCAGCTGGGCCTAGGTGCGGAAGTGTGCCACTAGAAACGAGGGTCGACTAGACGTGTGGGCCGGCCAGCCGGCCGGCCCACACGTTCATCGGTTGCTTGATGCCCGGTGGGCGATCAGTGCGCGCCGATCGAAATGGTCTCGAGGAAGACGTCGCCGATGTTCTGGTGATCCGAGGAGCTCGGGGTCAGGCCCAGAACGTACGGCTGGACGAGGTAGCGGGTCGTGCCGTAGCGGAGGAACAGGACGGCGGCGTCATCGACAGCGATTCGCTGCGCGTCGATGTACTTCTGCGTCTGCTGCGCCGGATCGGCGATGGTCGCTGCCTCGTTGAACGCGGCATCGAACTTCGGGTTGCAGTACTGGCTGTTGTTGTTGCCAGAGCCGCAGACGAGGAGGTCGAGCTGGTTCTTGGCGTGCGGGAAGTCGGCACCCCAGCCGTCGCGGCTGATGTTGTACTTGCCCGCCGGCCGCTCCTGGAGGAACGTCGGGAAGTCCGAGCACGAGATGTCGAACGAGGTCTCGGCGAAGCCAAGGCCCGTGCGCCATGCCTCGGCCAGGAACGCCACGCGCGGCAGGTGGCCGGCGTTGCAGTTGTAGCCGAACTTCAGGACGCCGAGGTCGCCAGCGGTGACCGCACCGTCGCCGTTCGTGTCCGTCGTGCCGAGCGCCTGCAGCGCGGCCGTCATGTGGGTCTTCGCTGCATCGACGTCGTACGGGTACGGGTTGTAGTCGGCGTCGTAGCCCGGGATGCCCGGCATGACCATGCCGTTCGCAACCTGGCCGATACCGCCGAAGGTGAGGTCGATGAACTGCTGCTTGTTGACGGCCTGGGTGAGAGCGATCCGGAAGTCCTTGTTCGCGGTCGCACTCTTGCCGTCGGACGTGCCGGTTTCAGGCGGGCACTTCTTGGGGTCCTTGTCCTGGCAGTTCGCATAGTCGTAGTACGTGATCGCCTGCTGCGGGAGGTCCTTGATCAGGTCCTTGTCAGCAGGATCCTGCTCGACGCGGCGAATGCTGGTGCCGGGGACAACGACCGTATCGAGCTCGCCCTGCTCGAACGAGGCGAGGGCGGCTTCGGGGTCGCCACCGATGAGGTAGTCGACCTCGCTGAGCGTCGGCTTGGTGCCGGCGCTGCCGTCCCAGCTCGGGTTCGGCACGAGCTTGATCTCGGCGTTGTGATCCCAGCTCTCGACCATGAACGGGCCGGAGGCGCCAAGGTCGGTGGCCTCGGCGAACTTGGTCCAGCTCGCGGGCTCCGGAACTGCGATCCACATGGCCATGATCGAGCTGAAGTAGGTCGCGGGTCGCGACAGGTTGACGACGACCGTCGTGTCGTCGGGAGCCTCGACGCCCGTCTTCTTCAGCAGCGCCTCGATCTTCGTGGCGTCGGTCGGGGTCGCGCCCGTGCCACAGCCGAGCCCGGCGCCAAGCAGCGCCTCGGCACCGGCGAGGTCACACGCGATGTACGCGTACGGGTTCGCGGCGCGCGGGTCCAGCAGGCGCTGGAAGGAGCGCACGAAGTCGCCGGCCACGATCGCCGTGCCGTCGGCGTACTTAAGGCCGGAGCGCAGCTTGAAGGTCAGGGTCTTGCCGCCGTTGGACGACTCGGGCAGTGCCTCGGCGAGCGCCGGCACCAGGTTGAGGTCCTTGTCGTAGTAGAGCAGCGGGCGGTGGATCGCGTCGATCACGGCGATCGACACCGAGTCCTGCGCAGCCGCCGGATCCAGAGTGGCCGGATCCTCGGATGACAGGTAGAGCTTCAGAACCTGATCTGCTGCCGCGCCCGGGGTCTCCCCACCGCCGGTCGATGCGCCGGGCGAGCCGGGCGCTGTCGACGGTGTTCCCGGCTGACAGGCAGCGAGAACGATCACCGCCGCGCCAATGAGCGCGACGAGACGCTTCGTCATGAGTCTCCTCTCCTTATTCCTTTTCCTGGGTACCGCGGGACGCGTGCTCTCGGCCAACAGGTCCGACTGGGGGACGGAGCGGATGGCGCGTCGATCCTCCATGCAGCGCGCGGCGCGGCTGGCCGGGATTATAGGATCGAGTTCGGCGGCCCTGTCAACGAGTCCCGCGGCCGCCGCAATCGCGGCGATTGCATCGTTTCCTCAACTGTCGCGTATTCGAAATGTGCACCGAGCGCCCTTCAGTCGGGGCAGGGCGTCCAGTCGCCGACGGCCGCCCGCCAGCGCAGATTCGGATTTCGAGCGGCTCCGGCCTCGTCGAGCCGGCGGACCGGCGCGGTATGCGGCGCGGTCTTGACGATCTCCGGGTCAACCTCGGCCTCGCGGGCGATCGCGATCAGCGCGTCGGCGAACGCATCGAGCGTTTCGACCGATTCGGTCTCGGTCGGCTCGATGAGCATGGCCTCGTCGACGGTCAGCGGGAAGTACACCGTCGGTGCGTGGAAGCCGTGGTCGAGGAGGCGCTTGGCGATGTCGAGCGTGCGCACGCCGGTCTTCCGCTTGATCGACGTCGCGGACGCGATGAACTCGTGCTTGCACACGCCCGGGAACGGGATGTCGTACAGCCCCGAATCGGCGAGCCGGTCCTTGAGGTAATTCGCGGCAAGGACCGCGTCGTCGGTGATCTCGGCGAGGCCGCTCGCGCCGTGCGTGCGCAGGTAGGCGTACGCGCGCACGAGGACGCCCGTGCTGCCAACGAACGAGCGCATCCGCCCGATCGAGGTCGGCCGCTCCCCCACCCGCTCGAGGCGGAAGGTGCCGCCGTCCTCGCGCACGACGCGCGGCGCGGGCAGGAAAGGCTCGAGCTTCTCGCCGACCGCGACCGGTCCGGCGCCGGGGCCGCCGCCGCCGTGCGGCGTCGAGAAGGTCTTGTGGGTGTTGATGTGCATCACGTCGAAGCCGGCCTCGCCGGGCTTGAACCGGCCCAGGATTGCGTTCAGGTTCGCGCCATCCATGTACGCGAGCGCACCGGCGGCGTGGACGGCGTCGAGCAGCTCCCCGACCCGGGATTCGAACAGGCCCATCGTCGACGGGTTGGTGATCATGATCGCCGCGGTCTGGGGCCCGAGTGCCGCCTGGAACGCATCGAGGTCGATGCCACCGTCGGCGGCCGCCTTGATCGAGACCGTCCGGAGGCCGGCCATGGTCGCGGTCGCCGGGTTGGTGCCGTGCGCCGAGTCGGGCACGAGGACCTCGGTGCGACCGGTATCGCCGCGCGACGCGTGGTAGGCGCGGACCATCAGGATCCCGGTCAGCTCACCATGCGCGCCGGCGGCGGGCTGGAGCGTGACCGCGCGCATGCCGCTGATCTCGATGAGCATCTGCTCCAGCTCCCAGAGCAGCTGGAGCGTGCCCTGGGCCACCGCGTCCGGCGCCATCGGGTGGAGCTGGGCGAAGCCGGGCTGGCGGGCCGCCCACTCGTTGACCTTCGGGTTCCACTTCATGGTGCACGAGCCGAGGGGGTAGAAGCCCGTGTCGACCGCGTGGTTCAGCTGCGACAGGTTGACGAAGTGGCGAACCGCCTCGGGCTCGTTCACCTCGGGCAGTGCGGCGGGCTGGACCCGCCGCTGCTCCGGCGGCAGTCGATCGAGGGCATCGCGCGGTGGATGGGGCACCTTGTCCCCGCCCCGACCGGTCTTCGACAGCTCGAACAGGGTCGGCTGCAGCCGCGGCCCGCTGGCGCTCACGCCCTCGCTCCCACGGGCTGGCCGGCCTTGGCGGCCGCACCGGATTCGGCAAGCACCGCACCGAGCTCGCGGGCGAACGTCGCGATGTCGTCGCCGGTGGTCACCTCGGTGGTGCACACCAGCAGCGCGTCGGCGAGGCCTGGCTCGTCGGGCACGGCATCGGCAAGGACCAGGCCGGCGAGGACGCCCCGGCCGAGGAGCTCGTTGTGGACGCTCGCCGCGTCCGGAACCCGGACCGCGAACTCGTTCAGGTACGCGCCCGCGTGCACGCGCGCGACCCCGACCGAGGCGAGCGCCGCCTCGAGCTCGGCCGCCCGCGCGGCGCCGAGCGCGGCGACGTCGCGCAGCCCGTGCGGCCCGAGCGCCGCGAGCCACAGCGAGGCGGCCAGCGCCAGCAGGGTCTGGTTGGTGCAGATGTTGCTCGCCGCCTTCTCGCGCCGGATGTGCTGCTCGCGCGCCTGGAGCGTCATCACGTAAGCGCGCTTGCCGTCGACGTCGGTGGTCATGCCCACGAGCCGGCCCGGGATCTGGCGCACGAGCGGGTCGGTGCAGGCGAGGATCCCGAGGTACGGGCCGCCGTACTGCGGCGGGATGCCGAGGGCCTGGCCCTCGCCCGCCGCGATGTCGGCGCCGTACGCACCCGGCGGCGCCAGCACGGCGAGCGAGACGGGCTCGACCACCGCCACGAGCTGCGCGCCCGCCGCGTGGGCGAGATTCGACGCGTCCGCCATCGGTTCGAGCAGGCCGAAGAAGTTCGGCTGCGCGACGACGACACCGGCGACCGGGTGCTCGGTGTCGCCGAGCCGGCGCTCCAGCTCGGCCAGGTCGGTCGTGCCGGCGGTCGGGCCCTCCCCGACGAGCGGGATCTCCTCGATGTGCAGGCCCGCGCCGTGGAAGTACGTGCGCAGCACGTCCCGGTAGTGGGGATGCACGCCGCGCGAGACGAGGACGCGGCCGCGCTGGGTCGCCCGGCAGGTCATGAGCGCGCCCTCGGCCGTCGCCGCGGCGCCGTCGTAGTGCGACGCGGAGACGACGTCGAGCCCGAGGAGCTCGGCGATCAGCGACTCGTACTCATAGATGCTCTGGAGCGTGCCCTGGCTGACCTCGGGCTGGTACGGGGTGTAGGCCGTGTACCACTCGCCCCGGAGCAGGATCTGGTCGACCAGGGGCGGTGAGAAGTGGCGGTACGCGCCCGCGCCGAGGAACGACGCGAGGTCGACCCGATTGCGCCCGGCCAGCCCGGCCAGGCGGTTCATGAGCAGCTGCTCCGGCTCCGGCGGGTCGAGCCTGAGCGGGCTCGACCGGAGTCGCTCGGGGATGTCGGCGAACAGGTCGTCGACGCTGTCCATGCCCAGCGCCGCCAGCATCTGCTCGCGGTCGGCCGGCGTGTGCGGGCCGTAGGCCAAGGTCGGTCAGGCCTCCGCGGTCAGCTTCTCGTAGGCTGCCGCATCGAGCAGCTCGCCGAGCTGCGCCGCGTCGCCGATCTCGACCCGGATCATCCAGCCCTCGCCGAACGGATCGCTGTTCACGAGCTCGGGCTTCGTCGCGAGGTTGCCGTTGACGTCGACGACCTCACCCGAGACCGGCGCGTACAGGTCGCTGACCGCCTTGACCGACTCGACGACGCCGAACGTCGCGAACTGGTCGACCGACCGGCCGACGACGGGCAGGTCGACGAAGACCACGTCGCCCAGCTGGCCCGCCGCGAAGTCGGTGACGCCGATGGTGGCCGTCTCGCCCTCGACCCGGACCCACTCGTGATCCTTCGTGTAACGCAGGTCCGACGGGACCATTCCGGTGGTGCCTCCTCGCTGCGGGCGCCGGGCGCAACGGCTCGCGCGATCCTCAGGTGGTAGAGCGCTTGTAGAAGGGCAGCGGCACGACCTCTGCGGAGACCGGCTGCTCGCGAACCTCGACGGCCAGTATCGTACCCGGCTCGCCATCGTCGGGCGCGACATAGGCCATGGCGATCGGCTTGGCCAGCGTCGGGGACTGCGTCCCGCTGGTCACGACGCCGGTGCGTCGCTCGCCGGCATCGACCGGGTAGCCATGGCGGGCGATCCCGCGGCCCGTCACCACGAGGCCGACGAGGCGCTTGTCTGGACCTTCGTTCGCAATGCGCGCCAGCGCGTCCCGCCCGACGAAGTCGCCCGGCTTGTCCAGCTTGACGACGCGACCGAGGCCGGCGTCGAACGGGTTGGTCTCCCGGTCGAGCTCGTTGCCGTACAGGGGCATGCCGGCCTCGAGGCGCAGGGTGTCCCGGGCGCCCAGGCCGCAGGCGATCACGCCGGCGCCCTCACCCGCGCTCGCGAGGGCGGTCCAGATCTCGGCGCCCCGAGCCCAGTCGACGAACAGCTCGAACCCGTCCTCGCCCGTGTAGCCGGTGCGCGCGACGAGCGCCGGGATGCCCGCGACCTGGCCCTCGGCGATCGCGTAGTAGCGCAACGCGCTGAGGTCCAGATCGGTCAGCGGTCCGAGCACCTCGGCGGCGCGTGGCCCCTGGATGGCGACGAGCGACGTCGCGAGCGACCGATCGTCGAGCACGGCCCGCCAGCCCCCGAGCCGCGAAGCCAGCTCGTCCGAGACGATCGTCGCGTTGCCGGCGTTGGCCACGACGAGGAACCGCTCCGGCCCGAGCCGGTAGACGATCAGGTCGTCGATCACGCCGCCATCCGTGGCGCAAATCATCGAGTACTGGGCCCGCCCGACGGCCAGCGTCCGCGGGTCGCTGACGAGCGCCGCGGCGAGCGCGTCACCGGCGTCTTCGCCCTCGACGTAGAGCTCGCCCATGTGCGACAGGTCGAACAGGCCCGCCCGCTCCCGGACCGCCCGATGCTCGTCGAGGATGCCCGTGTACTGGACGGGCATGAGCCAGCCGCCGAACTCGATGAGCCGCGCGCCGAGCGCGCGATGGACGTCGATCAACGCCGTCTGGTGGAGCTGCTCTGCGGGCCCCTCCGCAGCCACGGAGGTGGCGGCCGGGGGGCCGGCGGCGGTCGCGGGCTCGGTCACCGGCTCGGTCAGGGGCTTGGTCATGCGTGGACCGGCGTCACGATGGCGCCGTCGTCCGCTGGGCGAGCGCGGCGGCCGGACGCGACAGCCGGGTTGACGCGGTGGCGACGAGGTCCCGCTCGGTCTGGAAGGTGAGGAGCCCGGCCGCCTCGTCGAACGGCACCCAGCGCACGTCCTCGAACTCGTGGTCGTGCCGCGCCAGGTCGCCGCCGACGGGCTCCATCAGGAAGTAGTGGACCGTCTTGCGGATGCGCGTGCCGTCCTGGGCGAAGGCGTACTCGATCGAGGGCAGCGGCTCGACGATGCGGACCTCGAGGCCGGTCTCCTCGGCGACCTCCCGCAGCGCCGTCTGCTCGGTGCTCTCACCCGGGTGGGGCGTGCCCTTGGGCAGCGTCCAGGTCACCGAGTCGCGCGCGCGCCGGCGCATGCCGACGACGAGGGCTGGGTGTTCGCGTTCGGCGCTGACGACGACCCCGCCGGCTGAAGTCGCGCGCGCGGTCCTCAGGCGCGCCACGGCGCCGCGTGGGCGCTCGGGTGGCGCGGGCCCAGCGACCGCTGCCAGGTCAGCGAGAAGGCAGGCCGGATGCGCCCGCCGGAGCGGCGGACCGGTCGTGTCGCGGCGATGGAGCGAGGGTCGCGCCGGAGGTGGGCGACCGGCGATGGCTGGTCGCGCAGGAGCACGGTCAGGCGGGTCGGAGCAGGGCTGAAGGCGCGCGTCGGCGTGAGCCCGAGCCGGCGTTGCCGGTTGCCGCTCGTTGACCGGGGAAATCGCGCCGCGGGACGCGCCGCGTAGCGCGCCGTGATGCTGTGCTCCATCGCGGGCAATGGTACCGCGTCAAATCGGCATCGCAAGCAACCGGCGCATCGATTCGGCGGCATGTGGAGCGAGCGAGCCACGCGATTCCGCGAGGGCGATCTCCCGTTCCGCGGCGGCTCGGTAGAGGGGCAGCGCGTCGGGCGCGAACCGGGTCAACGCCTCGAGGTGGCGCTCCAGCGTGCCCACGTCGCCGCGGGTCATCGGGCCGGTCAACGCCGCCCTGATGCCGAGGGCTCGGGCGTTGCCGAGCGTCTGCTCGATGAGCCCGCCGTAGACAGCCAGTGCACCCGGCTCGTCGAGCCCGGCGGCAGCGCCCAGCTCGGCGATCGCATCGAGCAGCGCGACGAAGCCACCGGCCGAGAGGACAGCCGCGGCGTGGTACGCGGCCTTGGTGCCCGGGGCGAGTCGCACCGCCGTGGCGCCGAGGGCCTCGGCCATCGTGGCCAGCAGCGAGGCGAGCTGGTCGTCGCCCTCCACGGCGATCGTCGCGCCGTGCAGCGCGGCGATCGCCCGCTCCGTGTCGGCGAAGGCGACGAGCGGATGGAACGCGCCGACCTGGGTGCCCGCGGCGCGGGCCGGCTCGAGGACCTCCGCGCCAAGCACGCCCGAGGTGTGGACCAGGGCCTGCCCGCCGTAGAGCCGAAGCTCGCCGGCGAGGCTCGCAAGTGCGTCGTCGGGCACGGCCAGGATGACGAGCTCGGCCTCGTCGAGGACCGGCGCCGCCTCGGCGAAGGCGCGAGCCGTGGGTACGAGCCCGCGGAACCGGTCGCGCCGGGCCTCGTCGCGAGACGCGACGGCCACCACCGGCCAGCCCGCTCGATGGAGCGCGGCCCCGAGTGCCGTCCCCACCGCGCCAGCCCCGATGATCCCGACCAGTGGCGGCTGCCCAGGCTCCGAGTGGCCATGGGGGTGGGCGTGGCCCGGCTCCTCGGGGCCGTCGTGCGGATGCCCGGTCGGGTCGAGATCGATGCCTCGCTTCCGCAGGTCGTCGAGCGTGGTCGGATCAGGTGCACGCCCAGGCCGCCGCGAAGGCGTCTCGCGCCAGGCCTTCATGCCGTCCCGGGGTACCCTTCCACGTGTCGAGTCTATCCAGCGGAGGCGTTCCCCAGCGTGGCACGGCCTGATCCCTTCGGCGCTCGCGCATCCCTCGGCGCGGGGCTGCCGGATTACTGGCGGGTCGCTGCCGTGGGCGACCGGATCGACCTCGACCGGGCCCCGATCACGCTCAAGATCCTGCTCGAGAACACGCTCCGCCATGCCGGCGGTGGCCTGATCGACGCCGCCGAGGTCGAGACCCTCGCCTCGTGGCGGCCGGGCTCGACCACGGAGGCCGAGGTCCCGTTCATGCCCTCCCGCGTCCTGCTCCAGGACTTCACGGGCGTGCCGGCGATCGTCGATCTGGCCGCGATGCGCGACGCCATGGCCGACCTCGGCGGCGATCCCGCGCGCGTGAATCCGCTCGTGCCCGCCGACCTGGTCATCGACCACTCCGTGCAGGTCGACATGTTCGGGACGCCGGGCGCGTTCGCGTTCAACGTGGCTCGCGAATACGACCGCAACGGCGAGCGCTACCAGCTCCTGCGCTGGGCGCAGACCGCGTTCCGCGACCTGCGCGTCGTCCCGCCCGGCACCGGCATCGTCCACCAGGTCAACCTCGAGTTCCTCGCGACGGTCGTGGCCGACCGCGACGCCGCCGACGACAGCGGCCGGATCGCGTTCCCGGACACCGTGGTCGGGACCGACTCGCACACGACGATGGTCAACGGCCTCGGCGTGCTCGCCTGGGGCGTCGGCGGCATCGAGGCCGAGGCGGCGCTCCTCGGCCAGCCGATCTACATGGCCATGCCCCGCGTCGTCGGCGTGCGCCTGTCGGGCGACCTGCCGCGCGGGTCGACCGCCACCGACCTCGTCCTGGTGGTCACCCAGATGCTCCGGGCGTTCGGCGTCGTCGGCGCGTTCGTCGAGTTCGCCGGCGACGGCCTCGCCGGGCTCTCGCTCGCGGACCGGGCGACCATCGCCAACATGAGCCCCGAGTTCGGGGCAACCTCGACCCTCTTCCCGATCGACGAAGAGACGCTGACGTACCTGCGCCTGACCGGCCGCACGCCGGAGCGGGTTGCGCTCGTCGAGGCGTACGCCCATGCCCAGGGCATGTGGCGACAGCCCGGCCGCACGCCGGACTTCGACGACCTGCTCACGCTCGACCTGGCAAGCGTCGAGCCGTCGGTCGCGGGCCCGCGGCGACCGCAGGATCGCGTCCCGCTGACCCAGCTCCGCGACAACTTCCGGTCGACCTTCCCGGATGGCCTGCGGGCCCTCACCGAGGAACGGGCCGAGTCGATCCGGCCCGAGGGCGGCGCCGTCGAGGAGTCCTCGGCCGAGTCGTTCCCGGCGAGCGACCCACCCAGCTATACGTCGTCGGCGGCCACGCACGAAGCCGCGCCCGCCGCGGCCGCGGCCCCCAGCGCGACCGCAGCGCCCGTCGCGGAGGCGACGCGGGCAACCGGCATCGCCGCAGAGGCAACGGGCTATCCGAGCGTCGCCCTCGAGGTTCGCGGCGAGCGGGCGTCGATCAGCACCGGCAGCGTCGCGATCGCGGCGATCACGTCGTGCACCAACACCTCCAACCCGACGGTGATGGTCGGGGCCGGGCTGCTCGCCCGGAACGCGGTACGACGCGGGTTGCGGGTGCCGCCGACGGTGAAGACGTCGCTCGCGCCCGGTTCGAAGGCCGTCACCTCGTACCTCGAGAAGGCCGGCCTGATGGCGCCGCTCGAGGAGCTCGGGTTCGCGCTGGCGGGCTACGGCTGCACGACCTGCATCGGCAATTCCGGCCCGCTCGACGAGCCGATCGCCCACGCGATCGAGGACAACGGGCTGGTCACGGCCGCCGTCCTGTCGGGCAACCGCAACTTCGAGGGCCGCATCCATCCCCTGGCCCGCGCGAGCTACCTTGCGTCGCCGCCGCTGGTCGTGGCCTTCGCCCTGGCGGGGCGGGTCGACATCGACCTGACGAAGGAGCCGCTGGGCATCGACGACGACGGCAAGGCCGTGTTCCTCGCCGATCTCTGGCCCGGACCCGACGAGATCCGCTCGGTCATCCGTGACTCGATCGACCCGGAGCTGTTCCGCCGGACCTACGCCAGCGTGTTCGCGGGCGACGACCGGTGGCGCGCGCTGCCGATCCCCGATGGCGACCGGTACGCCTGGGACCCCGCCTCGACCTACGTCGCCCGCCCGCCGTTCTTCGAGGGCATGACGATGACGCCCGAACCGCCGTCGGACATCGTCGACGCCCGCGCGCTCGCCGTCTTGGGCGACTCGGTGACCACGGATCACATCTCGCCCGCGGGCTCGATCGCGGTGTGGGCGCCGGCCGGGCAGTGGCTCCAGGAGCACGGCGTTCCGCCGCTCGAGTTCAACTCGTACGGCGCCCGGCGCGGCCACCACGAGGTCCTCATCCGCGGCACCTTCGGCAACATCCGGCTGCACAACGCGCTGGCCGGCGAGAAGGAGGGCCCGTACACCGTCCACCTGCCCGATGGCGAGGAGGGCTTCATCTACGACATCGCGCTCCGCTACCGCGAGGAAGCCGTGCCGCTGATCGCGATCGCCGGGCGCGAGTACGGCTCCGGCTCGTCGCGCGACTGGGCGGCGAAAGGGCCCCTGCTGCTCGGCGTCCGGGCCGTCATCGCGGAGACGTTCGAGCGCATCCACCGCACCAACCTCGTGGGCATGGGCATCCTGCCGCTCGAGTTCCTGGCCGGCCAGAACCTCGCGTCGCTCGGCCTGACCGGACGCGAGGCGTTCAGCATCCGCGGCGTCGAGACGCTCGCGCCGCGCGCCCGGCTGCGGGTGACGGCGCGAGCCGACGACGGCAAGGCGCGGACCTTCGACGTGACCTGCCGCATCGACGGCCCGATCGAGCTCGACTATTACCGCAACGGCGGCATCCTGCCGGCCGTGCTGCGCCGCCTCGCCCGCGAGAGCGCCCCCGCCTAGACGACGCCGGACGAGTCGAGGTCCGCCGGCTCGGGCATCCCGCGCAGGCCGAGGACGGGCGTCCCGTACAGCCAGAGCACCCCCGCGAGCTGCAGCACGATCACGATGAACAGCGTCTCGCGCACGCCGATCAGCCCACCCAGGATGCCGCCGATCGTCGCACCGATCGGTCGGATGCCCATGTTGATGAACCGGAAAGCGCCGTTCGCGCGCCCCCGGATCCGATCCGGGGTGCGTGCCTGGATCATCGCCCCGACATTGATGTCCAGGATCATCACCCCGATGCCCTGGCCGAACTCCGAGAGGAACAGGAACACCAGGATCAGCGCCTGCGGCAGGCCCTGTGCCAGCGGGATCAGGATGACCGAGCCGGGAAAGACGATGAGGCCGAGCACGTAGGCGCGCCCGATCCCGAGAGCCCGGCCGACGCGCGATGCGAAGACCGCCCCCAGGACTCCGCCGATGGCGCCTGCGCCGAGGGCGAGCCCGAGGATCCCCGGCTCGACCCCGAGGTAGACGGTCGCGTACAGGATGAACAGCGCCTGGAAGCAGAAGTTGAACAGGTTGAGCGTGGCGGCCGAGAGGATGGTCGGGCGGATGATCGGGTCGCCGAAGATGAAGGCGAGGCCGGCCCGCAGCTGCTGGCGAATCGTCCCCGGCTCGTGCTCGATCGGTGGCTCCGGCGCCGTGATCCGGCGGAGGAAGACGACGGAGCCGAGGTACGAGAGCGCGTCGGCCAGCAGCGCGATGGGCGCCCGGAAGAGCTGGATCAGGATGCCGCTGATCGCCGGGCCGGCCACGGTTGCCAGCGACCGGCTGCCGTTCAGCAGGGCCGTCGCCTCGACGTATTGCTCTCGCTTTGCGACCGAGACGAACAGCGTGTTCCATGAGATGTCGAAGACGACGCTCAGGGACCCGACAACGAACGCGACGACGAACAGCAGCTCGAGCCCGAGCCAGTGAAGGACAAAGGCCGCCGGGATGACGGCGATCGCCAGCGCTCGACCGATGTCGCACAGGATCATCAGCCGGCGGCGGACCCGAACGCGGTCCAGCCAGACGCCGGCCGGGAGCGAGAACAGGAGATGCGGCAGCAGGCCGATCGCGGTGAGGAGGCCCATCTGCGTTGGGTCTGCGTGGAGGATCAGCACCGCCACGATCGGGAGCGCGAGCAGCGTCACCTGGTCGCCGAAGACCGAGATCGTCTGCCCGATCCAGAAGCGCCGGAACTCCGTCTCGCGCAGCAACGGCGGCACGAACCGCCCGATACCGGTGGGCACCGGCGCCCGGGTGCCGTCAGTCAAGGGCGATGTGACCGTCTGGCAGGAGGGGCATGTCCCGGAGACGGATGCCCGCGGCATCGAAGATCGCATTCGCGATGGCCGGCGCCAGCGCGATGATCGGCGTCTCGCCGGCGCCTGCCGATGGCACGTCCGGCCGGTCGAGCAGGACCACCTCGATGCCCGGCAGGTCGGTGATCCGCGGCACCCGGTAGTCGGTCATGGACGCATTCGTCAGGACCCCGCCGGGCTCGAAGTGGACGGCCTCGAACAGCGCCCCGCCGAGGCCCATCGAGATCGCGCCCTGGATCTGGTTCGTGAGGGCGTCGGGGTTGACGATTCGCCCGCAGTCGAAGGCGGTGACGACCCGCGCGAGCAGGAGCCGCCGGTCCTCGCCGACCCGCAGCTCGACGGCCGTGGCGACGCGGGCCTCCTTCTCGATGCCCCCGGCGATCCCGAGTCCCACGCCCTGCTCCCGCTCCCGGGTCCAGTCGATCCTGTCGGCGGCCGCACCGAGGGCGGCCGCAAGGCGCCCGTCGCCGAGGTGGGTCAGCCGCAGCTCGAGCGGGTCGATCTCGAGGGCGACGGCGACCTCGTCCATCGCCGACTCGCGGGCAAAGTGGTTGGCCGTCGCAGCCAGCGCTCGATACGAGCCCTGGGGCAGCGGCGACGCGGCGGCTTGGTACTCGAGCCGCAGGTTGGGGACCTCGTACGGGCCCGTGAGCCCGAACGACCCGGAGTTGAGGTTCGTCATCTCCCAGGCCGTGAGGCGTCCCCCACGGTCCGCGCCGGCGCGGATGTCGATCACCGCGGCCGGTCGGAGGTAGCCGTGGCGGAACTCGTCCTCCCGGCTCCAGCGGACCTTCACCGGCGAACCGGTCGCCCGCGCGAGGCGCGCCGCCTCGACGGCGACCCCGCCGGCGTGCTTCCCGCCGAACCCGCCGCCGAAGTCCGGGACGATGACCCGGATCGCCGCCTCGGGGATCGCCAGCGCGGCGGCTACCTCCTCTCGCACCCCGAACGGCACCTGGGTCCCCGTCCAGATCGTGAGCCGGCCGTCATCGCTCCACTCCGCGACGGCGGCACGCGTCTCCATCGGCACGTGCGCGATGAATGCGGTCCGGTAGGTCGCGTCGATGCGGATCTGGGCCGTCTCGAGCGCCCTACCGACGTCGCCCGTCGCCCGATGGAAGCCGCCCTCCCAGCCCTCGTCCTCGACGGGGTGGGCACGGAGGTGCGATTCGAGATCGACTTCGCCCGGCTCGTTCGGCAGGTCCCACTCGGGCTTCGCACGGGCGAGGGCGCTGCGTGCCTGATCGGGTGTCGCAGCGACGACACCGACGAATGCGCCCTCGTGGACGAGCGTCACGCCGTCGCTGGTGACCTCGCCGAGCTCGACCGACCGCAGCGCCGCCCCGGCCGCGGGCGGGCGCAGCACCTGGCCATGGCGCATGCCCGGCCGGATGATGTCGGATGGGTAGCGCTTCGTCCCGGTCACGATCGATGGCCCGGTGAGGCGAGGGACACCCGATCGCGTCGACGACGTCCGACCCGCCCGCTCCTCGGCCGCTGCGCCCGATCGCCGTCGGCCCGCCGGGCTCGCTACCTCGACGCGTCGCAGCCCATGGACGAGCTCGCCGATCCTCTCCGACGTCCGGCCGGGAGCGCCGGCAAGGCCGTCGAGCACCCCACGCGCCGCCTCCCCGACGACCTGGAGCTCGCGCCCGGCGTCCGGCGTCGAGCGGCTGCCGAACGTGCCCTCGTCGTGGGGGCACAGGTCGGTGTCGCCCATGACCAGCCGGACATCGCGCAGCGGGACCCCGACGGCCTCGGCGACGATGATCGACAGCCCGGTCCGGTTGTCCTGGCCGCCGTCGACCTTGCCGGTGAAGGCCGTCACGACCCCGTCGCCGCCGACGTGGAGCCACGCCCCCGACGTCGTCGACCAGCCCCCGGATCGGTCCGGCTCGCCGACGACGACCAGGCCGTCCGGCAGCACGTCGAACCAGTCGCGCTCGGACGACGAGGTCAGGTCCCACGGCGCCCTCGGGCGACGCTCTGGGTCGATCGGCGCCGCCAGCGGCTCGACGGCCGGCATGCCCTCCAGCTCCTCGGCGGGCAGGCTCGCGGCACGCCGGACGGCCGCGAGGATCCGCACGTACGTGCCGCAGCGGCAGACGTTGCCCTCGAGCCCGGCACGGATCGCCGCATCGGTGGGGTCCGGCGTCGACTCGAGCAGGGCTGCGGTGGACAGGATCATCCCGGGCGTGCAATAGCCGCACTGGAATGCGCCCTCCTCCAGGAACGCCTGCTGGACAAGATGGAGCACCCCGGCCTGGGCGAGGCCCTCGATCGTCAGGACCTCGCGGGCGTCGGCGGCCGACAGCCATGTCTGGCAGCTCCGCACGGGATCGCGGTCGATGAGGACGGTGCAGGCGCCACAGACGCCCTCGCCGCAGCCCGGCTTCGGCCCGGTGACGTCGAGCTCGTCGCGGAGGACCTCGAGGAGGCTCCGGTCCGGCTCGCGGGGGACCTCGGCGGCAGCTCCGTTGACGAGGCGACGGAGGAGCCCCTCTCCGCGCAGTAGGCCTCTTGCGCTCGAACGCTCAGCCGCGCCGCACCAACGGCGCCAAGCTGACGAAGATCTCTTGACGCGATTCGCTCGCCCGGTCAGCCGGGCCGAGCGCAAGGCGCCGACTGAGGGGAGGAGGGAGCGTCCTTGAAGCGGACGTGACCGACGACCCGACCGAGGCAACGCAGCGATCGACGCGGATCACCGGGCGAGAAGTGGTGGGCGATACTGGATTCGAACCAGTGACCCCGCGGATGTGAACCGCGTGCTCTAACCGCTGAGCCAATCGCCCACGGGCCGGGCCGGCGCTCCGCCGGCGGCAGGCGCGGATCATACATCGGCCCCCGGCCAGCGCGACCGAAGGGCTTCTCGCGCAAGACCCTCGACCTCGACGACCTTTGCCCGCGACAGCGCGCCGCGGACGATCACCACGCGGCGCGCGGCGACCCTCAGCGTGGCCGCGAGCAGCCGAACCAGCGCCTCGTTCGCGGCGCCGTCGACCGGCAGCGCCGCGACGCGCACGCGCAGCACGCCGTCGACGACCCCGTCGATGTGGTCCGCGCCGGCGCCGGGAGTAAGGCGAACCTTGAGGCGGACGCCGGACACGTCCCGCCGCCGCCGGGTCGAGCCGGTCAGGCGACAGCTCGCAGCAGCACGCCGATGATCAGGCAGGCGATGAACGGCGAGAAGTCGACCATGCCCGTCCGCGGCAGGACCTTCCGGATCGGTGCGAGCAATGGCTCCGTCGTCGACAGGATGAATGGAGCGAAGCGGCTGCGGCCGCCCGGGTCGACGAATGACAGCAGGACGCGGGCGAGCACGACCACCTCGAGTCCGATGAGCACGAACCGGGCAACGTTGGGGAGGAGGGTCGCGCCCATCCGCCGAGTCTAGCCCGTGCTCGGGCGGGCTCCGAAGATGGCGCGCCCGAGCCGGACGAGCGTCGCGCCTTCCTCGACCGCGACCTCGAAATCGTCGGTCATGCCCATCGACAGGTGCACCCCAAGCCCCGCGTGGCGTGCGCGCAGTCGCTCGGACAACGCGCGCAGCGCCACGAACGTCGGCCGTGCCAGCTCCGGGTCGTCGACGAGTCGGCCAACCGTCATCAGCCCATCGACCGACAGCGCCCGCAACGCCACGATCGCGGCGAGGTCGCGCTCGAGCTCGGCCGGCGCGAAGCCCGATTTCGCCGCATCGGCGTCGACGTTCACCTGGAGCAGCACGGGGAGGGGGCGACCAGCGCGCAGCTCGCTCGCGATGCGATCGATGCGCCGCGCGAGGTCGAGCGAGTCGACCGTCTCGATCATGTCGAACAGCTCGACGGCGCGACGTACCTTGTTCGACTGGAGCGGGCCGACGAGGTGCCAGCGCGGTTGCTCGCCCGCCGGGTACGTCGCAACCGCATCGAGCTCGACGACCTTCGCCTGGCGCTCCTGGACGCGGTTCTCGGCGAACGCCCGGAAGCCGGCCCCGATCGCCGCCAGGATCCGTTCTGGCGGCACGGTCTTGGTGACAGCCACGACATCCACGCGTGCCGGGTCGCGTCCGGCGCGCCCGGCCGCCTCCGCGATCCGCTCGAGGATCGCCGCCCTTGTGTCGATCAGTCGCTCCGAAGCCTCCACTGCTCGGATCCTATGTCGACGCCGCCTTGCCGGGAGGATGTTCCTGCCGGATTCCACCCGGGAGAGCATTGGACGCGTCTCGGATGAGGATCCGCCCAACCGAGCGGCCGAATCATCCCCGCGTGAGCGTGGCTCAGCATGAATTCAGACCCTCGGAGCAGGGAGGACCGCCCCGGAGCGCGCCGAACGCTACCCCGGGGAGCATCCGGGAGAAGCCGAGGCGCGGCGAGGCGGGGCAGCGCGAGCGGGGCGCGCGCTCAGGCGGTCGCAGGGCAAGGCGGCGCCGAGCGGTCGCAGGGCAAGGCGGCGCCGAGCGGCCGAAGCGAGCGATCCAATGTGCGTGAGCGAGGCCGCGGCGGCGCCAATGCCGCTATGCGGCCGGATGAGCGCGCGAGATCAGCGCGAGCGGCGGAGGAAGCTCGGGATCTCCAGATCGTCGGCGTCGTAGGCGGGGCGGCGGACCGGCACCGGTTCGGGGGCGCGGTGGCCGCTGCCGTTGCCGACCTCGTCGGCGCGCGCGGCCGGCGCGTCGGGGACGCCCGTGTCGCTCATCTGGCTGCGCTGCCGCTCGAGCTCCTCGAGGAAGTCGCGCGGCGCGCGGCTGCCAGCATCGGCGCTCGCTCCCGTGGCGACGCGCGAGGCGTGGTGGCGCTTGCCGTCGAAGCCCGTGGCGATGACGGTGATCGCCACCTCCTCGCCGAGGCGGTCGCTGAAGCTCGTCCCGAAGATGATGTTCGCCTCGGGATCGGCCGCGGAGCGGACCTCCTCGGCCGCCTCGGTGACCTCGAAGAGGGACAGGTTCGAACCGCCGGTGACGTTGAACAGGATGCCCTGCGCGCCGGCGATGTCGACCTCGAGCAGCGGGCTCGCGATCGCCTGGCGGGCGGCCTCGATGGCCCGGTTCTCACCCGACGCCCGGCCGATGCCCATGAGCGCGGAGCCGGCGTCCTTCATGATCGCGCGGACGTCGGCGAAGTCTAGGTTGATCAGCCCCGGCACGGTGATGATGTCGCTGATGCCCTGCACGCCCTGGCGCAGGACGTCGTCGACGACCCGGAACGCGTCGAGGATCGACGTGTTCTTCTGGACGACGTCGCGCAGCCGGTCGTTCGGGATCGTGATCAACGTGTCGACCTTGGCCCGGAGCGACTCGCTCGCCTTCTCGGCCGTCAGCTTGCGCTTCGCACCCTCGAAGGTGAATGGCTTGGTGACCACGGCGATGGTCAGCGCGCCCTGCTCCTTGGCGATCTCGGCCACGATCGGCGCCGCCCCGGAGCCCGTGCCGCCGCCGAGGCCGGAGGTGATGAACACCATGTCCGAGCCCTCGAGGGCCTGGGCGATCTTCTCGCTGTCCTCCTCGGCCGCGCGCTCCCCGATCGAGGGGTCGCCGCCGGCGCCGAGGCCGCGGGTGATCTTGTCGCCGATCCGCAGCTTGTGCGGGGCGTCGGACTGCAGCAGCGCCTGGGCGTCGGTGTTGAGGGCGATGAACTCGACGCCCATCATCTCCGCCCTGATCATCCTGTTGACGGCATTGCTGCCACCACCGCCGACCCCGATGACCCTGACCAGGGCAAAGTTCTCCGAGTCCGAGCGCAGGCCCATCGCTTCTCCTCCGAACGGCCTCTCGGGGCCGCGTTATCGGGCTCAATGAGGCGGAGCACCGGCGCGCTCGCTCGCCGCGTCTCTCTCCCGCAGGATGCTGGGGAGTCTACCATCGGCTCCCGGCGCAGCGCGCATCGGATTCGAACACCGCGAGAGGAATCGGTCGGCTCGGATGCCCGCCCTGATCGTCATCGCGCTTCGGCTCGTCCTGCCCCTGACCATCCTGCGCTGGCCGCTCGCGGGCGGGCTGCTCGCGCTCGTCATCGATGCGGTCGATGTGGTCCTGGTCGATGCGATCGCCGGGCTGCTCGGCCAGCCGCCCGAGTTCGGACCGATCTACGCGCAGCTCGACAAGTGGCTCGACCTGTACTACCTGACGCTCGAGCTTGTGGTCGCCCGGCGCTGGTCCGAGATGGTGCCCCGGCGCACCGCGTATGTGCTCTTCGCGTGGCGGCTCATCGGCGTGATCCTGTTCGAGATCACGCTGTACCGGCCGCTCCTGGTCGTGTTCCCGAACCTGTTCGAGAACTACTTCCTGTACATCCTCGTGGCCCGGCGATGGTTCCCGCGGTTCGTGCCGCGGACGGTCCGGCAGTCGGTCCTCGCCAGCTTCATCCTGCTCATCCCCAAGGAGCTCCAGGAGTACGTGCTCCACTACGCGCAGCTGCACCCGTGGCAGTGGCTTCGGGAGACGTTCATCAAGCCGCTCATCGGCGGCTGAGCCCCGGCGGCCGAGTGCCGGGGGTCGAGGGCCGGGGGTCGAGCGATCGCCCTAGGGCAGCATGCTCTTGACGGCGCTGCGCAGGCGGCCGAGCACCCCGGCCGCGGGCGCCGACTCGTAGCGCGCGGGCTCGCCCTCGTCGAGGAGCGAGGCGCCCCACTGCAGCAGCCCGATGCTGGTCGCGTAGGCAGGGGTCAGGATCGAGTCGGTCAGGCCGCCGACCCCCGACGGGCCGACGACGCGGACGGGCATCTGCAGCACATCGCGCCCGAGCTCGGCGACGCCGGCCAGCTGCGCTCCCCCGCCGGTGAGGATGAGGCCGGCCGGGAGCATCCCGGCCCCGCCGGCGTGGATCTCGGCGCCGATGAGCTCGAACGTCTCGCGCATGCGCGATTCGATGATCCGGCACAGCTCGGCCCGGCTGATCGTGCGGCCCGCCTCCTCGCCCAGGACCGAGACCGCGATCTCCTCGTCGTCGTCGATCCCGCGCAGGTCGCACGTGCCGTGGCGGACCTTGAGCTCCTCGGCCGTCGGCAGCGAGGTCTTGATGCCGATCGCGATGTCGTTGGTCACGAAGTTGCCGCCGACCGGCAGGACGCTGGTCCGGAAGGGCGAGCCCTCGTTGAACATGGCCAGGTCGATCGTGCCCGCCCCAATGTCGGCGACGGCCACGCCGAGCTCGCGCTCCGTCTCGTTCGCGACGGCCTCGGCAGAGGCGAGCGCGTTGACGACGAGCTCGTCGATCTTGACGCCGGCCTGGGCGACGCACTTCATGAGGTTCTGGACGGCGGTCTGGGGCGCGGTGACGATGTGCGCCTCGACCTCGAGCCGGAGCGCGCTCATGCCCAGCGGGTCCTTGACGCCCTCCTGGCCGTCGACGGTGAAACCACGCCGCTCGACGTGGAGCACCTCGCGGTTCGACGGGATCGGGATGGTCCGTGCCTGCTCGACCGCGCGCCGGATGTCGTCCCGGCTCACCTCGCGGGTGTGCGCCGCCACGGACACCTGGCCGGTGGAGTTGAAGCTCTCGACCTGCGCGCCGCCGACGCCGACGAACGCCTTGTCGATCTTCCAGCCGGACAGCCGTTCGGCTCGCTCGACCGCGTCCCGGATGGAGCGGACGGTCTGCTCGATGTTGACGACCGCGCCGCGCTTCAGGCCCGACGAAGGGACCGTGCCGTGGCCGATGACCGTCAGCTTGCCGTCGCGGCCGATCTCGCCGATGAGCGCGCACACCTTGCTGGTGCCGACATCGAGCGCGACGAGGACCCCTTCTGCCACTCCCTACCTCAGATGAAATGCCGCCGGATGAGGGCGACGTTGTTGAAGATCCGCAGGCCGAACGTGATCAGCGCCACCAGGTACAGGTCCAGGCCGAGGCGGTCGCCGATGAACGTCAGGATGACCGCCACGATCGCGTTGGTCACGAAGCCGGAGATGAAGATTCGATTGTCGTAGACGCCGTCGAGCTCCGCGCGCACCGCCCCGAGCACCGAGTCGAGCGCGGCGAGGATCGCCACGGCCGAGTACCGGCTGAGCTCGAAGCCGACGTTCACGTTGAGGACGAGCCCGAGCAGGACGCCCACCAGCAGGCCTGCCAGGGGGAGGAGCAACGGAGCCGTCCTCGCTGCGGTGCGTTCCGGCGAAGGCTATCACCGCGAACTGGGCTTGGGCGTGCTGCGAGGCACGTAGGTGCCGTCGGTCGCCGAGGCCAGGATGACCCGGCGGACCGTCGCCTCGCGACCGTCCAGCAGGCTCCGGAGGAGCCGGACCTGGCCGGGGATCATGTCCGTGCTGCGGGTCGCGGGGCTGTAGAAGCCGAACACGGCCAGCCAGCCGCCCGGCGCGGAGATGACGAACCCGTCCTCGTTGGTCACGGTCACCCGCAGCCGATCGGCGGCGCTGCCGATGTCCGCGGGCGTGATGCTGCCGAGGCGGGTCGCGACGTCGACGTCGACGGCGTCGAGGTGGCCGCCGATCTGCAGCCCGATCCCGGCGCCCCGCCGGCGGTCGTCGACGACGGCCACGCCGGCGGGCAGCGCCGCGTCGACGTCGACGATGGCGAAGATGACGCCGCTCCCATCGGCGATGAACCGGCGATCGTCGGCCTGCCAGGCGAGGACCGGTCGGCGTTCCTGGATCCGGACCACGACGGCGGTGTCCGGCAGCGAGACCGACACGTCGGCGTCCGCCACCGCGGGCAGCGTGCGCAGCGCCGCTTCGAGTGGCGCCGTGTCGAGCTGGAACACGTTGATCCCGGCCGGCAGGGCGAGCGTCGCGTCGACCGTCGCGGGATCCGTCCAGGTGAGGGCCGGCAGGTCGATGCGGCTCACCGCGAACGCGGTCGGCCCGGTGGCGAACGTGAACAGGAAGCCTGTCGCGAGCATCCCGAGAAGGCCGGCGGCACGGGCCGGGGTCAGGATCCGGACCCGGCCACGGGCGCGTGCGCCGCCCCGCCGCCCCGTCGCGACGACGCGCTCGCCGATGGCAGCGGCGGCTCGGCGGCCCTCCGCCGACGGTCCCACGAGCCCGCGCATCGCCCCGCGCAGGGGGGCGTCCGGCGATCGGGTCGGCACGGGCACCCGGGCGTTTCGCATGGGGCGCGCGCCGGCGGCTCGGCGACGACCGGACCCGAAGCCCCTCACCGCGCGATCACCGCGGCAGGTCCGCCGGCCGCAGAGGGCCATGTGCGCGCCAGGCATGCCGCTCCAGCGCCAGCTCCACGATGCGCAGGCACACCGTGGTGAAGTCGAGGCCGGCCTCGGCGGGCATGGTCGGGAACAAGCTGATCGGGGTGAAGCCCGGGATCGTGTTCACCTCGGACACGTAGATCGCGTCGTCGCGGACCAGGAAGTCGACCCGCGCGAAGCCCTCGGCGCCGATCGCACGGTACGCGTCCCGGGCCAGCTTCTTCATCAGCTCGCGCGTGGCCTCGGGCAGCTCGGCCCGGGTCGAGGTCTCGGACAGACCGGGGGTGTATTTGGCGTCATAGTCGTAGAACTCGCGGCCGGCCACGATCTCGCCCGGTCCGTACACCCCGAGCGGCGGCGCGTTGCCGATGACCGAGACCTCGAGGTCCCGGGCGTTGGCGAGGTAGCGCTCGACGATGGCGAGGTCGTCGTATCGGAACGCGAGGTCGAGGCCGGTCGCGCGCTCCTCGGCGGTGTGGGCCAGGGTCATCCCGATCGACGAGCCGAGCCGTGCCGGCTTGACCATCAGCCGCGGCTCCGGAGGGCTCGCTGCGCTCGTGAACGCCTCGAGCTGGCCCAGCACGCCCGCGCGATTCGCCGCCCAGGCGGCTGCGCGGACCTCGAGCGAGTCGATGACCGGCAGGCCGAGGCCGCGCCAGATGCGCTTCTGGACGACCTTGTCCATGCCCAGGGCCGAGGCGAGGACTCCCGCGCCGGTGTAGGCCACGCCGGCGGCCTCGAGCAGGGCCTGGAGCGTGCCATCCTCCCCGAACGGGCCGTGCAGGGCGACGAACGCGACCGGCGCCGGGCTGGCACTCGCCAGCCGATCGATTGCCGCGCCCACCGCCGCCGGGCCCTCCGCGCCAAATGCCACCGGGTCGTCGTAGGCGCTCGCCGGGCGGTCCTCGCGTCGATGCTCGACCGGCAGCCACCACCACCGCCCATCGAGGTCGATGAGCACCTGGCGCACGTCGAGCCCGGCGGCCGCAAGGGCCTCGGCGATAGCCGTCCCCGAGACGACCGAGACGTCGTGCTCCGCCGACGGGCCGCCGAAGAGCACGACCACCGGCGGCCAGATCCGCGTCGTCTCGGTCATGCGGCGGCGCCCGGCCACGGCCAGCCGCCCCAGTCGCCCAGGAACACGATCTCGGGCACCAGCTCCACGCCCGCCGATTCGACCACGGCGGCGCGGACGCGGTCCATCAGCCGCCGGACGTCGGCGGCTGTCCCGCGCCGGTCGTTGACGATGAAGTTGGCGTGCTTCTCCGAGACCGTCGCGCCGCCCTCCTGGCTGCCCTTGAGGCCCGCCGCTTCGATCAGCTCGCCGGCCGACGGGCCGTCGGCCGGGTTCCGGAACGAGCTCCCGCCGGACGGGATGCCGAGCGGCTGGTGCGCCTGCCGCCAGCGGCGGATGTCGTCGAGCCGCGCCTTGATCTCGTCGGCCGACGCCGGCTCGAGGCGGAACCGGGCACCGATGACGACTTCGTCCGGCGCTTCGGGCTGCTGGTGCTTGAAGCGGCTGTCGCGATACCCGAACCCCAGCTCGGCGCCCGGCACGCGGGCCTCCGTGCCATCGGCGACGAGAACGTCGGCCGACTCGAGCACGGCCGCCACGTCGGCGCCGTGGGCCCCGGCATTGGCCCAGACGGCGCCGCCCGCCGTGCCCGGGACCGCGAGCCCGAACTCCAGCCCGGACAGGCCGGCGCGCTGGGTCTCGGTGGCGGCTCGCGCCATGGGCACGCCGGCCTCGGCGACGTAGGCCTGCCCATCGACGCGGCTTCCCTCGGCTCGGACATGGACGACAAGGCCGCGCACGCCGCGATCGGAGATGACGACGTTGCTCCCCCGGCCGAGCAGCGTCAGCGGCAGCCCGCGCGCCCGGGCGAAGCGGATCAGGGCGCGCAGCTCGAACGCGTTGTGGGCTGTGGCCAGCAGGTCCGCGGGGCCTCCGACCCGCATCGTGGTCAGCTTCGCCAGCGGCGCGTTGCGCTCGGCCTTGACGCCCACCCGTCGGGCGATCTCGCCCGACAGCGCGACGAGATCGAGGTCCGACGACGCTGCGGCCGCGGTCATCGGGCGCCGCCCAGGGCGATGCGTGCCACGGCCTCGGTCGACGGCAGCGGTCGCCGCTCGGCGAGCGCGAGCACCAGCTCGGCGACCGCGTCCGCCGCAGCCGGCTTGGCCAGGCTCCGCGCTGCGGCGGCCATCGTGGCGTGCATCGTCGGGTCGTCGAGGATCGAGGCCGCGTCGAGCAGGGCCGCGCTGTCGAACGCGTCGTCGTCGACGAAGCGCGCCGCGCCCCCGTCGACGAGCTCGGCGGCGTTCGCGCGCTGGTGGGCGCCGGCGTAGGGGTACGGCACGACGATCATCGGCAGGCCGAAGGCCGCGATCTCGGCGAGCGTCGACGAGCCGGCGCGACCGACGACGAGATCCGCGGCCGCCAGCGCGTCGAGCAGCCCCTCGCCGAGGAACGCCACCGGCCGGTACCGAGCGCGGAGGCCCTCGGGCAACGCGGCCCGCGCCGCCTCGGCCGCGGGGATGCCGTCGTCGCCGGCGAGGTGGACCACGTACACCATCTCGACCAGGCGGGGCAGCGCCCCGAGGACCGCGTCGTTCAGCCGGCGCACCGCCTGCGAGCCGCCGAACACGACCACGAGGCGGGCGTCGGGCGGGATCCCGAGGCGCTCGCGGGCCGCCACGCGGTCGATGGCCGCAACGTCGCGGATCGGCGTCCCGGTCACGAAACAGGGCCGGCGGGACGGCAGCGCTGCACACGTCGCCGCGAAGGAGACGGCCAGCGCGGAGGCGAGGCGCGCGGTGGCGCGGACGCTCCGGCCGGGCACGACGTTGCCCTCCCACAGGAGCGTCGGCACCCCGAGGATGCGTGCCGCGATAAGGACCGGGATCGCCACGTAGCCGCCGGTGGTGAAGATCGCCGCCGGCCGGCGCCGGAGGAGCAGCCACAGCGCCTGCGGGACGGACGCGGCCAGCCGGATCGGGTCCAGGACGAGGTGGGCGTCGAGCTCGACCGATCGGAGCGAGCGGAGGGCGAGCCGGCGCAGCCGGAAGCCGGCCGGGGGGACGAGCTGCGCCTCCAGCCCGCGCCGGCCACCGACCCAGTCGAGCTCAGGCGCGGCGGGTCGGCGACGGATCGACGTCGCGACGGCGAGGGCCGGGTAGATGTGTCCCCCGGTTCCCCCGGCCGCGATCAGCAGCCGCATCTGACCTCCGCGCTGCGCTCCCGGGGCGGGTCTCGGCGCGAGCCTCGACTCGGACGGTCTTTTCGGGTGCCGGCCGCGGCTCGAGCGTCTCGCGGGAGATCGAGAGCAGGATCCCGACGGCGGCGAAGCTGACGACCAGCGACGAGCCGCCGGCGCTGATGAACGGGAGCGTGATGCCGGTGACCGGGAGCAGCGCCACCACGACGGCGACGTTGACGAACGCCTGGAAGCACAGCCAGGCGGTGATGCCGGCCGCGAGCAGGGCGCCGAACGTGTCCGGTGCGCGAAGCGCCGTCCGGATCCCGGCATACGCGAGCAGGACGAACAGGCCGATGACGAGGGCGGCCCCGATGAACCCGAACTCCTCGCCGATGATCGCGAAGATGAAGTCGTTCCAGGCGTTGGGCAGGTACAGCCCGCCGGCGAGCTTGCTCTCGCCGAGACCCGACCCGAAGATGCCGCCGAGGCCGAGCGCGAGCAGGCCCTGGATCGTGTGGAAGCCGGTCCCGAGCGGGTCTGCCCACGGGTCGAGGAACGTCCGGATGCGCTCGATCTGGTAGTCGCGCAGGCCGACGAAGAGCACGCCCAGGAAGCCGACCGCGCCCATCGCGCCGAGCTGCCACAGGCTCGCGCCGGCGGTGAAGAACATCGTGAACGCGGCGAGCGCGATGACCACGGTCGTGCCGAGGTCGGGCTCCTTGAACACAAGGGCGATGACCGGCACCGCGATGAGCAGGAACGGCACGGTGCCGGACCGGAAGCCGCTGATGTGCTTGCCCTTGTTGGCCATCCAGTGGGCGAGATAGACGATCAGCGCGAGCTTGGCGATCTCGGCCGGGTGGACCGCCGGGAGCGGGCCGACCACCAGCCAGCGAGCGGAGCCACCGACGACGCGATTGAACGACGGCACGAATACGAGGACGAGCAATGCGAGCGCGATCGCGTAGCCGGGCACGGACACGAGCCGCAGCCAGCGATAGTCGACGCGCATGACCGCGACCATCACGAGGAGCCCGAGCGCGGCCCAGAAGATCTGCGGGCCGACGATCGCGAGCGTGTCGTCGCGCTCGATGTAGGCGTGCATCGCCGACGACGAGAACACCATCAGGATGCCGATCGCGGCGAGGGCAACGACGGCGAGCAGGATCGAGTAGTCCGCCTGGTGCCGCTCGCGGCGCAGCACGTCAGAGGCGCCACGGGCCGCCGGTCGAGCGGTCGCGGCGGCGGCCGCGGCGGTTCGGCGCGCCGTGCGCGGCTCGGCCGTCGCGCCGGCGTCCGCGATGCGATCGGCCCGGCGCGACGACCCCGTGAGCGTCCGCCCACGGCCGCGCGACGGCTTCGCTGGACGGGAGCCGAAGGGCAGGCGGCCGACGAGATCCATCAGCCCTGCTCCCCTGCCAGGCGAGCGACGGCGGCCTTGAACGCCCGGCCGCGGGCCTCGTAGTCCGCGAACATATCGAAGCTGGCCGCGGCCGGGCTGAGCAGCACGGTGGCCGTGGCGCCGGTCGCCCGACGGGCATCGCGGGCGAGGGCATCGGCCGCCTCGACGGCATCCTCGAGCGTGGCTGCGCGCTCCGTCGTCGCGAGGCCGGCGGCCCGGAACAGTCGCTCCAGCGCCGGCCCGCTCTCGCCGATGAGCACCGCGGCGGCGACGCGCTCGCCGACCACCTGCCCGAGCTCGGCCAGGTCGACGCCCTTGTCCCGGCCGCCGGCGATGAGCACGATCGGCGGCTCGAAGGCGCGCAGCGCCGCGATGACGGCGTCGGGCTGCGTGCCCTGGGAGTCGTTGACGAAGCGCACCCCATCGACCTCGGCCACCCGCTCGAGGCGGTGCTCGACGCCGCTGAACTCGCGCGCCGCGCGCCGGATCGACTCGGGTGGGATCCCAAAGACCAGCGCAACGGCGGTCGCCGCGAGGGCGTTGGACACGTTGTGGGCGCCGGGCACGCCCAGCTCGCTGATTGGCATGATCCGGCCGCCCGCCGATCCCGCCGGACCGGCGTTCGCGCCGGTTTCGTCGAGCGGTGCGATGGCGTCGGCCACGATCCAGCCGTGCGCGACGCCCAGCCCATCGGGCGGCACCTCGCCCCGGCGGTAGCGCACGACCCGAGCACTCGTCGCCGCGTCGTAGCCGGCGACGACGGGGTCGTCGGCGTTCAGCACCAGCGCTCCGGCGGGATCGACGAGCTCAGCCAGCCTCCGCTTCACGGCTCGGTACGCCTCGAGGCTGCCGTGCCGGTCCAGGTGGTCCGCGGTCACGTTGGTGTACACGGCCACGGTCGTGCCCCGGGACAGCGTCGGGAGCTGGAGCTCGGACAGCTCGAGCACGACCCGATGGCGAGGGGTCAGCTCCGGCAGCCGCTCGACCAGCGGCGCGCCGATGTTCCCGCCGAGGACCGCGGCATGGTCCGGGTCGGTGGCGAGAAGGGCGTGGGTCAGCGCCGACGTCGTCGTCTTGCCCTTCGTGCCGGTGATCCCGATCGTCGGCGACGGACACAGTCGCAGGAACAGGTCGACCTCGGAGATCACGGCCGGCGCCGCCGTGTCGCCCGCGGCACGGCGTGCGACCAGCTCGGCCAGCGCCCCGCGCAGTCGCGGCTCCGTGGTCGGGTAGTCGGCGTTGATCGACGGCGAGGTCGCGACGAGGCTCGCCCCGGCGAGCGCCTCGCCCGGGTTGACGTCAGGGCCGAAGAGCTGTCGGACCGGCCGGCCCTCCAGCGCCGCGACGGCGCGCGCCAGGTCGCCGGCGGGCCGCGCGTCGTAGACCGACACGATGGCGCCGGCGTCGGCGAGGAAGCGCGCCAGGGCGATCCCGGATCGGGCGAACCCGAGCACGCTCACCGGCCGGCCGCGGAAGACGCCGGTCGTGAGGGCCCCGGGCACGAGATTCGCGGGGTCGAGGGTGGCCTGACCTCCCGATGTGCTGGCCACGATGTCGGGACGATCGGCGGTCATCACGTCAGCTCAGCCGGTTGATCGCGGCGAGGAACAGGGTCACGCCGATCAGCCCCGCGATGATCCCGACGATCCAGAAACGCAGCGTGATCTTCTCCTCGTCCCAGCCCGCCAGCTCGTAGTGGTGGTGGAGCGGGCTCATCCGGAAGATCCGCCGGCCGCGCGTCATCTTGTAGTAGGCGACCTGGAGGACGACGGACAGGGTCTCGATCACGAACACCAGCCCGACGAGCGGCAGGATCAGGATCTGGCCGGTGATCAGCGCCGTCACGGCGAGGGTCGCGCCCAGCGCCAGCGAGCCCGAGTCGCCCATGTACACCTGGGCGGGATGGACGTTGAACCACAGGAAGCCGAGCAGCGAGCCGACGATGAGCGCGCACAGGACGGCGAGGTTGGGCTGCGTCGGGACGTTGAGCAGCGCCACGAACACGAATGCGACGAAGGCGAAGACGAGCGTCCCGCCGGCGAGGCCGTCGAGGCCGTCGGTGATGTTGACCCCGTTCGCCGCGGCAATGATCGCGAAGGCGGCGAAGACGATGTACAGCGCCGGGTGGATCATCACCGTGCCGATGAACGGGACGGCGATCGACTCGATGGCGTAGGTGTTCTGGATCTGGTAGGCGGCGACCGCGGCAACGACGACGAGCCAGAGCATCTTCTGGCGGGCGCTGATGCCCTCGCCGGTCTTGGCATTGAGGTAGTCGTCGAACGCGCCGAGCCCGCCGACGAGCACCAGCGTTGCGATGGGCGCGATGATGCCGCCCGGGGGCAGGCCCCCCTTCAGGAGGAAGAACAGCCCGAGCACCACGCCGATCACGAGCAGGCCACCGAGGGTCGGCGTGCCGGCCTTCGTCTGGTGGCTCTCGGGGCCCTCCTCGCGGATCCGCTTGCCCATCCCCAGGAACCGCAGGAAGCGGATATAGGCGGGCATCAGGATCACCACGACCGCGAAGGCGAGCAGCAGGCCCTGGATGATCTCGACCGTGCCGACCGTCATCGCGAGAGCTCCGCGCGCAGCGCCTCGACGAGCTGGTCGAGCTCGACGCCGCGGGACGCCTTGACGAGGACGACGTCCCCGTCGCGCAGCCGGGCCCGCAGCAGGTCCAGCGCCGCCTCGGCGTCACGCGCCTCGAGGATCCGCGACGGGTCCAGCCCGGCGGCCTTCGCACCCGCCGCGATGCCGGACGCACCTGCGCCGACGACGATGAGCAGGTCGCAGGTCGCCGCCGCGGCCGTGCCGACCTCGCGGTGGCCGGTGACGGCACCCCTGCCGAGCTCCAGCATCTCGCCGAGGACGGCAATCCGCCGGCCCGGCAACCCGGCGAGCATGTCCAGCGCGGCCGTGACCGATGGCGGCGACGCGTTGTAGGCGTCGTCGATGAGCGTGATCCGGCCAAGCTTGATGACCTGGCCGCGATGCGCCGCGGACCAGCCGCCGGCGAGCGCGCCCACGATGACCGGGGGGTCGATGCCGGCCGCGACACCGACCGCGGCGCCGGCGAGCGCGTTGTGCACCGAGAGCTTGCCGAGACCCGGAACCCGCGCCGGGAGGCGGATCGGCCGGCCGCCGCGCGCCGGCGGCAGGCGCAGTGTGAAGCGCATGCCGTCGAAGCCGGCCGAGACCACGTCGTCGGCCGTGACGTCGGCCTCGCTCCCGAGCCCGTAGGTCAGCAGGCGGGCCGCGGTCCGATCGGCCATGCGGCGCACGCGCCGGTCGTCGTGATTGAGCACGGCCACCCCGTCGGATGGGAGCGCCTCGACCAGCTCGCCTTTCGCCCGCTCGATGGCCGCCAGCGAGCCCATCCGGCTGAGATGCACACCGTGCACGGAGGTGACGACACCGATCCTCGGGCGCGCGATCCGGGCGAGGTCCGCGATCTCGCCACCGGCGTACATGCCCATCTCGAGCACCGCGGCGCGGTGGTCGGGACCGAGCCGGAGCAGCGTCAGCGGTAGCCCGATCTCGTTGTTCTGGTTGCCCTCGTTGCGGAGGGTCCGGAAGGTCGTGCCCAGGACCGCCGCGATGGCCTCCTTGGTCGAGGTCTTGGCGATGCTGCCGGTCACGCCGACGACCAGCGGGTCGAACCGTGCCCGCCAGCCGGCCGCGAGCGCGCCGAGCGCGACGAGTCCGTCGGGTACCGCGAGGACAGTGACGTCGCCGAGTGCATCGAGGACCTCGGCCGCGACCGGGCGCGAGACCACGAGCGCGGCCGCGCCTGCGACGGCGGCGTCGGCGACGAAGCGATGGCCGTCGGTCCGCTCGCCGGGCAGCGCGACGAACAGCTGACCCGGGCCGACCAGGCGCGAATCGACAGACGCGCCGCGAATCGGCCGGCTGCTCGCGCGCAGGAGGCGGCCCCCGGTCAGGCGCCGGAGCTCGTCGGCGGTGAAGGCCGGGGCGTCCGCGCCCCGGGAGCGGGCGCCCGCGCTGGGCGGCTGCGGGCCCTCGACCGTCACGCCGCGAAGTTTGGCACAGGGCCCGTCGGCGCCCGCCGCCGCTCCGGCGATCACCCGCCCGCCTGCGCCGTTGTCGAGTCGGCCGGCGCGGGGACGGGCAGCAGGCCGGGCGTCGTGACCGCGTCCGTGGCGACCCGGCGGAAGAGCTCGGGGGCGGTGAACGCGAGGATTGACTGGCCGCTGGCCGTGATGAGGAACGGCGCCTCGCCGATGCGCACCGCGGCGACGAGGTCCGGGTGCCCTTGCTTGCGGCCGATGAACCCGACGCACGAGAAGTTGAAGGTGTTCGGGCGCCACCGATTTCGCTCCGGGTCCCACACCTGGGCCGTGCCGGTCTTGCCGCCGATCCAGTAGCCCGGCACCCGCGCCTGGTCGACGTACCACGGGCTGGCGAGGACGTGCTCCATCAAGCCCGCGAGCGGAGGGCTGAGGCTCGGGTCGAGCACCGGTGCATTGGTCGTCACCGAAACTGGTTCCGTGCCGATCCCGGCAACGACGTGCGGCTGCACCAGCACGCCGCCGTTGATCAGCGCAGCGTACGCCCGGGCGAGCTGGATCTCGGTGATCGCGACGCCCTGCCCGAACGACCCGTTCGCGAGATCGCTTTCACTCCATCTGGTGATGGCGGGGTCGTTGACCAGGCCCCGGACCTCGCCCGCGACGTCGACGCCGGTGAGGCTGCCCATACCCAGCCGCATCCAGACCTCGTGGAGGATCGTCGACGCCTCGCTGGTGGTGGGCGCGAGCCCGAAGGCGACCTTCGCGGCGACGATGTTGCGCGAATAGGCGATCGCGTCCTCGAGCTTGAGGCGGCCCATCGCCTTGTTATCGGCATCCGTGATCTTCGTCTCGCCGCCGTCGAGACGCATCTTCCCGGTGTCGTCGTAGACGCGGTCGAGCGACGTCGTGCCCTGCTCCAGGCCGGCGAGGACGGTCAGCATCTTGAACACCGAGCCGGGCTCGTAGACGTTGGACACGATCGGGTCGACGAAGACCGACGGGTCGTCGCTCGCGATCGCCGCGTACCGGTTGGCGTCGTAGGACGGATAGGTCGCCTCGGCGTAGATCTCGCCGTTCCAGGGATCCATGACCACTGCCGAGACGGACGCGGCATGGTTCGCGATTCGCGCCGCCATGACCTCCTGCTCGAGCGCCAGCTGCAGGCCCGCGTCGATCGTGAGCCTGATGTCGCGCCCGGGCACACCCGGCTCGACCGTGCGTTCCGTCTCCAGCAGGGGCTCGCCGTTCGCGTCGCGGTCGGCCTCGACGACCTTCGGCTGGCCGGCGAGGACGTCCTGGTAGAACTGCTCGACCCCGTACTGGCCGTCGCCATCACGATTGACGAAGCCGATGAGCTGCGCGGCGAGGCTGCTCTTCGGGCCGCCGCCGGCCTGCGGGTAGCTCCGCGCCGAGTCCGACTCGAACGTGATCCCGCCGATCCCCGCGGCTGTGGCGGCCGCCTCGATCACGGTCGACTTCTCGGGTGGCAGGTCCCGCGCGATCACCAGGTACGGCTTGCCGGTCGCGAGCTTGGCCGCGAGCTGGCCGCTCGCGATCGGGTCCAGGCCGAGCTGCGCCGCGAGGAACTCGACCGTGGTCGCCCGCTGCTCAGCGCTCAGCTCCTCGGCGTTCACGATGAGCCGGTCCCGGGTCACGCTCGCGGCGAGGACGATCGTGCCACTCCGGTCGTAGATCTGGCCGCGCTGGCTGGGCACCTCGGCCCGGTAGTAGATCTGCCGGTGCGCGCTCTCGACGAGGTCGTCGTGCTTGACGAGCTGCCAGTACCCGAGGCGCGTGACGAGCGCGCCCGCGCCGAGGACGAACACGATCAGGAGCAGGAGCAGGCGGCCCCCAGAATCGGTTCGACCGGGCATGGTGGTCGTCGCTCGCTAGCGGGCGGGGACGAGCAGCGGGGCGCCGAGCTGGCCGAGGCCGCCGTCCAGCGCCTCCTTGCGGATGGCCGGCTCGCTGCGCAGTCGCTCCACGTCGGATTGCAGGTCCTGGCGGATCGCGTCGAGCCGGTCGTGCTCGGAGACGAGCCGCACGATGTCGTAGCCCGTCGCCGCGACGCGCACGCTCTGGCTCAGCGACAGGAACGCCGCGCTGAACACGAGCACGATCGCGGAGAGCGCGATGCCCACGGACGATGGCCGGGGGCGCTTCTTTGCGCTGCGGGCGGGGCGGCGTCCCACGGCCGCGCGGCCCTGGCGCTTCGGCGTTCGCTCCGCGGCCGCGTCGCCACGCGTGCGAGCGCCGCGGCCCTCTCGGGTCAGGCCGTCGAGCCCGAGTGGCAGCGGGGCCCGGCGGCGGGCGCCCTCGTAGACGGCCATCAGTCGATGAAGCCGACGGGGTGGCCCGGCGCACGACCGTCGAGGTAGCCGAGAGGCTCCGATGACAGCTCGTCCCCGGCGCGCCACGCGCGCTCGCCGCGGCCGCGTTCCGTCCGCTGGTCCATCCGCTCGTGCAGCTCGTGCTGGCGCCGGCCGTAGCTCCGACGTCGACTCGCCGTGTGGCGCTTGCTCACGTGGTGCTCCTCCTCCGCAACGGGGCTTCGCTGCTCATCCGTGTTCGTTCGGGGCGTGGCTGGGCGACTAGGCGGCCATCCGTTCCGCGGCGCGCAGCCGGGCGCTCCGGGCGCGGGGATTGGCGACGATCTCGGCAGCTGAAGGAACGAGGCCCTTGGGCGCGAGCAGGCGCAGTCGCGGCTCGCGGCCGCAGACGCACACGGGAACCTCGGGCGGGCAGGTGCAGCCCCGGCGCTCGGCCTGGAGGAAGCGCTTGACGATCCGGTCCTCGAGCGAGTGGTAGCTCAGGACGACGAGCCGGCCGCCGGGTCGGAGGAGGTCGACCGCGGCGGCCAGCCCGGCCTCGAGGGCATCGAGCTCTTCGTTGACGGCGATGCGCAACGCCTGGAACACGCGGGTGGCTGGGTGCACGCGGCGGCGGCCCGGCGCGCGGCCCGGCGCGACGCGAGCCACGAGCGCCGCCAGCTCCTCGGCGGTGCGGATCGGGGCGCTCCGGCGCGATTCGACGATGCCGCGCGCGATCCGGCCCGCGAACGGCTCCTCGCCGTAGCGCCGGAACAGCGCGGTCAGCTCGTCCTGGTCAAGCGTCGCCAGCAGCTCGAAGGCCGGCACGCCGCGGCTCGCGTCGAAGCGCATGTCGAGCGGGCCACCCGTCCGGATCCCGAAGCCACGTTCCGCGTCGGCGAGCTGGAAGCTCGACAGCCCGAGGTCGAAGAGGCAGCCATCGACCGCGTCGAAGCCCTCCTCGGGCGCGACCGTTGCGAGCTCGCGGAAGTTCGCCTGGCGGAGGCGGAGTCGATCACCGAACCGTGGGCCGAGACGGGCCCTGACCCTGGCGATGGCCGCCTCGTCGGCGTCGAGACCGAGGAGGCGGCCATCAGGATCGGTGGCCTCGATGATGCGTTCGGCGTGGCCCCCGCCGCCCAGCGTGGCGTCGACCTGGCGACTGCCCGCCGCGGGCGCGAGCATCGCCATGACCTCGTCGGCGAGCACCGGCACGTGGGTCACGGGCTGGCCGCTCGGCACGGCGTCGTCGGTCGTCACCGGCTCAGATCCCGAGGCCACGGATGGCGTCGGCAAACCGCGCCGGGTCGTCCATCTCGCGCCGGTAGGCCTGCCAGCGATCCGGCGCCCAGATCTCGCCGTGGTCGCGCACGCCGATGACCAGCGCCTCGGCGCCGATGCCCATCTCGGTCCGCAGGTAGGCCGGCACGAGGACCCGCCCCTGGCGGTCCAACTCAGCCTCGAGGGCGCCGGCGAAGATCGCTCGTTCGAAGAGCCGGCCTGCGGGGTCGGTCAGCGCGAGGCTCGAGACCTTGGCGGAGAGGGCGTCCCAGCCGGCTCGGGTGTGGATGGCGAGGCAACCGTCGATCCAGCGAGACAGCACCGCGCCGCCCTCGAGCTGCGCCCGAAAGCGCGCCGGGATCGCGAGCCGCCCCTTGTCGTCCACCGTGTGCCGGTACTCGCCGGTGAACACCGCCCACTCCCCTTGACGAATTTCGACCGGCTCGCGGGGGCCGCGAGCCGGTCATCGGTGTCGCGGGTCCGGAGTGCCCGTCCGGATGACCGCTGGCGGTGAATGGGGCTGGAGACCCAAGGGACTCGCGGTGGATCCCCACTATTCCCCACTTCTCACCACTTGCCGGGCATTCTAGGGCGCGGGACGCATTCGTCAATCCCCAATTTCAGGTGTGTCAAGGGATGCGGCCCGGACCCGTGGCCTTGTCCCTCGGCGACGCGCGGCCACGTGGTGCGGGACGAGACGGGTCGGCGGGCGACCCGACGGTCAGGTTCGACGGACGAAGGTCACGAACGACAACGTCGCGTCGCCGACGGTTCCCGTGATCTCCCAGCAGCCCTCCGTGGGGAAGAACACGCCGCTTGTCTGGAATCCGCTTGACCCGTAGCCGTCGGGAACGGAAGCCCGAAGCGGTGGTGCCGGAGCATCGAGCCGCCGTCCGGAGATCGTGAGCGTTCCAGGCGTGATCCGCCACCAGCCGAACTTGGCGCCGATCGAACCGTCGCTCTCGATGGATCTCGCGTCGGCGAGGAACACCTCATGGATCGGGACGACCCACAGCTGGCCGTTGCCGAGCGCGAGGAGCGACGAGGCAGATGGCCGTTCTTCCCCGCTCGGAAAGGCCCCGTTGGGGTGGGTGACCGGGCACGTCGCCACGTCCCCGGGCGAGGCATCGACCGCGACGGTGGGCGTCGCGCTGCTCGTGGGGCGGCCCGTGGGGGTCACCGGCGCGCAAGCAGCCAGCGCAAGACCGAGCAGCAGCGAGATCGACGACCGTTTCATCAGGACGATTGAAATCGAACGCGCTCCTTGGCCACAGTACACCGCCCGAGCAGCCCCGGTTCCACCGGCGTCAGCCCGGGTAGGGCAGCTTCAGCACCAGGCCCGGGACGATGGGTCGCGGCATCGTCGGGTTGGCCGCGCGGATCGCGTCCGCTGAGATCGCGTAGCGGGCTGCGATGTCGGTGATGGAGTCGCCGTTGACGACCTTGTACAGGAAGCATCGCTCCCCATTCGGGCACGGGTCGAGGCGCACGAACCGGTTGCGCCCGAGGTACATCCTCTGCCCCACGACGATGAGCCGGGGATCGGTGATCTTCGGATTCAGCGCGAGGATCACGTCCTGGTCCAGGTCGTAGCGGTTCAGGATCCGGATCATCGTGTCGTTTCGTTGCACGACATACAGGAAGCACAGCGGGTGGCCCGTGCAGCGCTCGAGTGCGAGGAGGGGGTCGCCCGGCTTGAGGGTCGGCAGGGCAAAGGGCGGCACGGCGGTCGGCGCAATCGTCGGCGGGACGGTCGGGACGATGGTCGGCGTGGGCGCGACGGTCGGTTCGATGGTCGGCTCGGGGGTCGACAGCGGCGCCGGCGTCTGGAGCGCGGTCGGCTCCGGGCTCGCCACGGCGACCGGCGGCTGCGTCGGCCCGATGGGCAGCTGGAGCCCGCCGCGTGCGGCCACGAAGGTGATGGCGAATGTTGCGCAGGCGGCGAGGAACAGTGCCGACGCGAGCACCGCCGGGGTCAGGGAGCGGCGCTCGGTCTGCTCGGGTTCGGGCTCCACGCGCCTCCTCGATGTGCTCCGCAGGCCGCGGACTCTAGTACCTTTTCACGGTGGCCGCGCCATCAGGGACGGTGCTAGGCTGCGCCGCCTGTTCGTCGGCATCGCGCCGACGAGGAGCCAGATGGAGGCTTCCAGCCCGCCGATGGCCCTGCCGCTGCCAGTCGATGCGGTCGTCCTGCCCGACCCCTCGCACCTCGCGCCGCACCGCATCCGCCGCTGCACGTTCCGGCGGCTGATCCGGGTCGAGCCGCGGGGCGAGCGGCGCTACGACGTCGAGTGCCTGTACCCCGACCGCAAGCTGGCGATCCCGCTGGGCGACCTCGACGCGGCCACGCCGATCTGCAACGCCTGCACCGCCGCCCACATCTTCCGACCCGACGAGGACTAGCCCGGGCGACGCCCGGCGTCGCCCACCGCTACGCGCCGGGCTTGTCCGGCCGGGCGTCGGGCGGCTCGGCGATCACGACCTCTTCCTCGCAGGAAGTGCATCGGTACAGGCGCGCGCCGCGCAGCCATGCCCGCTCCGGATCGTGCGCAGCGGAACCGTGCTCGACTTCGGCCATCGGGACCCAGTCGTCCTGGCCGTGGTGATGCAGGAGCTTGACGGTCTGGTAGTCGAACATGCGCCTCCACTCCTCGTCGATGCTCGAGTGTGGTGCGCAGGGTACGTCAGCGAGGGCGGCCTGTAAGCCGAGTTCTGTGCCTCGCCGTCGAAACGGCTCGGCGATGGCCATCCATCTCGGGCCGTCGGTCACCCGACGGCTCATGCGGCCGACCCGAGGGCTGGGCAGCGCGCCCGTCCCGGCGAACCGGGTGGTCGCCCTCCTATTTGGCCTTGCTCCGGGTAGAGCTTGCCGCGTTTCACTCCGGCGCCGAGGCGCCGGCATCGTCACTGTGGCGCTGGTCCTCGCCTCGCGGCGGACGGGTGTTACCCGCTACCTCGCGCTGTGGAGCTCGGACTTTCCTCACGCCGTCGGGTTGCCCCGCCGGCGCGCGGCCATCCGGCCGCCTCGCTGACCGGCGGATTCTAACCGGAGGCGCTCCCGCCGGCCGCTCACCTGCCGATGATCGATTCCCGGTGACGCTATTCGGCGTCAGGATCGATCCCTAGACTCACGGGTCGTGGCAGGCAGCCCTGCGCCTCGAAGGACGGACGAGCGCAAGCTCGTCACGATCCTCTTCGCGGATCTGGTCGGCTCGACGGACCTGGGAGAGCGCCTCGACCCCGAGCGCCTGCAGGCGCTTCTCCGGACCTACTTCGCGGCGATGGCCGGCGTCATCGACCGCTGGGGCGGGACGGTCGAGAAGTACATCGGCGACGCGATCATGGCCGTCTTCGGCGTCCCGATGGCCCACGAGGATGACCCGCGCCGCGCCGTCGGGGCGGCCCTGGAGATGATCTCGACTCTCGAGGGTCTGAACGTCGAATTTCAGGAGCGCTTCGGCGTGACCCTCCAGGTCCGGATCGGGGTCAATTCGGGCAACGTCATGGCTCCGGTTGGCGGTCCCGAAGGCGAGATGATCGTCGTCGGCGATGCCGTGAACGTCGCGGCGAGGCTCGAACAAGCTGCCGAGCCGGCGACCATCCTCGTGGGTGATCGAACCCACGCGGCCGTGTCGGATTTGTATGGCTTCGGCGACTCGCGGGATCTCGAGCTTCGAGGCAAGTCCCAGCCGGTCAAGGCGTGGCCCGTCCTCGGGCCGCGCCTCGAGCCCGAAGCCGCGACGGGACGCCTGCAGTCGCCGATCGTCGGTCGGGAGCGCGAGCGACGGAGCCTGGCCGAGGCGCTCGACGACGCTGTCGAAACCGGGTCGCTTCGACTCGTCGTGGTGTTCGGCCCGGCGGGCATCCGCCATGGAGGCGCGGGCCGACCTTCGCGTCGTCCGTGGACGGTGCCTCTCGGCCGGGGACGGGATCACGTACTGGGCGCTCGGCGAGATCGTCCGCCGCGAGTTCGGCATCGCCCTCGACGATCCGATCGAGCTCGCCGGGGAGCGTCTGGAACGCGGCGTCCGCGACATCTTCACGACGGCAGGGGTCCCCGAAACCGACATCGTCGACACGATCCACGCGCTCGGCATCTCGGCTGGTATCCGCCTTCCGGGCAATCCGCTCGTCGGGGTACGCCCGACCGCCGTCGCCATCGCGCTGTCCGTCGCCTGGCCACGCTTCGTGTCGGCGCTCGCCAAGGTTCCACTCGTGATCCTCATCGAGGACCTCCATTGGGCCGACAGCCAGCTCCTGGCGATCCTCGACAGCATCCGAACCCGCACGGCGGGCCCGGTCCTGGTGCTCGCCACCGCGCGGCCCGAGTTCGCCGACGACCACCCCGAGTTCAGTGTCGCGCGAGACGGCGCAATGTCCCTGACCCTGCGTCCCTTGCTCGCTGGCGAGGCGGCCGGCGTGCTCCGGAACCTCGTCGGCGCCGGGGCGCTTCCGGAATCCATGCGTGCGGAGGTCCTTGACCGCGCCGACGGCAACCCCTTCTTCCTCGAGCAGCTGATTGGCGGGCTCGTGGATGCGGGAGCACTCGCGCCTGCCGGAGACGGCTGGAGTTTCGCGGGCGGCGTCGCCCCGGAGGGACTGCCGGATACGGTTCAGGCGGTGCTTGCCGCTCGGCTCGATCGCCTGTCCCCGGACCACAAGCTGGTCCTGCAGGAAGCCGCGGTCGTGGGCCGCGCTTTCTGGCCTTCAGCCGTCGCCCTGTCGATCGATCGGCCGACCGTCGACGACTCCCTGATCAGTCTCGAATCGAAGGGGTTCGTGGTGGCGCGGCCGACGTCCAGCGTCAGCGGTCAGGTCGAGTTCGCGTTCAAGCACGCACTCATCCTCGATGTCGCGTACCAGGGCGTCCCACTCGCGCGGCGGGCTCGCTCCCATGCGCGCGCCGCGGCCTGGCTCCAGGACCTGGCCGGTCCTGACGATGAGGCACTCGTCGAGCTCGTGGCGCATCACTATCGGCGGGCGTTGTTGGCCGACGGGGCCGACCTCGCCTGGGCAGACGAGCCCGAGGCTCGTGCGGCAATGCGTGCGCGGGCATTCGAAACCATCGTGGCTGCCGGCGCCGTCGCACGTCGTCGCAACGCGATCGACCGGGCTGTCGAGCTCCATGAGGCGGCACTCGCGATCGCCGCCTCGGACGACGAGCGAGCGCCCGTCTTCGAGGAGCTGGGCGATGACCATGGTTGGGGCATGCACGGTGATCCGAGCACGGAGGCGTGGGGCCACGCGCTCGAGCTCTTTCGGGCGGCGGGTGACGACGATGCGATCGCCCGCATCTCCCTGAAGGCAGGGCGCCTCGCGGGGATTTTCTACGGCGGATTTACGAGCCGACCTTCGGCCCAGGTGGTCGATGGCTATGTCGACGAAGGCCTCGCGCACGCCCGGGATCCCGTGACTCGCGCCTGGCTGCTCGCGCTTCGGGGTCGTGCGGCGGAGACATGGGCTGCCGAGGGTCGGCCTGATCCCCTGAATGCGAAGGCCCGTGTTGCGGCCGTCGAGGAAGCCGTCGCCATCGCCGAGGCGTCCGGCGACGGCGACCTCCGCGTCGTGGCCTTACGGATGCTCGACGGCCTCCGGGTCCTCGAGGGTGACGACGCGCGTGCCTTGGACATCGCCCGCCGGCTGGTGGCGTCGCTTGACCAGGTCGTCGCGATCCGCGACCGGCTGATCACGGGCCAGCAGGCCGCCGCGCTCGTCATGGACATCGCAGGCGAGTTCGATGTCGCGCTGGACATCTATCGGGGAATCGGACCGCTCGCAAGCCAGCTCAGCGTCCACGAACAGATGCATCAGACCTACTTCTCGATGGCCGCCCTGTACCGCCTGGCCCGCTGGGACGAGATCGTGCCGCTGGCGCACGAGCATCTCGACACCTACGACCGCGAGACGGTCGACATGAGCTGCCCGTACACGCGCAGCGGACCCGTGGTGGCGGCCATCGTGTTCGAGCGTCTCGGGCGCCTCGAGGAGATGGCCGAAGCCGAACGACGGATCGCGCCGAACGACGCGCGGCCCGGGCTCGTCGAAGCGTGGCTGGCGGAGCGGGCGATGCGCCGGGGCGATGCCGCGGAAGCACGGGACATCGTCATCCGAATGGGCGGAGCAGACCGCCCACCATCGTTCGACGAGGGGCCATACGAGCAGCCGGTCCTCGTCGAAGCGCTGGCACGCCTCGGGGACTGGGATTCGCTCGCAACCGTTCTCCCAAAGCTGCGGCGCCGGTCGACGCGCCTCGCCTGGCTCGGGCCGGCAATCGATCGCGCAGAGGCAACCCACCAGGCAGCCAAGGGGCACGACGACGACGCACGGCGTCTGCTGCGCCTGGCGCTCGAGGGGTATGAACGCCTCGGCATGCCCGTCGAAGCGGACGAAACCCGGGCACAGATGGCGGAGCTGTAGGGCAGGCTCGGCACGCGGGCACCTGCCGGGCATTGCCCGGGCGCATTTCGACCGGATTCAGCC
This sequence comes from Chloroflexota bacterium, assembly GCA_005889475.1. Taxonomy (GTDB): domain Bacteria; phylum Chloroflexota; class Limnocylindria; order Limnocylindrales; family CSP1-4; genus UBA5189. The sequence goes on along the minus strand of VBGT01000051.1, from coordinate 36,077 downwards.
GTTGGAACGTCTCGCTCGGGCCTCACCTCGTCAAGGTTGATCGCCCAGACGCGCATCCGACCCTGCGGATGTCGGCCTCATCACGACCGAGGCCGCACGACGACCGACTCGGGGCCGCCGGCCATCACCCGATCGATCGCCGCGTTGCACAGGGCATCCGCTGAGGAGTTCTGGGCGCGGGGCACGTGCGCCGCGACCCAGCCGTCGGGCAGCGCTCGGAGACCGCGCAGCGCCTCCGCCCACAGTGGCCGCAGCTTCGCGTCCTTGACGCGCCAGCGGCCCGACAGCTGTTCCACGATCAGCTTCGAGTCGAGCAACAGCTCCAGGCGGCGGGCGCCCAGCTCCAGCGCCAGCTCGATCGCGCGAACGACCGCGGTGTACTCGGCGACGTTGTTCGTCTGCACCCCGAGGTAGTCCGAGATCGAGGCATCCGGCGGAGCAAGCGGGCTCCGGGCGTCCCCTCGCGCGAGCGAGATGAGCACGGCCCCGGCCGATGCCGGCCCGGGATTGCCTCGGGCCGCACCGTCCGTGCGGACGACGAAGCCGACCGGTTGCTTTCCGGCCGCCACCCGGCCCGCGGACGCACGCGCGGAGGCGGCGTCTTCGAACGTGCTCGCGTCGTCGGCAGGCTCGTCGAGGCCGAGCGTCAGCGGCGGCTCCCGCAAGGTCCGGCCTAGCCCTCGGACGGCGTCTCGTCGCCCGTGTCCGGGCGGCGCCGGGCGCGCTTGGCGCGGGGGCCCGCCGTCGCACGGGCGGCCTTCGCCACCTTGCCCGCGTCGGTCCGCTCAGCGGCCGGAGTCGGCTCGGCGGCGGGAGTCGAAGTCGTCGGTGCCGCGGCGTGCATCGGTTCGGCGACGGGCGAATCCTCACCGACGGCTCGCGCCAATCGTTCCGGGGTGGGCTCGATCGATGGCTCGGCCTGCCGGCCGGCCTGCAGAACCGGCAAGCTCCTCCGATCCGGTGCCGAATCGGACCGGCCCCGGAGCTTGCGCCAGGCCCACTGGATCGGGTCGTAGAACTCGTCGGCGACGCGCTCCTTGAGCGGGATGATCGCGTTGTCGGTGATCTTGATGTGCTCCGGGCAGACCTCGGTGCAGCACTTGGTGATGTTGCAGTAGCCGACGCCGCCGACGTCCTTCAGGTACGGGCGCCGGTCCGCCTGGTCGATCGGGTGCATCTCGAGCCCGGCCGCCCGAACGAGGAAGCGCGGGCCCATGAATGGCCGCTCGGTTTCGTGGTTGCGCAGCACGTGGCAGACGTCCTGGCACAGGAAGCACTCGATGCACTTGCGGAACTCCTGGACCCGCTCGATGTCCTCCTGCTGCCAGCGCCAGTCCGACTGGGGAACGTCGGCCGGGGGCGAGAACGGCTCGATCGAGCGGTTCACCTCGTAGTTCCAGGACACGTCGGTGACGAGGTCACGCACCAGCGGGAACGTCCGCATCGGCTCGACCGTGATGGGCTCGTCGAGGTCGAAGTCGGACAGCCGGGTCTTGCACGTGAGGCTCGGCCGGCCGTTGACCTCGGCGCCGCAGGAGCCGCACTTCGCGGCCTTGCAGTTCCAGCGCACGGCCAGATCGGGCGCGCCGTTGCCCTGGATCCAGTGGAGGGCATCGAGGACGACCATCCCCTCCTCCACCGGCACGTCGAACTCGTCGTACCGGGACGGCGTTCCGGGCTCGCCGCGGAACACGCGTAGCTTCGCCACGCTCGACGCTCTGGCCTCGTCAATCGCTGCGCCGGGCAGAGCCTCGGCTCGTGCCGGGACCTCGGCGGGCGGCCTGGTCTCGATCATCGGTCGCGCTCGTGCATCGGTGGGAATCCTCGCATCAATGGGCACCGCCGAGCAGGAGCCGCAGCTCGTCGGACATCTCGGGCAGCGCGGTCGTGGTCACCTCCATCGAGCCGTCGGGTCGGCGCCGGACGACGCTGTTGCGCCCGCCCCAGCCTGCCTGGTCGGTCTCCGGGTGGTCGATGCGGCTGTGGGCGCCGCGGCTCTCGGTGCGCTGCAGGGCGCTGCGCGTGATCGCCTCGGAGACGACGAGCAGGTTGCGCAGCTCGAAGACGAGATTCCAGCCCGGGTTGAATGTCCGCCCGCCGCGGACGCCGACGGCAGGCCAGCGCGCCTTGAGCCTCGACAGCTCGGACGTGGCCTCCTGCAGGTCGGCCTCGACCCGGAAGATGCCGACCAGGCGCTGCATGACATCCTGGAGGTCGCGCTGGAGGGCGTAGGGGTCCTCTCCACTGCCCTGCTCGAGCGGCGCGGAGAGCTCGCGTCCGGCGTCGCGCACCTGGACCGGATCGAGGTACGGCGCCTTCTTCCAGCCTGCCACGGAGGTCGCCGCGGCCGCGGCTGCGGCACCGGTACGCTGGCCGAACACGAGCAGGTCGGACAGCGAGTTGCCGCCGAGCCGGTTCGCGCCGTGCATCCCGCCGGCGACCTCGCCCGCGGCGTACAGGCCCGGGACGGTGCTCGCCCCCGTCTCGGCGTCGACGCGCACCCCACCCATGACGTAGTGCGTCGTCGGCCCGACCTCCATCGGGCCCGTGGTGATGTCGACGTCGGCCAGCTCCTTGAACTGGTCGTACATCGATGGCAGCTTGCGTCGGACGTGCTCCGGGGGCAGGTAGCTGATGTCGAGGAAGACGCCGCCATGGGGCGAGCCCCGACCCTCGCGGACCTCGGTGTAGATCGCGCGTGAGACGTTGTCGCGGGTCGACAGCTCCGGCGGCCGGCGCGCGTCGGTCACCCGGCCCTCGGACTGGGCGGTGACCCACCGCGCAGCCTCCTCATCCGTCGAGGCGTACTCGCCGCGCCGATCCTCGGGCAGGTACCTCGACATGAACCGCTCGCCGTCCTTGTTGCGCAGGATCCCGCCCTCGCCACGGACCGCCTCGGTGACGAGCAGGCCGCGGACCCCGGGCGGCCAGACCATGCCTGTCGGGTGGAACTGGACGAACTCCATGTCGATGAGGTCGGCGCCGACCGAGTACGCCAGTGCGTGGCCGTCGCCGCTGTATTCCCACGAGTTCGAGGTGACGGTGTACGCCTTGCCGATGCCGCCGGTGGCGAGGACGACCGTCTTCGCGGGAAACACGACGGGCCCGCCGGTCGTGCGCCAGTAGCCGAACGCTCCGACGACGCCGTCGGCGCCGGTGATCAGGCGCGTGATCGTGCACTCCATGAACACGTCGACGCCGGCCGCGACGGCGCGATCCTGGAGGGTTCGGATCATCTCCAGCCCGGTGCGGTCGCCGACGTGGGCGAGGCGCGGGTGCGAATGGCCGCCGAACGGCCGCTGCAGGATCCGCCCGTCGCGCGTCCGGTCGAAGACGGCGCCCCACGCCTCCAGCTCGCGAACCCGGTCCGGCGCCTCCCTGGCGTGCAGCTCGGCCATGCGCGCGTTGTTGAGCAGCTTGCCGCCGACCATCGTGTCCCGGAAGTGGGTGCGACAACGTCTCACGCGCGATCTACACCGAGGTCCGCGAGGGTCGGGGCTCGCCCCATGGCGGCGTCTTCCTCGACATCAGCTACCTGCCCCCGGAGCACGTCCGACGCAAGCTGCCATCGATGTACGACCAGTTCAAGGAGCTGGCCGACGTCGACAGGATGCGTCTCGATCTGGTCGAGCACCTCCGAAGCCAGGACCATCGACCGCCGGCGCCTAGAGGTTGAAGTGGATGGCTTGGTCGGTGATCACCCCCAGCACGAGCAGCCGGACGTAGATGTCGGCCAGCGTGACGGTGATCAGACTCGCCCACGCCCACCACATGTGGCTCCGGTTGAGGTCGGTCAGGCGCTGCCAGAGCGTGTACCTGACCCGCCGTGCTCGGGTGCACGAGAAGCAGTCGATCCGCCCGCCGACGAGGTGACGCAGCGAGTGGCACGACAGCGAGTAGCCGGTCAGCAGGGTCACGTTGACCAGGAACAGGAGGCCGCCGATCCCGATGCGGAGCCCGGGATCGGTGACCCCGGCCTCGCCTGCGGGCGCGATGAACGCCGGGATGATGTCCAGCCACAGGAACGTCAGCGGGATGAACGCCAGGTACAGCAGGTACCGGTGCAGGTTCTGGAGGACGAACGGGAGGGCGTTCTCGAGGGCGAAGCGGCGGTGCATCGTCGGTTCGCCGACGGCGCAGCCCGGCGGGTCGGCGAAGTAGAAGCGGTAATACGCCTTCCGGTAGTAGTAGCAGGTGGCCCGGAAGCCGATCGGGATCCACAGGATCAGCAGGCCCGGGCTCAGCCAGGTCGGCATGTCCTTCCAGACGATGAGCGGCGAGAACAGCGGCGAGAGGTAGCCGTCCCAGCGATAGCCCGTCGGGAGGATCGGCTCCCAGAAGATGCCGCTGAACGTCAGGTAGCCCGCGCACAGGGTGAAGACGAGCGCCTGAACCACCGGGAAGACGACCCAGTTGTCGCGGCGGCTCGTCGTCCCGAAGCCCTGCCGTGCGCTGCCGCGCGGCTTGCGCAGCGCCCGGAGGACGGCGCCCTGGACGGTCACGCGACCCTCCGGATGGTCACGCGACGGCGCTCGCCGGCGTGCCCGACGGCGCCGCCGACTGCAGCCGCTCGATCACCGCGTCGGCGAACTGGCTGGTCCCGGCACTGCCGCCGAGGTCGGAGGTCGTCGTCCGCCCCTCGGCGATGACCGCACGCACCGCGTGCTCCACGCGCTCCCCCACCTCGGCGTACCCGAGGTGCCGGAGCATGAGGGCGCCGGAGAGGATCAGGGCCGTCGGATTGGCCTTGTTCTGGCCCGCGTACTTGGGCGCCGAGCCGTGGACCGGCTCGAACACGGCTCCGTCCTCGCCGATGTTCGCCCCGGGCGCCACGCCCAGGCCGCCCACGAGGCCCGCGGCGAGGTCGGACACGATGTCGCCGTACAGGTTCGGGAGGACGAGGACGTCGTACAGCTCCGGCTTCTGGACCAGCTGCATGCACATGTTGTCGACGATGCGGTCCTCGAACTCGACCCGCCCCGCGTAGTCCCGGGCGACCGTCGTGCACGCCTCCAGGAACAGCCCGTCGGACAGCTTCATGATGTTCGCCTTGTGCACGGCGGTGACCTTCCGCCGGCCGTTCGCGACCGCGTACTCGAAGGCGAAGCGGGCGATCCGCTCCGACGCCGCCCGGGTGATGATCTTGATGCTCTCCGCCGCGTCCCGGCCGACCATGTGCTCGATACCCGCGTACAGGTCCTCGGTGTTCTCGCGGACGATCACCAGGTCGACGTCGTCGTAGCGGCTCGGGACCCCGGCCATCGATCGCGCCGGCCGCAGGTTGGCGTACAGGTTCAGGGCCTGGCGCAGGCCGACGTTGACGCTCCGGAAGCCCGACCCGACCGGCGTCGTGATCGGGCCCTTGAGCGCGATCTTGTTGCGCCGGATCGAGTCCAGGACGCGCTCCGGGAGGGGCGTGCCCTCGCTCGCGATGGTCGCCTCGCCGGCCTCCTGGACCTCCCACTCGAACTCGACTCCGGTGGCGTCGAGCACGCGTCGCGTCGCCTCCGCCAGCTCCGGTCCGATGCCGTCGCCGGGGATGAGCGTGACTCGGTGGGCCATGCCCGCATTCTAGGCGCGCCGATAGACTCGCCCGGTGCGTGTCGGGGTGACGGTGCCGATGGCCTACGGCGAGACGGCCGCCGGCCGGGCGACGAACTTCGAGGAGACGCGCGCCTTCGCGTCGATCGCCGAGGGGGTCGGGCTCGACTCGATCTGGGTCTTCGATCACCTCCTGTTCCGCTTCGAGGGCGAGGCCGACGAGGGCCCACACGAGGCCTGGACGACGCTGACCGCGCTCGCGCCGGTGGTGCCTCGGGTCGAACTCGGCGCGCTGGTCATGTGCTCGTCATTCCGGCCCGCCGGGGTCATGGCCAAGATGGCAGCGACCCTCGACGACCTGTCCGGCGGCCGGCTCACCCTGGGCATCGGCGCGGGCTGGCACGCGCCCGAGTACGAGGCGTTCGGGCTGCCGTTCGACCATCGCGTCGGTCGCTTCGCCGAGGATCTCGAGATCATCGCCCGGCTGCTCCGTGGCGAGACGGTCGACCTGGATGGTCAATGGCGCCAGTACCGGCGCGCCGTGCTGCTGCCGCCGCCCGCCAGGCGGACGCCGATCCTCGTCGCCTCGAAGGGCGAGCGGATGCTCCGGCTGACCGCGACCTGGGCGGACGCCTGGAATACCGCGTGGTTCGGTCAGGTGGACGATCGGCTCCGGGGACGCCTCCGCGACCTCGACGCTGCGTGCGATGACGTGAGTCGCGACCGGGCGGCGATCCGCCGGACGATCGGGATCCGGTTGCACGAGCCTGGCGAGGGCGCGGACGACCGGGAAGGCACCGACACTGACGGTGCCGGGCTCGCCGACCTGCTCGACGAGCTCGAGGACGCGGGCTTCGCCGACGCGATCATCTGGTCGCTGGCCAAGACACCGGTCGCGCTGGAGCGGATCGCCGAGGCCCGCAAGCTGCACCAGGGCCGGCGCTGACCACGCGACCGGCGCGTACCATCGGCCACCCGTGAAGATCCAGGAAGCCGACGCCAAGAAGCTCCTGCTCGCCCAGGGTCTGCCGGTTCCGCCCTGGGAGGTCGCCCGGAGCCCGGCCGAGGCTCGCGCTGCGGCCTCCCGGCTGCTCCACGGCGCGGGCCACGCGCGCCAGGTGGTGATCAAGGCGCAGGTGCTCGTCGGCGGTCGAGGCAAGGCGGGCGGCGTCAGGCTCGCCGCCACTGACGACGAGGCGGAGCACGTCGCGGACGACATCCTCGGCATGTCGATCAAGGGCATCGCCGTGCGCAAGGTCCTCGTCGCTCCAGCCGCGGACATCGTCCGCGAGCTGTACCTGGCCGCGGTCCTCGATCGGGCGGCGCGGCGGATCCTGCTGATGGGCTCGGCCGAGGGCGGGGTCGAGATCGAGCAGGTGGCGGCGACGAACCCGGACGCCATCGTCCGCATCCACGCGGACCCCTTGCTCGGGCTGCGTGACTGGCAGGCGCGCGAGCTCGCATTCCGGCTCGGGCTCAACGCCCACCTGAAGGCGACCGTCGGGATCGCCAAGGGCCTCGTCCGGACGATGCTCGCCAACGACGCGGATCTCGTGGAGATCAATCCCCTCGCGATCGTGCGCGAGGGGGCGGGCGCCGGCGAGGAGCGCCTCGTCTGCCTCGACGCCAAGATCACCCTCGACGACTCCGCCCTGTTCCGGCACCAGGATCACGAGGCGCTTCGCGACCCGGACGAGGAGGCGCCCGCCGACGCCGAGGCGCGCCGGCACGACATCAGCTTCATCCACCTCGACGGGACGATCGGGTGCATGGTCAACGGTGCCGGGCTGGCGATGACCACGATGGACCTCGTCAAGCGCGCCGGCGGCGAGCCCGCGAACTTCCTGGACATCGGCGGCGGCGCCAAGGCCGAGCGGGTGGCCGCGGCGATGCGGCTCATCCTCGCCGAGCCCAGGGTCGAGGCGATCCTGGTCAACATCTTCGGCGGCATCACCCGTGGCGACGAGGTCGCGCTCGGGCTCATCGAGGCCCGCAAGCAGCAGTCGCGGGACGTGCCGATGGTCGTGCGCATCGTGGGCACGAACGCGGCCGAGGCGGCGCGGCTCCTCGAGGAGGCGCACTTCGAGACCGCCGCGAGCCTCGACGAGGCGGCGGAGAAGGCGGTCGCCGCGGCGCGCGCCCAGGGGCAGGCGGCGTGAGCATCCTCATCGGGCGCGAGACGCGGCTCGTCGTCCAGGGCATCACGGGCCGCGAAGGCGAGTTCCACGCGCGGGCGATGCAGGCGTACGGCACCGCGATCGTCGGGGGGATGACGCCGGGCAAGGGCGGCCAGAAGGCGCTCGACGACACGGTGCCCGTGTTCGACACGATGTCCGAGGCGGTTCGCGAGACCGGCGCGAACACCTCCTGCATCTTCGTGCCCGCGGCGGGCGCGCCGGACGCGATCCTCGAGGCGGCGGCCGCAGGGATCGGCACGATCTTCTGCATCACCGAGGGCATCCCGGCGCTCGACATGGTCCCGGTCGTGGCCGCCGTGCGCGCTGCCGGCGCGACGCTGATCGGCCCGAACTGTCCCGGGGCCACGTCGCCGGGTCGGGCGAAGGTCGGGATCATCCCGGGCTCGATCCACCGCGAGGGCTCGGTCGGGGTCGTGTCGCGCTCGGGAACCCTGACCTACGAGGCCGTCCAGGCGATGACCGACGCGGGCATCGGCCAGTCGACGTGCGTCGGCATCGGCGGCGACCCGATCATCGGCTCGACGTTCCTCGAGGTCCTGCAGCTCTTCGCGGCCGATCCCGAGACGGAGGCGATCGTCCTCATCGGGGAGATCGGCGGCGCGGCCGAGGAGGAAGCGGCGGCGTGGGCCGCGACGAATCTCGCCGGCGTGCCGAAGGCCGCGTTCATCGCCGGGCGCACGGCGCCCGAGGGCAAGCGCATGGGCCACGCCGGCGCGATCATCTCCGGCGGCGCGGGCACCGCCGGTTCCAAGGTCGCGGCCCTCGAGGCCGCCGGCTTCGGCGTCGCCGGCTCGCCGACCGAGCTGCCCCAGCTCCTGCGCGACGCGGGCTACCGCGGCTGAGGCTTGGGATGACGGACGAGACCGAGCCTGGCGCGAGCCTCGACCCGAAGAGCTTCGACGCCAGGGCGGCGACGTGGGACACGCCAGAGCGGCTCGCTCGGGCGAGCGCCGCCTCGGCGGCGATCCGATCCGCGGTCCGGTTCCCAGCCGGCTGCCGGGCGATCGAGATCGGCGCCGGCACGGGACTCGTCGGACTGGCCCTGCTCGACCAGCTCGCCGAGCTCGTGCTCGCGGACACGTCCGAGGGCATGCTCGCCGAGGCGCGGCGCAAGATCGACGAGCGGGACCTGCGCAACGTCCGCGCGATCCACTTCGACCTCGTCGCCGACCCGCTGCCCGAGGGCGCGCCGTTCGACGCGGCCATCTCGCAGCTCGTGCTGCACCACATCGAGGACACGGCCGCCGGGCTGGCCGGCTTCAAGCGGCTGCTCGCGCCGGGCGGCCTGCTCGTCGCCCTCGACCTCGACACCGAGGACGGCTCGTTCCACGGCGCGATCGGCCAGGGCGTCCACCACCTCGGCTTCGACCGCGCCCGACTCGCCCGGCTCACCGAGGCCGCCGGCTTCGTCGACGTTCAGGTCCGCGACGGCGGGACCGTGGGCGGCGCGGAGGAGGAGGACGTGCCGTACCCGCTGTTCCTGCTCACCGCCCGGCGGCCCTGAGGGCCTCGCGGATGGGCCTCGTCATGGACCTCGTCGCCGGCGACAGCCGCGAGATCCTCCTCGCCGTTGCCGTGGATGACCTGGCAGCGTTCGAGGATCCGGCGCGATTCCCCGCGCACCTCTCGTTCGGCGGGGCGATCGACCCGACGTGGCTCGACCTGTTCAGCCAGGCCGTCCGCGCGGTCACGGGCCGGGACGAGCCGGTCGACTTCCTGGAAGCGCGGGTCGAGCTCGAAGGGCCCGGCGACGCCGACGAGCGCACGGTCGAGCGCGTGGACCCGGGCTGGGTCACCGCGGTCGCGATGCTGGAGGACCGCCAGCTCGATGCCGTCGCCGGCCGCTGGATCGACCTGCTCGAGGACGAGCTCGGTGAGCTGGCTCGCGAGGAGAAGCCGTCGGTTCGCAAGTTCGCGACGGAGATCGTGGAGTTCGCCCGGCGCGCGGATCGGGCGCCCGCGGTGATTCTCGCCTGGTCGCTCTGAACGCCCTGGTCGATCTGGCCTCGAGGCCTCAGCTCCCGCGGCGGTACGTGCCGGTCAGCGCTGCCTCCGCGAGCGTGTGATCTGCGGCCGCATCGAGGACTCCTCGGGCCTTCGGTCCTGGCGCGAGGTCGAGCACCGCGTCGAGCGCGAGCATCCGGAAGGTGTACCGATGCGTCCCGCTCGGCGGGCACGGGCCGCCGTAGCCGACCTTTCCGAAGCTGTTGCCGCCCTGCGGCGCCGCATCGGGCGTCGACGACCAGCCGGCGGGCAGGCTACCCGTCGCCGAGGCGTCGATGTTGTAGACGACCCAGTGCACGAAGCCGCGGGCATCGGGGTCGTCCATCACGAGTGCGAGCGTGACCGCGCCCGCCGGCGCGCCGCTCCAGCTCAACGGCGGCGAGACGTTCTCGGCATCGCATGTGAAGCGCCGCGGGATCGCGCCGCCATCCTTGAACTCGGGGCTGGTGAGGACGAGCTGATCGGGCATCTGACCCTCCGTGGACATGATCGGCGCGGAGGGCTGCAGGCTCGACGGCGGCAGACAGCCGACGAGCACCAAGGACGTGACGAATGCCAGCGTGCGCGGCATGCGCATCGCGCGCCGGTCGAGTGCGCTCGGGCTAGTCCGGATAGCCGAGCGCCTTCCACGCCGGGCCCCCGACCGCCTCGATGAGCTCGACGAGCACGCCGTGGCACGACCGCGGATGCAGGAACGCGACCGGACCTTCCGCCCCGCGGCGCGGTGCCGTGTCGATCAGCTCCACCCCGTCGATGCCGAGGCGGGTCAGCTCCTCGGCCAGGTTCGCCACCTCGAAGCAGACGTGGTGGAAGCCCTCACCCTCCTTGGCCAGGTACCGAGCGACGCCGGTCGTGTCGTCCGTCGGCTGCACGAGCTCGACCTTCGATTCGCCGACGCCGAGGAACGCGATCCGCACCCGATCGGACGCGATGTCCATGATCGACTCGAGCGGCAGCCCGATGAGGTCGCGGTACACCGGCAGCGCCTCGTCGAGGGACTTGACCACGATCGCGAGGTGGTGGATCCGGCCCGGGGGCCGGTGCCGCAGGTCAGGCATGCCTGGGTCCTCCTCTGAGCATCGTCGTCAGACCGTGATCAGCTCGCGGTGGACGCCCCACGCCGCTCGGAGCCGGTCGGCGATCTCGCCCACCGTTGCGTACGCCTTGACCGCCTCGATGAGCGGCGGCAGCAGGTTGTCCGTGCCCCGCGCCGCGTCCTCGAGCCGTCGGACGGCGGCCTCCCAGGCGGCTGGATCGCGCTCCGCTCGGACCCGTCGGACGCCTGCGATCTGGCGGCGCTCGGCCGCCGGGTCGATGCGCTGGATCGCGGGCGAGGCGGCCTGCTCGTCCCGGAACCGGTTGACCCCGACGACGACCTGCTCGCCCGCGTCGATCGCGCGCTGCTCGAGGTACGCCGATTCCTGGATCGAGCGCTGCTGGAAGCCCGCCTCGAGCGCGCGCAGCGTGCCGCCCATGGCGTCGATCTCGTCGAGGTACGCCTGCGCCGCCGCCTCGAGCTCGGAGGTGAGGCTCTCCACGAAGTACGAGCCGCCCAGCGGATCCGGGGTCTCCGCGACGCCCGCCTCGTAGGCGAGGATCTGCTGCGTCCGCAGCGCAAGCCGCACGCTCTCCTCGGTCGGCAGGGCGAGCGCCTCGTCGCGCGAGTTCGTGTGCAGGCTCTGGGCCCCGCCGAGGATCGCGGCGAGTGCCTGGATCGTCGTCCGGACGACGTTGTTGTCGACCGACTGCGCGGTCAGCGACGAGCCCGCGGTCTGGACGTGGAACCGGCACGCCATCGAACGGATGTTCGATGCGCCGAATCGATCGCGAACGATCCCCGCCCACATCCGCCGCGCCGCCCGGAACTTGGCGACCTCCTCGAACAGCTCCGACCAGGCGGCGAAGAAGAAGGACAGCCGCGGCGCGAAGTCATCGATCGCCATCCCGCGCGCGAGCGCGGCCTCGACGTACGCGATCGCGTCGGCGAGCGTGAATGCCAGCTCCTGCGCCGCGGTCGCGCCGGCCTCGCGCATGTGATAGCCGGAGATCGAGATCGTGTTCCACTTCGGGAGCTCGCGAGCACCGAACTCGAAGACGTCGGTCACGAGGCGCATCGACGGCCCCGGCGGGTAGATCCAGGTGCCGCGGGCGATGTACTCCTTGAGGATGTCGTTCTGGACCGTGCCCGAGACCTTCGAGCGCTCGACGCCCTGGCGCTCGGCGGCCGCGACGTACAGCGCCACGAGCGTGGCCGCCGTCGCGTTGATGGTCATCGACGTCGACACCTCGCCGAGCGGGATGCCGTCGACGAGGGTCTCCATGTCGGCGAGGCTGGAGATCGGGACGCCGACGCGACCCACCTCGCCTTCCGCCTCGGGCGCGTCCGAGTCATAGCCCATCTGGGTCGGCAGGTCGAACGCGACCGACAGGCCGGTCTGGCCCTGCTCGAGCAGGTACCGGAAGCGACGGTTGGTCTCCTCCGCGGTCGCGAAGCCGGCGTACTGGCGCATCGTCCAGAACCGGCTCCTGTACATCGTCGGCTGGACGCCGCGGGTGAACGGCAGCTCGCCCGGCCGGCCAAGATCACGGGCCTCGTCGAGGCCGGCGACGTCGGCCGGGGTGTAGAGGTCGCGGACCTCGATGCCGGACGACGTCTCGAAACGGTCCTTCCGCTCGGGAGCGCTCTCGAGCGCTTTCCGGCGCGTCGTCTCGCGCCACCCGGCCCGACCGGCGTCCCGATCCGGCGTCGGCTCTCGGCCGTCGCGGTCGTTCATCCGGCGCGCGTCCTCACTCGACGACCAGGAGCAGGTCGCCGAGCTCGACGGTCTGGCCCGGACCGACCGCCACCCGTCCGACCGTGCCGCTTCGCGGCGACCTGAGCTCGTTCTGCATCTTCATGGCCTCGACGACGAGCAGGCGCCCACCGGCGTCGACCACGTCGCCCTCGGCGACGTCGACCGACACGACGCGCCCCGGGATGATCGCACGCAGCTCCACGGGGCCGCCTCTCGCCGCGTCGCCTCGCGCGCTGCTCGCCCGCTCGCGCAGCCGGGCGCGAGCCTCGGATTCGACGTCCACCTCGAACCGCCAGCCGTCGACCACCACCTCGAACCGACGAACTCCCGCGGCGGCCCGCCCTGGGTCGGGCAGGTCGGTCAGCAGGATGTCGTGGACGCCATCGGCCGTTTCGAGGCGAGCGCGGGGCGGCTCGCCGGGAATGAGGCGCGCCCGTTCTCGCCGGCCGTCGAGTGTGACGAAGCCTACCGGGCCGGTTTCGACCACGACCGGCCCGATGCCGGCCCCCGAACCGGGCGCGAGGCCAACGATGACCGCGCCTTGCGTCGCCGCCGTTCCACCTCCCCGGTCATCGGTCGGCGATTCGCGATCCCCGGTCATTCGTCGGCCCCCGGCCATCGATCGACCGCCGCTTCGAGTGCTGCCCTGGCCCAGGCGGAGCCGTCTCGGCCATCGTCGCGGTCGTCTCGGCCGCCGCGGCCGGCGTCGCGGACGTCCTTCCTGTCGCGGTCGCCCCTTCCGGTCTTCGTCCAGGCAACGGCGAGTCCGCCGACCAGCTGGGCGAGCCGTCCCTCCCGCGCGGCCGCAGCCGGCCCGTCCCAGTGGTCGGCGACCCAACCGGTCGAGAGCTCGGCCGCCTGGAAGGCGGGATGGCCAGCGACGAAGCGATGGAACGGCAGCGTGGTCTGGATCCCAGCGATCTCGATCTCGCGGAGGGCGCCCGCCAGCCGGTCGATTGCCGACGCCCGATCGGGACCATGGACCATGAGCTTGGCCAGCAGGTTGTCGTACTCCGGCGGCACCCGCTCCCCCGCCTCGGCGGCCGTGTCGACCCGCACGCCCGGGCCGGCGGGCATCAGCCAGCGCCGGATCAAGCCCGGCGCCGGTGCGAAATCACGGCCCGGGTCCTCCGCCGAGATCCGCACCTCGATGGCGTGGCTGCCCGGCCTCGCGGCGTGCCCGGCCGCGGCCAGCGCCCCCTCCGATAGTGGCCTGCCAGCCGCGAGGTAGAGCTGCTCCCGCACGATGTCGAGCCCGGTCACCAGCTCGGTGATGCCGTGCTCGACCTGGAGTCGGGTGTTGACCTCGAGGAAGTAGTAGGCGCCGTCCGATGCCCGCAGGAATTCGGCCGTCGCCGCATTGCGGAGGCCGGCGGCCGCTCCGACCGCGACGGCCATGTCGTGGAGGCGTCGCCGTTCGGCATCGACCAGGCCCGGCGCCGGCGCCTCCTCGATCAGCTTCTGATGCCGGCGTTGAATCGAGCAGTCTCGTTCGCCGAGGGCGATCACGCGGCCAGCTGCGTCGCCAAGGAGCTGGACCTCGATGTGCCGCGCGGGCACGACCTCCCGCTCGAGGTAGACCCGTCCGTCGCCGAATGCGTCGGCTGCCTCTCGTGAACCGTCGAGGAGGGCGACGGGAAGGTCGTCTGGCCGAGCGACCCGGCGCATGCCCCGGCCGCCCCCGCCTGCGTTCGCTTTGACCAGGAGTGGGAAGCCGATCGTCGCCGCCTCGTCGAGGATCGCCGGCAGCTGGTCGGGTCGGTCGATGGCCGCCGGCTCCAGCGTGCCGGGCACGACCGGAACGCCGGCGTCTCGGGCGATGCGGCGGGCTCTGAGCTTGTCGCCGAGCGCCTCGATGACGTCCGGCGTCGGGCCGACGAAGACGAGCCCGGCTTCCGTCACGCGGCGGGCGAACGCTGCACGCTCAGCCAGGAAGCCATAGCCGGGATGGACGGCCTCGGCGCCGGTTGTCGCCGCCGCGGCCAGGATCGCCTCGATGTTGAGGTAGCTGTCCTGGGGTGCCGGCGGACCGATCCGGACCGCTGCGTCGGCGAGTCGGACATGCGCCGCGTGGGCATCGGCGTCGCTGTACACCGCCACGGTCTCGAGGCCGAGCTCGCGGCAGGCCCGCAGGATTCGCAGCGCGACCTCACCGCGGTTCGCGATGAGGACGCGCCGAAATGGCAGGGGTGAATCCGAAGCGGACATTGCCGTGGCCGGATCGACTGCCCTGTCTTTGCGCAAAGACGGGGCCTCGCTCACGTGCGGGTCACCCGGGCGTGATTCGAGACGGCCGCTCGGGACGCACCGCTAGAGCGGGATGTTCCCATGCTTCTTTCGCGGGTTCGTGTCGCGTTTGCCTGCCAGCGCCTCGAGCCCAGCGACGAGGCGAGGTCTGGTCTCGGACGGGCGAATGACATCGTCGACATAGCCGCGCCCCGCGGCGATGTAGGGATTGGCGAATCGCGCCTCGTACTCCGCCACGAGGCGGCTGCGCTCTGCCTCCGAATCCGCTGCGCCCGCGATCGCATCCTTGAAGATGATGGCCACGGCGCCGGCCGGGCCCATGACTGCGATTTCCGCGGATGGCCAGGCGAGGTTCAGGTCACCGCGGATGTGCTTGCTGCTCATGACGTCGTAGGCGCCGCCATACGCCTTGCGCGTGATGACGGTGAGCTTCGGCACCGTCGCCTCGCAATACGCGTAGAGCAGCTTCGCGCCATGCCGGATGATCCCGCCGTGCTCCTGCCCGACGCCCGGCAGAAAGCCGGGCACGTCGACGAACGTGATGAGCGGGACGTTGAAGGCATCGCATGTACGCACGAAGCGGGCTGCCTTGACGGAGGCATCGATGTCCAGCGCGCCGGCGAGCACCGCCGGCTGCTGCGCAACGATCCCGACGGGTCGCCCACCCAACCGAGCAAACCCGACGATGATGTTCTGCGCCCATCCCTGCTGGATCTCGAACCAGGAGCCCCGGTCGATGACACCGCGCAGGACGGCGTGCATGTCGTACGGGGCTTGCGGCTCATCCGGGACGATCGAGTCCAGCGCGACGTCCATCCTGTCGACCGGGTCGTCGGTGTCGATGCTCGGAGGATGCTCGAGGTTGTTGGCAGGCAGGTAGCCCAGGAGCTGCCGTGCCGCGCTCAGCCCGCTCGCCTCGTCTGGCACGGCAAGGTGCGCAACGCCGCTGCGCGTCGTGTGCGTCGTCGCGCCGCCGAGGTACTCCGCGTCGACCTCTTCGTGAGTAACGGTGCGAACGACGTTCGGGCCGGTGACGAACATGTAGCTCGTCCCCTCGACCATGATCGTGAAGTCGGTGATCGCCGGCGAGTAGACGGCGCCGCCGGCACACGGCCCGAGGATCACCGAGATCTGCGGTACGACACCGGATGCGAGGACGTTGCGGAGGAAGATCTCGGCATAGCCGCCGAGGGATGCGACGCCCTCCTGGATTCGCGCGCCGCCCGAATCGTTCAAACCGATCACCGGCGCGCCGACCTTCAGTGCGAGGTCCATGACCTTGCAGATCTTCTCCGCGTATGCCTCTGACAGCGACCCGCCGAAAACGGTGAAGTCCTGGCTGAACACGTACACGGTGCGACCGTCGATCCGGCCGTGACCGGTGACCACGCCATCTCCGAGCGGGTGCTGGTCCGCGATACCAGCGTCCGTCGAGCGATGAATGACAAACCGGTCGAGCTCGACAAACGAGTCGGCGTCGAGCAACAGCTCGAGCCGCTCGCGCGCGGTCAGCTTGCCTGATGCGTGCTGCTTCTCGACGCGATCCGCTCCGCCACCGAGCAGCGATTCGGCGCGGAGCGCGTCGAGCTGGGCGAGTCGCTCATCGTTGGTGGGCACCGCGAATCTCCGTGTCTTTGCGCAAGGACAGCGCCGGGGAGAGGCTCGCGATCATGATAGTCGGGGGGATGTAGCCGTCATCAAGGCCGCCAAACCGGTGTAGCTCGACCGTCGGCATATCCACAGTTCGGTGCACAACTCGGGCATCCTGTGGATAAGTCGAGGGCTCGGCGAGTCGCCGGCTGCGCTAGCATCCAGAACGGCGTCCGGGCCTGCGCCACGGCCATATGGATTCGTTGCCGGCACCCCGCCCCGGCCAATCCTGTACCACCGCCTTCGCGAGAAAACGAGGTGACGCCCCGGTGACAAACGTGATCGCGATCGCAAATCAGAAGGGCGGTGTCGGCAAAACGACGACGGCCATCAACCTGGCCGGTGCCCTCACCGAGGATGGGCTCCGGGTCCTGTGCATCGACATGGACCCGCAGGCGAATCTCACCGCCGGCCTCGGAATCAACCTGAACACCGTGGAAATCTCGATGGCCGACGTGCTGGTCGGGCGCGCGACCATCGACGAGATCATTCGGCCGACCGAGACCGAGGGCATCGACATCGCACCGGCGCACATCGACCTCGCTGCGACTGAAGGCGAGCTGTTCACGATGCTCGGCCGCGAGTCGCTCCTGCGTGACGCGATCGAGGGTCGGCTTCGGAAGCGCTACGACTACGCGCTCATCGACTGCCCGCCGAACCTTGGACTGCTGACCGTCAACGGCCTCGTCGCCGCGGACGGCGTGATCATCCCGGTCCAGACGCAGTACTACGCGATGAAGGGCCTGACCAACCTGGTCAAGGTAATCAACACGATCCGCCTCAAGCTCAACCGCAGGCTGAAGATCCTCGGCCTCCTGCCGACCTTCTTCGATGTGCGCACGAACCTCGCCCGCGACATGCTCGATGAGCTTCGGGTCGTCGGCGATCACCACGTCTTCAACGCGATCATCCGAAACACGGTGAAGCTCGGCGAGGCACCGCTTGTTGGGCGGCCGATCACGACGTACGCCGGTGGCTCGGAAGCGGCTCGCACCTACCGCGAGCTCGCGCGGGAGGTTGTTGACCTTGGCCAGAACTGATTTCCGCGCCGCCGCTGCGCGGCGCCTGTCCGAAGAGCGCGAGCTCTCGCCGGCAATCGTCAGCCTGCTTTCCAATGATCGACAGGGCCGGGCACGCGGCGGCGTCCGGAACATCGATGTGGATCGGATCAGCCCGAACCCCGAGCAGCCGCGGCTCGCGCTCGACGCGACCTCACTCGAGGAGCTGGCCGCGTCGATCCGCGAGCACGGAGTCCTGCAGCCGATCCTCGTCCGCCCACTGGAAGGTGGCGAGTTCCAGCTCATCGCCGGCGAGCGTCGCTGGCGGGCATCGAGGGCCGCCGGCCTCGGGACCATTCCCGCGCTCGTCGAGGAAATTGACGACGACACCGCGCTGGAGATCTCGATCATCGAGAACCTGCAGCGCGAGGACCTCTCCCCGCTCGAAGAAGCAACGATGTACGACCGGATGGTCCGTGAGCATGGCTATTCGGTGCGACGCCTGGCCCAGAAGCTCGGCAAGGACAAGGGATATCTCGAGAACCGTCTGCGCCTCGCCGACGCCCCGGAGGAGATTCGCGAGCTGGTGTCCTTGCGCAAAGACACCCTCTCGCACGCCTACGAGCTGCTGAAGGTCGACGACCCGAAGAAGCGCAAGCGGCTCGCAGGCCAGGTCGCTCGCGGCGAGCTGACACTGATCAAACTCCGCGACCGCATCGAGGGTCGACCGGCCCGCTCTGCCCCGCTGGGCCCCAGCGACGAAGAGGAAGGCGAGGTTGCAGCCCCCGACGAGACGACGGACGTTGCCGAAGCAGCCTGGACCGGAAAGCGGCGCGACATCGGCGGAAGCCTGACCGACGACTCGCTGGTCGTGGCGAAGCAGCAGCTGGCCGATGCGGTCGAGGCGTTCATGGACGTCCTGCGGGCGCCCAACGTCGTCCGCGAGATCAGTTCCGTCGATCGGGCGAATCTCGCCAAGTACCTCACCATCGCGAAGCTCCGCCTCGAGAACGCGATCGCGGTCGTCCGAAGCGACGGGATGTAGGCCCCACGGCCGACCCTCGGCGCCGGCGCCCGGCGCCGACGCCCGTCGTCGGCAGCCGAATCGAAAGAGCCTCGCCGGGTTGTCCCGGGCGAGGCTCTCTTCGTGTGCTGGCGGCTCGATCAGCCGCCCGGCGTGGAGCTACTTGTTCTTGTGGCTCTTGCCCTTGCCGTGGGTCGCGGCGGCTGCGGCCGCGGGCGCAACGGTGCACGAGGGTGCGTCCGCCTTGCCGGTGTGCGCCCAGCACGAGACGAATGCCCCGTGGTTCGAGAACCAGTCCGGCCACGTGGTCTGGTGGGCTGCCCAGCAGACGATGGACCCGTGCTTCATCGCGGCGAGCTGGTCGGGGGTGAGGGCACTCGGGTCGGTGACGCAGTTGTCACCGGGAGTGCTCGCGTCGGTCGTCTCGTCGGTCGTCTCGTCGGTCGTCTCGTCAGTCGTGTCGTCGGTGTTCTCGTCGACGGCGGTCTCCTCGTCGGCCGCCTGGACGGGAACGGTCTTGCCGGCGTGGGACGCCGCGTTCGAGAGGCCCCACGAACCGTCCGGCTGGGCTCCGAACGCGAGACCCGCCGACAGGGCGAGGGCGGCCACCGCGATCAGGATGCCGCGGAGTCGAAGGATCAGCTTGGACACGATTGCAAATACCCCAGAGCGAGTGCCTGTCGAGCAAGATAACGGTCATTCGCCGGGGGTGTTAGGGGGCCGTTGAGGCCACAGTACTTTGGTCCGGGCCGGATCTGCACCGTGCCGCTCACAACCCCACTCCCCCGCCGGAGGCGGCGGCGAGGCCCGCCAGCCAGCCGAGCCCAAGCGAAGCCGTCCCGATCGCCTCGAGCTCCCAACCGCGCTCGCGCAAGCTCGCGCGCCGCCCGGCCAGCAGGCCGGCACCGACCGCAATCGCGGCTGCCCCGAGAGGGATCCCGGCCCACCTGAGGACTCCCAGGAGCTCGCTGTTGACCGTGCTCGAGGCGGGCGCGAGCAGCACGGCGATCGAGATCGCGACCGCGAAGGCCCCGGCGTGCGCGACCCACGCTCGGTCCCGCCCGATCCGGACGGCGATTGTCGCCTTGCCGACCGGCGCATCGCGTTCGAGGTCGACCAGGCCGTTGCCGACGGCGAGGCCCGCTCCGGCGAGGAGCCCCGCCGGGACCAACGCGACCAACGCCGGCGGGAGTTCGCCCGTGGCGCCGAGCCAGGCGTAGATCGGGACGAGGGGCACGGCCAGGGCGAGGGGAAGCCAGGACAGGACAGTTCGCGAAAGCCGCAGGTCGTACGCGTACCCAAGGCCGAGACCCAGGCCCGCCACCACGATCGCGGTCGGCCCGGACGGCAGTGCCAGCGCGAGACCGATGACGGCAGTCACCCCTGCCCATGCCCGCGCCAGCCCGTCTGAGACCAGGCCCGATGGGAGCGGCTTGGCGGGCTTCTGTCCTCGGTCGAGAGGACGGTCGACGAGGTCGTTGACGGCGCCGATCGACACCTGCAGCAGGAGCATCGAGACCGCCAGCCGGAGGGCAGTCGCCGGGCCCGCCCCGGCGACTGTCGCGATCGCGCCCGTTGCGGCTGCGTTGACGATCGACGGAAAGGCATGGCTGAGGCGGATCAGTCCGATCGCGGTTCGGATCGGACCCGGCACCCGGGTCGCGTCAGACGTAGACGAGCTCGTTGAAGTTGGCGACGAGATACTCGATGAGCCGGCGGCGACTGTCGGGCACCAGGCCACGGATCCCGGGAACGAGCGCCCACAGGCTGATCGTCGGCACGACGAGGCGGCCGGCGACGTCACGCCCGAGCGTCCTCGGCGCGCCGCCGCCGAAAGCGAACACCCGTTCGAATTCCGCCTCGCTCAGCCGCGCCGCCGAGCGGAAGTCATCGACAACCTTGACGATCCCCCGCCGGATGACGACGTCGCGCATGAGCTCGGAGGCCCAGGTGTCGATCTGGTCGTCGGACTGCTCGGCGAGCCGTTTCCTGTACTGCCTGGGATTGGCCGAGAGCCCGGTTCCGCTCATCTCGGCCGAGTATGCCAGAGGCGCCTCAGCCGGCGCGGGCGGGACCGTAGGGCACGTCGGCGGGATCCGGGCCACGGTTGAGCGATGCCTCCTCGCGGCCGCCCTCGCCCCAGTCGTTGAACACGTCGGTGAACCAGCGCCCGATCCGACCCGGCGGCGGCTCGTCGCGATCTTCATCGACCATCGCCCGGATTGCGTGCCACGCGGTCGCCGAGTAGCGCGTCACGACCTCCCGCGTGGGTCGCTCCCCTGTCGGGATCGGCTCGCCGAGGCGGACCAGGACCTGGCCGCGGAACCGTGCCCACGACGTGCCCGTGATCGCGACCGGCACGATGGGCACCCCCGCCCGTAGGGCGAGGTACGCGGCGCCCTCTTCGAATGGCAGCAGATCGCCCTCGTGCACATGGATCGCGCCTTCCGGCGCGATTCCCAGGACCCCGCCGGAGTCGAACACGGCCTGCGCTCGCCGAACCGACGTGAGCATGTCGTCCTTGAGCGGGCTGAACGGCACCGGGACGCCGGTCCACCACATGAACCGGTTCTTGCCGCCCTTGCGGATGTCCGCCTGCTTCGGTCCGTACATGTACAGGCGCGGCTGCCTCGGGAACGTCGCCAGCAGGAGCAGCGTGTCCATCCAGCTGAGGTGGTTGAAGCAGTACAGTGCCGGCTCGGACTGGAACCGCTCCGCGTTGACGACCTTGACCCGGAACCAGGTCTTCATGACGAGGGTCGACACCGTGCGCGAGAACCAGTGCCGGAACGAGCGCTGGAACGGCGACAGGTCGCCGCGCGGCAGCCGGCGCTCGGCGAGGGCGCGGTCGACGCGGTGCTGCCGGTACGAGCGGGGTGGCTCCGCGTGGCCTTCCGGCGCCGGGGCGAGACCGGGGCGCTCAGCCGGTACGACGGCATCGCCAACTCGGACCGCCTCGCCACCGAGGCCAGCCTCTGGCCCGCCCATCGGGCGCTCGAGCATTGCCTCGCTCACCGGCACTCCCCTCCCACGCCACCGGGAGACTAGCATCCGTGTCCACGCCGGCGCGGTCCACCCGGACCTCCGGGAATGGCCGTCCGGCAGTCGTGGCCGCTCGGGGCGCCGTTATCGTTGGACCAGCCCGAGCATCGCCCGCGTGCGTGGAGGCTCGTCAGATGCATATCGATCGGCGGCTCCTCGGCTGGGGCCTGTTCTTCATCCTCGTCGGCGGCATCCCGCTGGCGGTCCGGGCCAACCTCCTCGACGCGGAGCTTGTTGGAAAGTGGCCGCTGCTCTGGCCGCTGCTATTGATCGCGTGGGGCATCGGCCTGTTACTGCGCAACACGCCGATCCAGTGGCTCGGCGGCGCCCTGGCCGCGATCACGTTCGGGATCATGGGCGGCGGCCTGCTCGCCACCGGCGCCGGCGGCCTGCCCATCGCGACCGGCTGCTCGAGCAATGCGCCGTCCGTCGCCTTCGCCGACCGGACCGGCAACCTCGACGCGGCCGCCCAGGTGAACCTCGAGTTCAACTGCGGCACGCTGGCCCTGAACGCTGTCGAGGGCTCGGCGTGGAGCCTCACCGGCTCCGATCGAGACGGCAGCGGCCCGAAGGTGACCAGCACCTCGGCGCTCGTCCTGATCCAACCCGATGACGGCGGCGGGTTCCCGGGCACGGGCCGATCGGCGTGGATCGTCTCGATCCCTCGCACACCGGCGATCACCCTCGGCCTGACGCTCAATGCCGGCGACGGCACGGTCGACCTCTCGGGCGCCTCGATCGCATCGACGACCATGACGCTCAATGCGGGCAAGATGGCCTTCGACCTCGGTGCGACCGAGACCGCGGGGGACGTCAACGCGACCGTCAACGCAGGCGCGGCGTCCCTGAACCTGCCCGCCGGCCAGCGCGACGTGAACCTCTCGCTGAATGCCGGCTCGCTGACGGTCTGCCTGCCGTCGGGAGCGCCGGTCCGCGTCGCCTGGGCGGGCACCCTCGGCTCCAACAACTTCAGCGCTGCCGGGCTCAACCGGGTCGACGACTCGACCTGGACGAGCTCGAGCTTCGACGCTCAGCAAGCCCACACCGAGCTGCACGTGAGCGCGAACGCGGGCAGCTTCGAGCTTCGATTCGGAGGCACCTGTCGTGCGTGAACGTCTGTACCGGTCCCGATCGGACCGGATGCTCTTCGGAGTTGCCGGCGGGATGGCCGAGTGGCTCGACCTCGACCCGTCGCTGGTCCGCATCGTCTGGGCGCTGCTGATCCTTGCCGGTGGCGTCGGGCTCCTGCTGTACATCGTCGCCGCGATCGTCATCCCCGAGGAGCCGCTCGGCGCCCCGGGTGCCGCGGCCGCTGGAATGGCGGCGGGAACGCCCGGGGGAGGGGCGACGGGCGCCGGCACGAGCGCAGATGCGTCGCCCGGCGCGAGCGCCGACGCGGACTGGCACGCCCGGCGAGCCGCCCGCCGAGCCGCGCGGAACGAGCGGCGCGGCAACGGGGCCATGATCTTCGGGCTCATCCTCGTGCTGGTCGGGGCGTGGTTCCTGATCGATCGATACCTGAACATCGACTCGGCGCTGGTCTTCCCCGCCGCGCTCATCGTCATCGGTGGTGCCCTGGTGATCGGCGCGCTCGCTCGTTCCGGCGGTCGTGGCCCGTCCTGACATCGTCGCGTCACGCGTCGGACGTAGGATTCGACTCGTCAAACGAACCACGGACGAGGAGTCCCGCGCCTGATGTTCCTGTTCTCGAAGCCCAAGATGCCGGCACCCACCGAGGCC
The DNA here is from genome assembly GCA_005889475.1 of Chloroflexota bacterium. GTDB lineage: Bacteria > Chloroflexota > Limnocylindria > Limnocylindrales > CSP1-4 > UBA5189. Next base: position 12,838 of record VBGT01000051.1, on the reverse strand, counting down.
CTGCCGGGCCGCAGCCAGCCCATCCTGAGCCCGAAGGCCCACACGGTCCTCGGCACGCCGATCGCCGGCCCGTACCCCGACGGCTTCCAGATCGCCGAGTTCGCGCTTGGCTGCTTCTGGGGTGAGGAAAAGACGTTCTGGCAGCAGCCCGGGGTCTGGACGACAGCGGTCGGCTATCAGGGTGGCTACACCCCGAACCCGACCTACCAGGAGGCGTGCACCGGTCAGACCGGCCATGCCGAGGCGGTGCGTGTCGTGTTTGATCCGTCAAAGACGAGCTACGAGCAGCTCTTGAAGGTGTTCTGGGAGAACCACGACCCGACCCAGGGCATGCGCCAGGGCAACGACGCCGGGACCCAGTACCGTTCCGCGATCTTCGTCCGCGACGAGGCGCAGCGGGCCGCGGCCGAGGCGTCGAAGGCGATGTACCAGGAGCGCCTGGCGGCCGCCGGGTACGGCGCCATCACGACCGAGATCGTCGGACCGCCGGCGCCGGACTTCTACTTCGCCGAGGACTACCACCAGCAGTACCTCCAGAAGGTCCCGAACGGCTACTGCCCGAACCATCGGACCGGCGTGAAGCTGCCGGCTGAGTTCGGGGTCACTCCGCTGCAATACGTCGACTAGCCTGGCCAGAGCAGCGCTGAACATGATGAGACCCGTCCACATGGGACGGGCTCTTTTTCGTTGGCGGGGCTGGTCAGTCCCCCCTTGATGACCCTCACGGCCTCTGCCGACATCCTGTAGACCATGCTGTTGAGGTCGAACTCCCACAACGCTGCGAATGGCCACTTGACGTCCTCGCCTCCGTGGCATTCGCATGACTTGTCACCGACGCCCCGACTTCCGCAAACGCGCGTATGCGGCGCGCGGCCCACTGGTCCATCTCCATAACTTCGACTGATGAACCCTGTCAACCTGGGCCCTACTGGCCGCGAGAAGCCGGTCCCGATGGGCGATTTCATGGTTGAGCGCATCGAGCTCATACTCTGGCTCCCCGAAGAGCGATTCCTTGGCCCTGGCATGGCTGATCGGCACCGTGAAGTCGCGCTGGCTTGCGTCGAACGTTGCGGCTATCAGGCCATCCCCGCTGTAGGACTCCCGAACCGTGTGCTCTGCAATGACGTGGGCGCCACAGTCCCGGAGCAGCTCGAGGGCTCTCTGATGGGTGAGCGGATCACCTGAAATCGACTGATGATGCGTGGAAACGATGAGGAACCTGACCTTCCCGGCCATCAGCGTCGGTCTTGCTCGGTCAAGAAGGATCGTCTCGGCACCCTGGATGTCGATCATTGCAAGGTCAACCTGAGACAGCCCTTCGAGATCCATCAGAGAAGCTAGATCGTGCTGCACGACGGAAATATCTTCTTGGCTACTTTCTGTTCGAAAGTCCATCGGTTCGCCCGGCTGTGGCCCTACAACACCGTGTAGGAAGTGGACACTTTCGGACAACCCGTTGAGCTGGGCGTTCCGCCTGCCGACATCGAGATACGCCGGATCCGGCTCGACGGCAACGGCGTGCGCTCCATTCAATGCCCGACAAAACCACAGCGAGTAATAGGACCAGAAACTGCCGAACTCGAGGATCGTGGGATGGTGGACGTTCGATTTCGCCAGTCGGGAGACGATGGCATCGAAAACGAGCTCCTCCTGCGGCTCATGGTGGCCGGCCAGGCCACGGATGATCTCTGTCATCCATGGCCCGTAGTAGCAACCTTCCTCGATGAGCAGGCCGTTGTGCATGATCTGAACGGCGTGGCCGTCGCGCATCTGGACCTGGCCAGCACCTTCAACCTTGGGAATGCCATCCGAATCCCGGCAGGACACGGTCATGAACACGCGACGAGCGGCCCCTTCGTCGAGACCATCGACGTCGGGGGTCACAAATCGTTGATCCGTCGTCATGATCCCATCACCGAGGTTCCGCGCGGCATACGACGTGACGGGCGGATGCACTTAGATCCACTGTATCGCGATTCCAGTACGAAGCGACAGCCGGCAATAGGCTGACTCCTCCAGAACCGAGGCCCGGGAGCGTATTGCCCGGATCACCGAACTAGCGTGAGGCTGCCGGACGACTTCGTCGTCACACCGATGCGGTACCTGGAATAGCGGGCACCCTCCGGCAGACGTAAGGAGACACATCGACAATGACCGACTTGCGCCCGGGCATCATCTGCACGGTCACGGGGGTCGTTGTACTGGCTCACTACTTCTTGGCGCCCGCGGGGACTGGACAAGTATCGCGGCGCAACGAGCTCATGATCGGAATCGTGCTGGTCGTGCTGGGAATACCGCTATTCGTGGTCGGCGCCCTTGGCCGCTGACGAGCCGCTAACGCCGGGCGAGTCATAGGCTCACACATCTGAGGTCCCGAACGGCTACTGCCCGAACCACGCGACCGGCATCACGCTCCCGGAGGGCTTCGCGGTCACGCCGCTCCAGTACGTCGACTAGGCCGACCTCATCGCGGATCGAGACCTGGACGCGGCACCGCGGGTACGCTCCGGGCAATGGACCCGGCGCCGAAGCTCTGGATCGTCCGGCACGGCGAGACGACGTGGGCGCGGCTTGGGCGGCACACGAGTCACACGGACGTTCCACTGACCGCCCGCGGACGGTCCGAAGGCGAGGCGGTCGGGCGACGGCTGGCCGGACGGGCCTTCGGACTCGTGCTGTCAAGCCCGATGTCGCGCGCCCTCGACACCGCGCGCCTTGCCGGCTTCGGCGGCCGGGTCGAGGTCACCGACGACCTGCGCGAATGGGACTACGGCGCCGACGAGGGCCGGAAGACGGAGGAGATCCGCGCGGCGCGCCCGGGCTGGACGATCTGGCGCGACGGGCCGGAGGACGGCGAGACGGCGCGCCACGTCACCGCCCGTGTCGACCGGGTCATCGCCCGAGTCCGGGCGGGCAAGGGCGATGCGCTCGCCTTCGCGCACGGCCACGTGCTCCGCGCGCTCACCGCGCGCTGGCTCGGGCTCCCGGTCCGCGACGGGCGGCTCTTCGAGCTTGCGACGGCGACGATCTCGGTGCTCGGCTGGGAGCGAGAGCAGAGCGTGATCGAGCGCTGGAACGTGGCCGAAGATCGGTAGGCGGCCGCCGATCGTTCATCAAAGGTTGCTTGTGCCCGTTGGAGGGCGGGGGGAAGTCCGGAAGAGGGCCCTCGTCCGATGCGCAGCTCAGCGGATGGGCCATCCGCCCGCCCGGCCCCGGGTTGGGAGGGGCTCGTCGGGTCCAGGCAACCTCTGATGGAAGAGGTCCGGAAGGGGTTGCAAGGTCGGCGAGGAATGACGAAGGGGGCCCGGCAGGCCCCCTTCGGAACTGAAACGACCCTCGCGGTGGAGGGTCGGGGTGGCTACTTCTTGGTGGTCTTCTTGGTCGCTGCGGACTTCTTGACCGGCGCGGCCTTCTTCATGGCTCCCGCCTTATCGTGATGACTCACCCGGATCGACCTCCCGTACCGTGACCCGCATCCAAGCGGGTCGATGCGCTGAGTCTAGCCGCGCGCGCGGTCGCTTGGGACGAGCGCCAGCGAGGCAATCGCCAGGACGAGGAAGACGGCAGCGCTCACCATCCCCTCTCGCAGACCGATCGCCGACCACGCGCTCGACGCGACCGAGGCGCCCGCGATGACGCCCAGGTTCGACAGCGCGCTCACGAGCCCGAACGACCGGCCGCGCCGGCCGGAGTCCGTGGCCACGGCGAGCAGCGCGAACCACGCCGACTGCGCGGCCGCCAGCCCGCCCCCGGCGATCGCCGCCGAGGCGTACAGCACGATCATCGGCGCGCCGACGATCAGCGCCACGATGTTCGACAGCAACATGACCGTCCCGATGGCCACCATCCGCCGGCGGCCGGTTCGATCCGCCAGTCGGGCGAGGATCGGGCCGAACACGATCGCGCCCAGCCCGAACGGCGCGAAGAACAGCTGCACGAACACCTGGGGCTGGCCGAGGACGTCCTTCGAATACGGCCCGAATGTGGTGATCCAGCTGCCGTAGGCGGCGTTGAACGCCACGCTCCAGATCGCGAGGCGGACCAGCGGCGAGGCATGCTCCCAGCGGCTGGGGCTCGCTTCGACGGCCGGCGTCGCGGGCGCCTCGACGCCGGGAACGAGCTCGACCGCCTCCGGCATGACCGTCGCGGCGGCCGACGGCTCTCCCGCCGGAAGATGGCGCTGCGCCGGCAGGAACAGGAAGGCGGCGACCCCAGCCACCGTCGCCGTGCAACCGACGACGAAGAACGGCACGCGCAGGTCGTGCAGCGCGAGCACGGCACCGAGCAGCGGACCGAGCACCGACCCCGAGGAGGCCGCGGCGGACACGACGCCGTTGGTGAACGCGAGCCGAGACTGGACCGTGACCCGCGCGATGTACAGCCGCTCGGCGATGATCGTCAGCCCGCCACCGAGCCCGGACAGCGCCCGGAACGTGATCAATGGCAGCGCCGCGGTGGTCGTCGCGATGAGGAAGTTGCCGGTCGCGTAGACCGCCTGGCCGAGCGGCATCTGTCGGCGGGCCGAGATCCGCGAGCTCAGGAATCCCGACCCGAGCTGGCCGACGGTCGAGGTCACCGAGAACACGCTGACCATGAGCCCGACCTCGGCCGGTGTCGCCCCGACCGCCACCGCGTACAGCGGCAGCAGCGGCAGCATGATCGAGACGCCGACCTGGGAGATGAACGAAAGGAGCGCCAGGATGGCGATCGATCGGTCGATCTCGGCGGCGATCGCGCCGAGCCGGGTGCGGGCGGTCGCGAGCACCGCTGGAGGGTAGCGGCGCGCGACGGCGTGGCGCCGCGCGTCGCGGGACGCTGCCCGTGGGCGGGACGCAGCCCGCCGAAGGTCAGTTCAGGGCGCTCGAGATGAACGACAGCATGTCGCCGCCGAGACGGCCGGCGATGAGCCGGACCGAGCCGTCGGTCGTGTCGTAGACCGTGATCGAGGCCTGCTGGTCCAGCTGCCGCTCGCCGGCCGCGTCGATCCCGGGCAGGCCCGCGGCGTAGACGAAGCGGCCGTCGGCGCTGACCGCGAGCGAGACGTAGTCGGCGGTCGGCTGCCAGACCCCCGCGGGTTCGAGCGACGCGGCGTCGAACACGAACACGCCCGTCGAGCCCGCCATCTCGTGCGAGCTGCCCCCGCCCTTGACGCCGATGGCGTAGATCCGCGACCCATCAGGTGAGATCGCGAGCGCACCGCGCAGGAACGACTTCGCAGCTGCGGTGGGAGCGAGCCAATGCCCGAGCGCCGACAGCGGGCCGTCCCCGGCCGCCGCGATGCCCTTGCCCGAGGTCTTGGTCCCTTTTGCGAGATCGACCCCGGTCAGCGTGGCGCCGGAGGGATCCCAGACGTACAGGGTGGCGCCGTTGTCGCTCAGTGCGGTCGGATCGGCATCGATGCCGACACCACCGTTGACCCGGACGTCGCCGAGCAGCGAGCCGTCGGCCGCGAGCCGGCGCACGATCGTGAGCTCCGCGCCACCCTGCGTGCAGGCGAGCCAGAAGCCTCCTTCGGGCAGCGCGCCGGCGCGGTTGACCGTCGCACCGCAATCGCTGGCGAGCCGCACCGGCGCGAGATCCGAGAAGGTGCCGTCGCCGAGCTTCGCGGTGAAGACGTCGTTCTCGAACGTATAACTGGGCTCCAGCGACGCCGCAGGTGTCCACTCGTACCAGCTCCGCGCGACCGCCACGCTGCTCGAGCCGATCGAGCCGACGACGCCGGGCGCCGTGACCACCCGGCGCGCATCTCCCTCGCCGTCGCTCGCGTCGGGCAGCGCCAGGCGGCTGACGACCGACCCGTCGCGCATGTCGACCACGACGATGCCGCTCTGCCAGACCGGATGGGCGCGCACGCTCCAGCCGACGAAGCCATAGCGCCCGTCGGGGCTGTAGCCGATGTTGGTCAGGACGTGGGCCGGCTTGTCGGGGATCAGCTCGCCCACGTCGCGCGGGTCGGGCTCGCCCGAGAAGGACTGGATCGGCGAGCTGGAGGTCAACTTGCCCCGGGAGTCGTAGCGGTCGAGGCTCACGGAGTTATCCGTGGGCATCCCACCGATGCTCCCCGACTCCGAGACGCACAGGCAGACCATGGTCCCGCCGCCCTGGAGCCGCAGCTCGCTGGACGAGCTCTTGCTGGTCAGCGGCCCGTCGATCGAGCCCGTCGCCAGGTCGACGCGGGCGTAGTCACCACGCTCGGTGCGAACGACGACCACGGCGGGGTTCGGCTCGTCGCCCGCGAGCAGGATCTTCGGCAGCGGCGTGGCCTGTGCGCCCCTGGTCGGGCCCGGCGTCGTGCCGGTCGAGGGCTGCGGGCTCTTGCCCGGCTCCGTCGGGGGGTGCGTCAGGACGACGGCGATCAGGGCGCCGACGACGGTCAGCGCGGCCGCCGCTGTCGCGGCCTGGCCGAAGCGGCCCAGCCAGCCACCCGCGACGGCGAGCCGGCGGGCACCGGGCCTCCGTACCCGGTCGCGCCAGCTGGGCGCGTCGAGCCGGACCGGCGGCATCGTCCACGAGCCGGCCACGTCGCGGACGAGCTGCTCGATCGTCGCGTCGTCGAGGGCGTTGGCGTGGGGATCGCGGGTCATCGGAGCACCTCGGGCGGCTCGGTCGACGTGCCGCGGCGCGCCGCGAGCGTCGGGCTGGTGGCGGGGCTCGACTCGCCGGGTGCAGACGCATCCTCGGCCTCGAGTCGTCGGCGGATGGCGGCGTGGGCGCGCGACAGCGTCGAGCCGACGGTGCCGCTGCTGATCCCCAGGAACGTCCCGATCTGGGCGTAGTCATAGCCGTAGAAGTGGCGCAGGACCAGGGTGGCGCGGACCTCGGGGCGGAGACCGTCCAGGGCCGCCTCGACGAGCTGGCGGCGCGTCACGTCATCGGCGGGATCGGGCTGCGTCGTGCGCTCGAGCGAGGCCGTCGCGCGGCCGAGGACGGGCAGCGCGAGCCGGCGGACCCGTCGCCGACGGAGCTGGTCGAGCGCGAGATGGACCACGATGCCGTGCAGCCAGCCACGCAGCGGACGCTGGCGGTCGTACTGGTCCCAGCGCTCCCAGGCGCGCGCGAACGTGTCGTGCGTCGCGTCGAGCGCCTCGTCCGGGTCGCGGAGGATCCCGTACGCGACGCGGTACACGTCGTTGGCGTGATCGCGGTAGGCCTGGTCGGCGGCGCGGTCGCGTTCGCTCTCGATCACGGCCTACCTACGGCCCGATCGGCGGAAACGTTGCGGCGTGGCGGCTGCACTCCCTCGTCCTGCCCACCCGCGATCTCCATCAGAGGATGCTTACACCCGGGGAGCGGGTCGGTGCTCGGTCTCCAGTGGGCGGATGGACCATGCGGTGAGCCGCCCACCGCAGGAGGGCCGTGCCCTGGGCTCAGGTGACCCTTCCGGGGGGCACAAGCAACCTCTGATGAACGAAAGGACAGGCGAACCCCGAGGGCCGGATCCCTTCACGGCCCTCGCCGGCCGCTCTCGGCCGGGGGTTCTAGCCGGCCGCGGCCTTCTCGCTCTTCGGCTCGAAGTCGAGCGACGCCGAGTTCATGCAGTAGCGCAGGCCGGTCGGGCGAGGCCCGTCCTCGAAGACATGGCCGAGGTGCGCCCCGCAGTTCGCGCAGGTCGCCTCGATGCGACGCATGCCGAAGGAGCGGTCCTCCTTCGTGGCGACGCGGCCGTTCTCGATCACGTCGTAGAAGCTCGGCCAGCCCGTGCCGGACTCGAACTTCGTGCCCGCGTCGAACAGCGGCGAGTTGCATACGACGCAACGGTAGGTCCCGTCGGCGTGGTTGTTCCAATAGGCGCCGGTGAAGGCGCGCTCGGTTTGACCCTCCTGGGTCACGGCGTACTGGAGCGGGCTCAGCTTCGAGAGCCGAGCCTCGAGATCAGTGGTGTTCACGCGCCGAATCCTGCCAGACGAATGTGTCGGAGACGTGACGTGTCGAGTCCCGGGTGCCGCCCGGGACTCGACGTTCGAGAATCGGGCGCTCAGCCGACGCCGATGCCGGTCGGCTCGGTGGCGCCGAGCAGCTCGCGCGCCTTCGAAGGCTGGTCGGTGGCGAACGAGATCGTGACGTTGTTGCCAGTCATGCCCGTCGGCATGGCGGCCTCGACGTTGATGCCCGCATCGGCCAGCTTCCTCGCCGCCGCGGCCAGGCTGCCCGGCGTGTTCTCCAGCGACGCGGTCACGAGCTCGATCTCGCGAGCCCGAAAACCCTTCTCGTTGATTGCGCTGCGCGTGCCGGCCTCGTCATTGGTGATGAGCACGACCGTGCCTGCGCCGCCGGACGTCGCGCCGGCGAACCCGGTGATGTTGATGCCCTTCTGGGCAATCGTCTCGGCAAGGCGGGCGAGCTCACCCGGCTTGTTCATGAGGTCCACGATGAACGCGTTCATCGGCGCACTCCCGAAAGGGCCGGCTCGGACGAGGCGCGACCGGGCGCGTCGCCGAGGAACCGGGAAACCTGAATTCTACCCCTCGGCGCCACCCGTCCCGATCGGCGAGGAGCGCGGCGGGCCACCCGACGGAGCGCGGATGAGGCCGGCGCGGAGGGCCATGCTGATCGCCTCCAGGCGGCTCGTCGCGCCCAGCTTCTGGCTCGCTCGGTGGAGGTGCACGCGCAGCGTCGCCGGCGCCATCTGGATCCGGCGCGCGGCCTCTTGCGTGGTGCCCGCGGCGAGGACCGCCTCGAGCACGATCCGCTCACGCGGCGTGAGCCGATCGAGGGCCGCCAGCTGGCTCGCGCCGCGGTGGGGCTGGGTCATGAGGTCGCGCAGCGTCCCCGCGTCGAGGAGCACGTCGCCCCGATCTGCCCGCTCGATCACGTCGAGGATCTCGTCCACTCCCGTGCCCTTGGTCAGGATCCCATCCGCGCCGGCCGCGATGGCCTCGTGGAGGATGTCCGACTCGGAGTGGCCGGTGAACAGGACCAGCCGGGCCCGCGGCCAGTGGCGGCGGACCATGCGCAGCACGTCGGAGCCGCGCCCGTCGGGCAGCGAGTAGTCGACGAGCACGACGTCGGCGGGCTCCTGTCGCAGCAGGGCGCCAACGTCGGCCAGCCGCGGCGCATTGCCCATGAACTCGAACCGGCCCGGCCGGCGCTCGAGCGCTCTGCTCAGCAGGTCGGCGATGAACTGGTGGTCGTCGACGAGCGCGACGCGGATCGGCCGATTGCGCGGCCGTGCCGGCGTCGGCTCGTTCGACGACGTGGTGCGTACCGTCATCGGTCCATCAGCGTACGCACCAGCCCGCCCGCGGAAATAGCCCTTTCAGGGGATCGGGACCACCCCCGAGATGTTCAGCGCCGCACGATCCGGGCGAGCCACGCGCTGGGTGTCGGGCCTGACCACAGGTTCGATACCGCGAAGGTATCGGGCTCGATGCTGTCGACCTCCCAATCCCGCGAGAACGTGGCCGTGATCTCGCCCTGGGTCACCCGCCGCGGGCCCTCCGTCCCGGGCGTGTGCTCCGAGAAGCACAGCAGGTGGAGCACCGCGCCGGTCTCGGTCACGGAGGCGAGGCTCGCCGCGTACAGCGGCCGATCGGCATTGGCGAAGGTGTGGAAGCAGCCGGTGTCGATGATCGTCCGAAACGGTGGCTCGAGACGCTCGATCTGATCGAGGGCGAGCACGTCGCCGACGATGAACTCCGCCGACAGCCCGCGCTGGCGGGCCTTCCCCCGAGCGTGCTCGATCGCGGTCTGGGCAACGTCGATGCCCGTGACCTCGAGACCCATCGAGGCCGCGAGCAGGGCGTGCTCGCCCGAGCCGCAGCCGCTGTCGAGCACCGGCTCGACCAGGCCTCCCATTCCGGCGATTCGGACGATCGCAGGCTGGGGACGCCCGATGTCCCACGGCACGGCGTTCTGCTGGTACGCGTCGTCCCACGACCCCCCGGTCATGCCTGAAGCATATGCACAGTTGGAAGTCTCCGGTCGGCCCCGTGGCGCGGAGTCAACGCGGCGTCAATAGGATCGGCCGCGCTCGAGATCGGCAAGCCGTGCGCGGATCAGCTCGTCGATCACCTCGTCCGGCAGCGGCCGCTCCGGCGTGAAATGCACGCTGCCCTTGGTGCCGCCGAAGCCCTCGAGCTCCGCTGCATGCCCGGCGCGGAATGAGTCGGTCATCGGGTACAGGCTGCAGTGGCGCTTCCAGCCGGCATAGGAGACGAAGAAGGTTCCGCGGTGGCGGAACGCGGGCATGCCGTAGCTGATCGTCTCCTCCCCCTCGGGCACGACTCGCCGGATCTGCTCGCGGAGGTGCTGGAGCAGCTCGCGCTGGCCCTGCGGCAGCGCGTCCAGGTAGGCATCGACGCGCGGATCGGTGGCCATGGCTCGATCATAGGTGCGCGCCCTGGCCTCGAGGGGTACCGATCGATGCGTGTGTATCCTCCGCCGGTGACCTCCGCCCGAGCGATCTTCGATGGCGCGTTCTCGCGGCTCGCGCAGGTCGGCGCCGATCCCGGCGACGACGACGAGACGCGACTGCGGAAGACGCTGCTCGTGCTGATCGCGGTCCTGATCCTGCCGATCTCGGTCATCTGGGGCGTCCTGTACGTCACGTTCGGCACGTGGACGGGCTACATCGCGCTCTTCTACTTCGCGGTGTCGCTGGCGTCGATCGGCCTGTTCGCCCGGACGCGGGACTTCGGGTTGCTGCTTCGGATCCAGCTGCTGGCGATCCTGGCCGCCCCGACCCTGTCGATGATCCCCCTGGGCGGCGTCCTCGGCTCCGGCGGCGTGGGGCTGTGGGGCGTGATGGCCCCGATGGGTGCGCTCGTCTTCGGCGGCACGCGCGATGGGATCCGCTGGTACGTCGCGTTCCTGGCGTTCTTCCTCGGATCGGGGCTCGCCGGATTGGTGCTCGGGTTCCAGTCACCGCTGCCCGGGTGGTTCACGAACCTCATGCTGGTGTTGAACATCTCCGTCGGCGGGACGATGGTCTTCACGCTGCTCGCGCTGTTCGCCAGCCAGCGCGCGGAGGCGCTCGCGGCGCTGCGGGTAGAGCAGGAACGCGCAGAGAGCCTGCTGCTCAACATCCTGCCGGGCTCGATCGCCGAGCGGCTCAAGGCCAACCCCCAGCGAATCGCCGACCAGATCCCGGCTGCATCCGTGCTGTTCGCCGACGTGGTCGACTTCACGCCGCGCTCCGAGAGGCTGCCACCGGCCGAGGTCGTCGGCATGCTCGACCGGCTGTTCAGCCATTTCGACACCCTGGCGGAGCGGTACGACCTCGAGAAGATCAAGACCATCGGCGACTGCTACATGGTCGCCTCGGGCGTGCCGACGGCGCGGCCGGACCACGCGCGGGCCCTCGCCCGCCTCGCCCTCGACATGGTCGAGTCGACACAATCGAAGTCGGGCGGCGTCGGCGACCTCGGCCTCGAGCTCCGCGTGGGCATCAACTCCGGCCCCGTCGTTGCGGGAGTCATCGGCCGCAAGCGCTTCCTCTACGACCTGTGGGGCGACGCGGTGAACACCGCCAGCCGGATGGAGTCGCAGGGCGCCTCCGGCCGCATCCAGATCACGCGCGTGACCTACGAGCTGCTCAAGGACGAGTTCGAGTGCGAGCCACGCGGGACGATCGCGGTCAAGGGCAAGGGCGACATGGAGACCTGGTACCTCATCGGGCTCCGCACGCCGGTGCCCGATACGCCTGCGGGGATCGAGCTGGCCGCCAGCGGAGCGGCCTGAAGGACCGTCGTGAAGATCGTCGTCATCGGCGGCACCGGGCTCATCGGCTCGAAGGTCGTCGCCAAGCTCACCGAGCTCGGCCACGAGGCCATTCCGGCCTCGCCTCGACTCGGAATCAACACGATCACCGGCGAAGGGCTCGCCGCGGCGCTCGACGGCGCATCGGTCGTGGTCGACGTGTCGAACTCGCCCAACTTCGAGTACGCGACGGCCCTCGAGTTCTTCCAGACATCGACCCGCAACCTCCTGGCGGCGGACGCAGGCGCGAGTGTCGGGCACCACGTTGCCCTGTCGGTCGTCGGCACCAAAGCCCTGTCCGAGGGCGGTGATCCCGCGACGACCACCGCCGGCTACTTCCGGGCGAAGCTGGCCCAGGAGGCGATGATCCAGGCGTCGTCGATCCCGTACTCGATCGTCCACGCGACGCAGTTCTTCGAGTTCATCAAGAGCATCGCCGACGACGCGACCGAAAGCGGGACGGTGCGCCTGCCATCGGTGCTTTTCCAGCCCATAGCGTCAGATGACGTGGCGAACGCGGTGAGCCGGGTCGCCGTGGGGGAGCCCGTGAACGGCATCGTCGAGACGGGCGGGCCGGAGCAGCTCCGGTTCGACGAGGTCATCCGAAGGGTGCTCGCTGCCGGGAACGACCCGCGCGACGTGGTGACCGATCCCAACGCCGGCTACTTCGGCATTGGCGTGAGCGAACGCACGCTCGTGCCGGGGGATGGGGCGAGCCTGGGGGAGATCCGGCTCGACGAATGGCTCCGCCAGTCCGCCGCCGCGAAGACGGCAGTCGCGTAGGAGGCGCTGCGCCCTCAGCCGGCGGGCCCGAAGGTCGCCCGCCCGGCCGGTCGGTACGTCTGAAGCATCACGCCGGACGGCGTCGATCGCGATTCGACCAATTCCAGGTCGTGCGTCTGCCCGTGCTCCGGGAACAACCGCAGGCCGTCGCCGACCACGACGGGGTAGATGCGCAGGTTGAGTTCGTCGACGAGGTCGCGGTCGAGCAGCCACCGGAGCAGGACGCCGCTGCCATGGACCTGGAGCTCGCGCCCGGGCTTCGCCTTCAGCTCGCGCACCGCCTCCTCGACGTCGCCGGAGATGACGTGGGTGTTCTGCCACGCCGGGTCCTTGAGCGTGGTCGAGGGCACGTACTTGG
>VBGT01000043.1 GCA_005889475.1 Chloroflexota bacterium | reverse complement strand
TCAGCCGGTACGGGTCAGCGCGAGCCCCATTCGTTCCATAACCGCCGGGTGAGCCGATCCGCGCAGACTTCGTGGATGGACCTTGCCCGCTCATCGGCGCATGCGTATTCTTTACTCATGGCTCGGAAAGTAAAGGAACCAAGAGCACGGCGGCCCGGCCGTAGCCGGATCAGCTCCAAGAACCAGGTGACACTGCCGGTCGACGTGCTCCGATCGGCCGGCCTGAAGCCCGGCGACATCGTCCGGATTGATGCCCTCGGACCCGGTGAGGTCGCGCTGATCCGCGTACCCGACGTGCTCGCAACGTTCGCGGGAAGCCTGCGCGGCGTGTATCCGCCGGGTTATCTCGATGACCTCCGTCGCGAATGGGGCTGACGGTCCTCGCCGCCTCGATCGTGATCGCCGTCCTCGACAGCGAGGACGCGCACCACACGGCAGCGCGAGCCGGACTGGCGAGTCGGCTCGAGGCGCTCGACACGTTCGCCGTGCCGGTCTCGGCCTATGCCGAAACGCTCGTCGGCGCGTTTCGGAAGGGGGAGGCGGCGGTCACAACTGTCGAGTCATTCCTCGCCGCGCTGCCCGCGCGAGTCGAGGCAGCCACCCCGGTGATCGGTCGTCATGCCGCTCGCCTCCGGGCGCAGCACGGCCGCCGACTGCCACTGCCCGATGCCTTGGTCGTCGCGACGGCGATCGAAATTCGAGCCGAGCGGGTGCTGACGACAGACCGCCGCTGGCCCGAGGTCGGGGTTCGCGTCGAGATTCTGTGAGCTAGCGCCAGTCGACTGACTGCACCTCGATCGGCTCCTTGACGCCCTTCAGCGTGACCGGACGCGGCGCGGCCAGGCCGAACCGGATGCGACCGGCTGCCGCGGCGGTGGCGGCCGAGACGAGGATCTCGTCCTTGCCCGCTGCCGCACCGATGCGCGCGGCGACATGGACGCCCTGCCCGGTGAAGTTGCGGCCTTTCCGCGTCGCCTCGGCGGCGTGCAGACCGATTCGAATCGACGGGGCGAAGCCGTGCTCGCGACGGTGGCGCACCAGCCGGCGCTGGATGTCGACCGCGCCCTCGATCGCGTCGGCGGGCCGCTCGAACGCGACGAAGAAGCCGTCGCCGGTGTGGTCGACCTCGTCGCCGCGGTGCTCGGCAATGGCGACGCGCAGCTCGCGGTCGTGCCAGCGCAGGACCTCCGCCCACGCCTCATCGCCGATCACGCCGACCAGGTCCGTGGAGGTCACGATGTCGGTGAACATGAACGTTCGCGTGACGCGGTCGGACTCGCGCGCCGGGCCTCCCGTTCCGGCTCCCTCGCCGAGGAGCTTGTCGACTCGCTGTAGGTCGAGCGTCGCGCCGAGCCGCTCGAACGTCGCGCGGGCGGCGAGCACGTCCCGGCGCGCCGTCGCCGCGTCGCCCTCGGCCGCAACGGCCTCGGCGTAGCGCAGCCGCGCTCGCGCGCTCTCGTATGGCAGGTCGCTCGTCTGCCACAGCCGCCACGACTGGCTCAGCACTGGTGACGCCTCCGACGCCTTGTCCTCGCCGAGGAGGAGCTCACCGCGGGCGGTGAGCGCGCCCGCGTGGAACAGCGGCCGGTCGAAGTCTGCCGCGATCGCCTCGAGCTCCTCGACCGCCTTCCGGGCCGTCTCGAGGTCGCCAGCGGCGAGCGCGATGTCGACCTGGGCCGGCAGGAGGCGGCCGCGGGTTGTCTGGTCGGCGACGCCGCCGACGCCCGCTGCCGCGGCGAGGGCCCGGTCGATCGACCGCCGCGCGTCCGCCACCTCGCCCCGCTCGAGCTGGAGGAGCGCGAGCCCCGGCTGGGCGTCGTGCCCGTTCTCGTACGCCCGGTCGAAGGCCTCGGCCGCCCCGTCCAGGTCGCCCATCCGGAGGCGAATCTCGCCGATCTGGTACTCGGCGAAGCCGAGCGCGTCCATGAGCCGGAAGCGCCGGAGCTCCTCGCAGGCCTGGCGCGTCTCCTGTTCCGCCTCCGACCAGTGGCCGTGGAGCATCTTGAGCTCGGCGCGATGCACGCGGCAGATGCCCGGATAGCCGGCGGCGCCGTTGCGCCGCATCCAGCGCTCGCCCTCGGCCGCCCACTGGCCGGCCCGCTCGAGGTCGCCGACATTGCGGCAGGCCGCCAGCACAGTGCAGTAGATGTCGCTCGCGGTCCGCAGCTCGAGCTCACCCGAGGAGGCTGCGGCGGCCGCCTCGTCGAGGTCGGCGAGGCCCTCCTTCACTTTGCCGATGAAGACCTCGGCCATGCCCTTGAAGCTCATCGCCGCATACAGGACGTCGGGGAAGGCGACACGGCGGGCGGTGTCCATGGCCTGGTCGGCGAGTGCGATGCCCTCCTCCCAGCGCCCCCCCATCATGCTGGCCGCCGCTTGGAACACGGCGAGCCCGGCGTGGGCGGGGGACTCCGGATGGTCGGCGAGGAGTCGCTCGGCCCGTGCCAGCCACCCGCCGCCGACCGAGACGGCGAGCCCCCGAAACGCCTGGTAAGCGAGGTTCATGGCGACCCGTGCCGCCTCGGGGCGGTGCCCGGCTTCGTCGTGAGCGGCGAACGCGCGCTCGAGGGCCTCGTTCGACTCGTCTGGATGGCCGGACCACCACGCCGCCGAGCCCAGCAGCTCGAGGTCTTCGGGCGATAGGCCCGTGTCCCGATCGGCAGCGGTGAAGGCCTCCACCGCCTCAGCCCACGCGTGGCGCGTAAAGGCGTCCCTGCCGCCTTGGAGTGTCTCGATCATGTGCGGACGCTCACCGGCTGGTGCGATCGCTGTTCGCGACGCTCCCGATTATCCGCCACTCGTGCAGACATGAAGAGACCTCCCGGGTGGGAGGTCTCCGTCGAGTCGCGCGGTTGGTGTGTCAGCCGTGGGCGTTCTCTGCCTTGAGGCGGCCCGGTTCGGACGCTTCGGCGCCATTCGCCTGGCCGGCCGCCGCGTGCTCCTGGCCCTTGGCCTTGCCCGCGGCAGCGTTGGCCGCACCCTGCACCCTCGCGGCTGCGGAGACGAGTGCCCCGTGCTGCTTGGCGAGTGCCGATACGGCCTCGCCACGTGCCTTGCCGCTCACGTAGCCGGCGGCTTGCGCCACCGCTTTGACGGCCTGGCCGTGGCCCTTGGCGGTGGCCGAAACGCCGCCACCTGCCAGAACGACCGACGCGGACAGCGCGATCACGGTCACCGCGGCCCCGGTCGTCATGAGAACTCGTCGCATCAGCTACCTCGATCTTGGGCGTGCGTGGGTCATTGCCCCAATCGTGGGAACGAACGATCGCGCACTTCGTTCGGGGCCGCAAGGATTCGATTTCGCAACTGCGGCGTTCCCGGTGGCGAGTGGCACCAGGGACCGGCGCGTACGTGGCTCGCGTGCGCCAAGATGGCGACGATGCGCGCCGCCCGCCATCTCGCCGTCGCGCTCGCTGCAGCCCTGGTGGTCTCGTGCGGTCCGACACAGACCGGCACGCCGACCGGCACGGCGGCGGGCCCGATTTCGCCCACCGCGACCGCGGCGACGTCGACCGCCGCGGCTTCCCCGGGTACGTCACTCGCGCCCGAGCCCAGCACCGGCTTCGCCTTCGACGCCGAGTCGATCATCGGCTACTACGAGACCCTGGGGTACGCCTGTTCGGCGGTCCAGCCCAGCACGAAGGCCGTCGGGTATTCGTATCGATCGTGCCAGCTGGTCGACGCGGCCGGGCGGACTCGAGTCGTGGGCGTCGTCACGAATTCGGCCGATGACGTGGCCGACGCATACGCCAGCGTCGCCGGCACCAACTCCGAGACGGTCCTGGACCCCGCCGTCGCGCTCGAGCCGCTGGCGGCGTTCCTCGGCGCGATGCTCGGCGAGACCCAGGGCGAGTCGGTGCTGCCGTGGCTCGCGAGCCACCTCGGCGATTCGT
This sequence comes from Chloroflexota bacterium, assembly GCA_005889475.1. Taxonomy (GTDB): domain Bacteria; phylum Chloroflexota; class Limnocylindria; order Limnocylindrales; family CSP1-4; genus UBA5189. The sequence continues at coordinate 7,095 of VBGT01000043.1, read as the reverse complement.
ACATGACGACGACCATTGGCGACCTCACGGTCGCCACGTACACGGCGCCGCCGGACGACCACTCGACGTTGTTCGTCGAGATCGCGAACCGCGCCTATCTCGAGGCCCCCGCCCCGAGCCCGTCCTGACCCGGCGGCAGTACGCCTAGGCATTGACTGGATTGACACCCGTGATCGACACGTCGATCATGGGTCCATGCCGAGTCGATCGAAGAGAACCAAGCGGACCTACAACCTGGCCGAGCCGACCGTGCGACGCGTTCGCGAGCCGCGTCGCCGACCCAGGACGGCGTCGTGGACCTGGCGGTCGAGCGCCTGTACCTCGAGGCCCGTGAGCGGGCGGAGGCCGAGCGCTGGGCAGCCGCGGCCGAGGACCCGGATCTCCAGCGGGAGGTGCGCGACGTCGCGAGCGATCTTCGCTACGCGGAGTCGTGGCCTGAGTGACCGGTCCTCTGCGCTGGTCGATCGTGATCGCCAGCCTAGACCCCGCCGTCGGCCACGAGCAGCCCGGGCGGCGTCGCGTGCTGGTCGTCTCGTACGAGGCGTTCCATCGTTCCGGCCTGGCCACGATTTGCCCGATCTCCGCGCGCCCGCCGCGATACCCCGGTGAAGTTGCGCTCCCGCGGGGCCATGCGGGGCAGACCGAGGACGCCGTGATCCTGTGCCATCAGCTCCGAACGGTCGATCTCGAGCGCGTCACCTCGTTCGAGATCGGTGGCGAGCCCCAGCGCCTGAGCGATCCGCTCATCCGCGGCCAGGTCCGCGCAGCGCTGGCGCACCAGCTCGGACTCGACATCCGCACGCCGCTCGACGACGCGGCGTAGGAGAACGTTCGACCTCGGGGGTCGCCTTAGCGGCCCTCGAGCTTGAAAACGACATCGATTGCGCGAGCCGCGCCGCCGGCGGTACGCGGATTGCTGACGGTGACGCCAATCGTGAGAAGGTCCGGCACAGTCGGGACGCCGGTGAACGTGGCGGTGGCCGTGAGCGTTGTGACGCCGCGCATCGGCATCGAGGCAGCCGTCACGGTGATCGGCGTGTCGTCGAGGGCCACCGAGCTGATCAGGAGCGTGGCGCGCCGGAAGTAGGTGGCGTCGTCTGGGCGGTCCGCTGCGTAGTGCCAGGTGAATTCCACGGTCACGCCCGACTTGGAGACCGTCGCCACGGCCACCCGTAGGTAGAGGTGGTGCTTCCCGTCGCGCTCGATCCAGAAGAGGTCGCGGGCGGGGATGCCGGCGGGCCAGGCATACGCGCGGAGCGGTCGGTCGGCGTAGTCGAACGTCCAGGTGACGCCGTCGGGCGAGGTCAGGCGGTCGTCACCGGCGAGGGCGACGTACACCTCACCCTCACGCTGGGTGGAGATGTCGCCCTGGTCGATCGTCGGGAATACCGCCCGCTTCAGGCCCGATGCCCGTAGGCCCGGCGCGGTGTCGCCGAGCATCGTCTGGGCGGTTGGGACGTCACCCGCTGCCGCCGCTGCGGCAAGCGCCTGGATCGTGTTCCATGCCGCCTGCTGCAACGCCGCGGGCGGGACCACGACCTCGGTCGGGAGCGGCGTGACGGCGACCGTCGGCTCGGGTTGCGGGCTCGGGGTCTCCGGGATCGCGGTTGGCGTGGCCGCGGGCGCGGTCGGGCTGGCGACTGCGACGGGCGTTGTGGGGCGCATCGTGAGTGCGAGGACGATCAGGGCGAGGACCGCGACGAGCGCCGCGAGCCCGGCGACGCCCCTGAGCACGCGACGCGACGACCTGCGTGGTGGCGGAGGATCGACCCCGGTCGCCGCCCGCACGAAGTCCGCTGCCGGCCACGAGAAGTCGGCCGGGGCGGGCGCCGGGGTGATAGGTGGGGCAGCCGCTGCCGCCTGAGCCTCCGCGGCCGCTCTCGCCTCCGCTTCGGCCGCCTCGCTGGCCGTCAAGCCGGTCGCAGCCGCCGCAGCTCCAACGGTCCCGGCCGCCGCCGCTGCGCCGGTCCCGGCCGCCGGAGCCTTCGCCCGGCGAGGTGCCGGCTTGCGAGGCCTGGTTCCTGCCTTCGGGCCTGGTGATCGGCGACCCGCGGGCGCCCCTGCAGTCGATCGAGCCGCGGCTCGAGCTTGCGACGCGTCGTACCGGCTGCGGAGCTCCGAATCGCTCAGCCAGTCCCGCGCCTGGTTGAGGCGAGCGACCCGCCTTCGCGTCGCGGACGCATCGACATTGGGAAGGTGGTGGTCGATCTGGGCGTGGTATGCCGCCTCGATCGCCCCGTCATCCGCCGATGGCTCGACCCCGAGCTCCGCGTACAGATCGAAGCGGGGGATCGATTGGCGGGCCACCGTCGCCTACTGTGCCACCGCGCACCACCCGGATACAACTCGATTTCACACAGGCCGATCAGGTTTCCCGCGCGGCGAGCTCCTCGATCCAGGTCGCCAGGTCGACGTCGCGGTTGGTGATGCCGCCCTTCGAGTGCGTGGTCAGCCGAAACGTGATGTTGCGATAGCCGGTGATGCTCACGTCGGGGTGGTGATTCCGACGCTCCGCTTCGGGCGCGACGGCATCGAGCAGCGCGATCGCGTCGAGCCAGTCGCGGCGCTGGTACGTACGGACCAGCGTCTCACCGTCGCGAGCCCAATCTGGGAGGCCTTGAAGGGCCGCGTCGATTGCGGCGTCATCGAGCAGGTCTGCCACGCCTCGATCATAGCGGTCGCAAATTTCGCGCCTCTTGCCAGCAACCCAGCAACCCAGCATACTGGGCTACATGAAGGCGACGTTCGATCTCGATGCGGATCTTTATCGGGCCGTGCGTGTCGAAGCGGCTCGGGCGGACCGTTCCGTGCGAGAGGTCGTCGAGGAGGCGCTCGAGGCCTGGCAGGCCCGCACCGAGGAAGCGGAGGATCGCGATACGGCTGCGGCGGCCCTGGCCGAGTACCAGCGAGACGGTGGGGAGTCGGCCGATGCGTGGTTCGGCAAGCTCGCCGCGGAGACGAAGGCGACCTACGGCACCAAGCGCGGGTGAGCCGGCGCTTCCGGGTCGAACTGGCGCCGGCCGCCCAGCGCCAGCTTCGCCGGCTCCCGCCCGGTGTCGCGGCCGCGCTGCGCGCTCCGATCCTCGCGCTGGCTCTCGACCCTCGACCTCCGGGCGCGATAAAGCTCGCCGGCAGCCAGTTCTGGCGACTCCGAGTGGGTGATCTTCGGGTCGTCTACACGGTCGACGACCGGCGCCGGGTCGTTGTCGTCCTACGGGTCGCGCGTCGCTCGGAGAGCACCTACCGACGGGTTGGATAAGCGCGCCCTAGAGGTAGCCCTCCGGGACCGGCCCGACGACCTCCATGCCGTGGCGACGCGCGATGTCGGTCAGTCGGTCGGGGTCGGCGTCACCACCCTTGATCGCCTTCGACAAGTCGCGGAAGTAGCCGATCATCTCGGCCGGCGCGTACAGATTGAGCTTGCGACTCGGCATGGCGCCGACCCGGAAGCCGTGTCGCAGGCCGCTCGGGATGAGGATGAACGAGCCCGCGGGGCATCGATGGGCGGCGCCTTCGATGAAGATCTGGTACTCGCCCTCGAGGACGTAGAACGCCTCCGCGCAGTCGTGGTGGATGTGCAGCGGCGGGCCGAAATTCGGTGGCTCCGCCGCCTCGAGCAGCGAGAACACGCCCCCGGTCTCCGAGCCGGTCACCAGCACCGACATCTCGAAGTTGCCCAGGTCGATCTTTTGACCCTCGCCTGGTCGAAGCACGATCGGATCGGCGTTCGGCTGCATGAGCGACCTCCAGGGCGGGAGCTTCGCGCAACGTTGCTCAGGGGACTGGTTAGGGGATTGCCTCCGCGACGGTAATCGCGCTCGAGCAAGCGACCGAAGCATTGGCGGTGAGGCTTTGCCACTGGATGATGTAAGGGGGCGGCACAGACGGGGAGAACGTGACCGAGCCAGTGAATCCGGCCCCGCGCCAGAGGGGCCGCGCGCCATGAGTGTCCAATCCGACGAAGTTCGGGACAGTACACAGCGCGGAGGTAGAAGCCGGCGTTGATGTCGGGGTCGACGATGGGGTTGGCCCCGAGGTGGGTCCAGGGGTCGATATAGGTCCGGGCGCGGGCGTCGTGTGCGGCGTTGGGCCCGGCGCAGGTGTTCGCCCGGCCCTCGGATTCGTCGTCGCACTGGTGCCGCCGCCGGGTACCGACGACCCGGGGTCGATGGCGACGGGCGGCTCTGAAGGACCGACGATCGAGTCGGTCGGTGGGGGCGGCTCGAGGGTTTGCGGCGCCGTCAGGGTGCCTGGCGCATCGGTGAGCCCGGCGACCGCCTGGTCGGACGGTGGTTTGATCAGGCCGACGAGGCCCCAGATGACGCCCAGCGCGACGATCGAGGCGAGCGCCGGCCACACCAGCGGCGTTCCGGGGCGCCGGCGAATTGGGGTTGCGGGCAGGGTCTTTGCGTCGATGTAGCCGGTCACAGCAGGCCGAATCTGGCGCGGTCCAGTCGCCGCATCCGCAGTCAGCAACAAGGCAGCGATGCGAGCGCGATGTGGGTTCGGCGAGGAAGCTGCTCGGGGCATCGTGTCGGCGGCCGGTGTCGCGGCTGGCATCGGGGGTTGCGCGGCAGCGGCAACCGGCACAGCTGGGGAGACCGGCGCGCCGGGCATGGGAGGCGGCGCCACCGGAGCGGGAACCGGCGCTACCGGAGTGGGAACCGGCGCTACCGGAGTGGCGGCCGGGACCACAGGAGCGGGAGCAGCGGCCACAGGAGTGACAGGCGGAACTACCGGCGTGGGAGGTGGCGCCACCGGAGCGGGAACCGGCGCTACCGGAGTCGGAGCTACCGGAATGGGAGCGGCGGGCACGGGGGAGGGCGCGACAGTAGGCACCGGCGGCGGCGGCACCCGCCCGGCGATCGGCTCGCCGCGCCACTTCCACGGCAGGAGCAGCACATCGAACGACTGTGCCGAGAGGAGGTCCCGAATCGCGATCGCACCGGCCGCGTCGGCAACGACGTCGAGGACCTGCTCGCCGAGAACCGAATCGCCGAGCTCGCCGCGCGCGATCACCGACGCTGCCTCGCGCGCGAACAACCATTCGTCGTGGCGCTTCGCCCGCCCGATCGATACCGCCGCGCGCTGCGCCAGCGTGTACCCCTTGGCGTGCGCGACCGCGCGCCCGTCCCAGACCTGTCGCGCTCGATAGGCATCGAGCCCGCGAAGCTCGCCGAGGAAGTCCCGCACCTGGGCTGCATTCGCGCCGAACGACGGCGCAGGCGCCTCGCCCTCCGGGCCGAACGCCACCGTTCCGCCGTCGCGCGGGCGCATCATCGCGGAGACGGTGACCCGAGCTCGGGACGCGTCATAGCGGCTCCGCCGAATCGGGTCGACCAGCCACTCGCGGGCGAGGTTGAGGCGCTTCATCCGCTCGTCGTCGGGCGAGCCCGCGACGTCGGGATGGTGGCGCTTCACGAGGGAGCGATAGGCGGCCTCGATGGACCCCACACTCGCTAGGGGAGAGACCTCCAGCTCCCCGTACAGGTCGAAACGGGGAAATGGTTCGCCGGTCACCGGGCGTCAGTGTGCCATGTCGGGCGACCCGCGGACTGTCTGCCGAGCTACTCGTCTGGTTTGCGACCTGCATTACGAGAGGCAAGCAGCTTTCGGTCGGCGGTTGCGACCGCTCGAGCCCAGCGATCTCCGCTGAGCATGATTTCGAGGTCGGTTGGCGGAACCGACGGCTTGCGGGTCACGAGATCGACGTCGACGACGCGAAGCGCTCTGCAGATGGCGAACAGGCGCTTGAGCGAGAGGCCGGCCTGTTTGCCGGCTTCGACGCGCGAGATCGTCGACTGGTGGAGCCGGGCGCGGCGGCCGAGCTCACGCTGCGACCAGCCGAAATAGAGCCGCAGGCGAAGGATGGCTCTGCCAAACAGCTGATCGACCGTCAACTCCGCACCACGATCGCGTTCTGCTCTCGCGAGCACGATGTCGCCGCGCTCGACCCATTCGTCGAGGCTATCCGCCGCGGCTGCTGCCGGACCCGCGGCTGCTGCCGGACCCGCGGCTGCTGCCGGATCTGCGGCTGCTGCCGGACCCGCGGCTGCTGCCGGATCTGCGGCTGCTGCCGGAGCCGCGGGGGCCAGATCCGGGCCGTTTTCGTGCTCACCCGCGCTCGTGGTCGGTTCCCCTGCCCGGGAATCCATGCCAATTGCGACATGAGTGTCTTGTTCGCGCATGACCCGGAGGAAAGCAGATACCAATTACCGGCGGCTTATGCGACCGAACGCGACCGGACGTATGCCGCAATTGGCATGAGTTTTCGGCCATGGCGGACAGGAGCCCGGCTGCGCGAGTGCCGAGCGACATGCCGCGGTTGCCGGCTGCGCGAGTGCCGAGCGACGTGCCGCGCTTGTGGCGATCGACAGGCCGCGCTTGGGGCGAGCGACCGACCAAAGCCCTGCGGGCCGGGAACCGTTCGGGCCGCGGCCGGGCTCGTACTGTGTGAGCGCGACCAGATGTGCCGCGCCGAACCGGTGGCGACATGCAGCAACAGCTCGTCGAACGGGCGCAAGCGGGAGATCACGACGCGTTCTCCGTCCTGGTGAGAGCGTCGTATCCGCGGCTGCATGGCGTTGCGAGGCTGATCCTCCGCGACTCGGAACGCGCTCAGGACGCGGTCCAGGAGGCGCTCGTGCTGGCCTGGCGCCACGTTCGAGCGCTTCGGGACGCCGACGCGTGGGATGCCTGGCTCTACCGCCTCACCGTGCGTGCCTGTTACCGGTGGGCTCGCCAGGTGAAGCGGCGGGACGAGATCGAGCTGCACGTGATGCCCGACCTCGAACAAGCCGGGTCACTCGACCTGTCGACCTCGATCGCGGAGCGCGATCAGCTCAGCCGAGTCATCAGTCGTCTGCCGATCGACCAGCGGACCGTCATGGTCCTGCACTTCTACCTCGACCTTCCGCTCACGGACGCCGCCAACGTGCTCGACATCCCTGTCGGGACCGCCAAGTCCCGCCTCCACCGAGGGCTCGAAGCGCTTCGCGCTGCACTCGCCGCCGAAGCACCCGCGCCAATCAGTCGAATTCGGGAGCGCTCGGCATGAACGACGTCCGATCGTCCGACCTTCGATCCCTCGAGCGC
>VBGT01000042.1 GCA_005889475.1 Chloroflexota bacterium | reverse complement strand
CCTCCAATGCGCATCTCAGGATCCCGGGTCGCCGTCGGCATGCCGGCGCGTGGCCTCCTCCTCCTTGCCCTGATCGGGCTGCTTGCCGTCGGCGCGATGGCTGTCGCGGTCGGTTCAGGGCTGTTGACCAACAAAGTGACCTCGGTCGTCTCGCCGTCGCCGTCCGCCGTCGTCGGCGCCGCGTTCGCGTGGCGGTCAACCGGCCCCGGCGAGCAATTCGACCCGGGCTCGAACATCGACATCGATC
>VBGT01000010.1:39067-48243 GCA_005889475.1 Chloroflexota bacterium | reverse complement strand
ACGACCGCGTCGTTGAGCTCCTCGGCAAGGTCGGCATCCCGCGCGCCCGCGACCGGCTGTCGGACTACCCGCACCAGTTCTCGGGGGGCATGCGCCAGCGCGTGATGATCGCGATCGCGCTGTCGTGCGACCCCAAGCTGATCCTCGCCGACGAGCCGACGACCGCTCTCGACGTCACCATCCAGGCGCAGATCCTCGAGCTGATCTCGGTCCTGTCCGACGAGTTCGGGACCGCCGTGCTCCTGATCACCCACGACCTCGGCATCGCCGCCGGGATGTGCGATCGGGTGAACGTGATGTATGCCGGCCGGATCGTCGAGACCGGCAGCGTCGACGTCATCTTCGAGCGGCCACGGATGCCCTACGCGTGGGGCCTGCTCGACTCGCTGCCACGACTCGACGACGTTCGCGGCGATCGCCTCCGCACGATCGAGGGCCTGCCGCCGCTGCTGATCAACGTGCCCGACGCGTGCCGCTTCAACCCACGCTGCGCCTATGCCCGGGACGAGTGCCGCGATCACGAGCCGGAGCTGACGCCGCGCGACGAGCCCGGCCACCTGGCGCGGTGCTGGGCAACTGACCGGGGCGGGTGGATCGCATGACGGCGGCCACCGAGCGAGGGGCGCCGGCCACCGACGGGAGGAACGGGGGCAACCTGATCGAGGTCGAGAACCTCAAGGTCTACTTCCCGATCCGGGCCGGGATCTTCAAGACCGTGCAGGGCACGGTGAAGGCGGTCGATGACGTCACCTTCGAGGTCCGCCGCGGCGAGACGCTCGGCCTCGTCGGCGAGTCGGGCTGCGGCAAGAGCACCACGGGCCGGGCGATGATCCGGCTGCGCGAGCCGACCGCGGGCAAGGTGAGCTTCGACGGCGTCGAGCTGACCACGCTGAAGTCGGGCCCGCTGCGCCGCCTGCGCCGGCGGATGCAGATCATCTTCCAGGACCCGTACGGCTCGCTCGACCCGCGCATGACCGTCGGCGCGATCATCAGCGAGCCCCTGGACACCCACCGACTGGCGAAGGGCGAGGAGAAGCGGGCGCGCGTCGCCGAGCTGCTCAAGATGGTCGGCCTCGACCCAACGTACGTGAACCGCTACCCGCACGAGTTCTCGGGCGGCCAGCGGCAGCGCATCGGGGTCGCCCGGGCCCTGGCGGTCGAGCCCGAGTTCATCGTCTGCGACGAGCCGATCTCCGCCCTCGACGTCTCGATCCAGGCGCAGGTCCTCAACCTGCTGACGGACCTGCGCGATCGGCTCGGCCTCACGTACCTGTTCATCGCGCACGACCTGTCGGTGGTGAAGCACATCAGCGACCGTGTCGCGGTGATGTACCTGGGCAAGATCGTGGAGATCGGTCCGCCCGACACGATCTACGCCGGGCCGGGCCATCCGTATACGCGCGCGCTGCTGTCGGCCGTGCCCGTGCCCGACCCGCAGATGGAGCGCAAGCGCCGCCGGGTCATCCTGACGGGCGACGTGCCGAGCCCGGCCAACCCGCCCGCGGGCTGCCGTTTCCACACGCGCTGCTGGCTGTACGAGCGGCTCGGCAAGCCGGAGAACTGCCGGACCATCGACCCGCCGCTCCGCGAGATCCAACCCGACCAGCTCGCCGCGTGCCACTATGCCGAGGACTCCCTCAAGTCGGACGTGGGGGTCGCGCGCATCGACGACACGCCGATTCGCCACGGGACCCCCGAGGCGGCACTCCGGGTCGCCCACAAGTCGACCGCCGAGATCATCGGCGAGATCCCCGAGGGCGACATCGACCAGGCGCTCATCCCGTCGATCGAAGAGGTCCCGCCCGGCGAGGGCAGCGGCGACTCGACCGGCGGGGCCGACGGGGGCTCGAAGCTCAACTAGGGTCGCAAACCGCCATCGATACGGGCCAAGCGAGCCATTGTGTTCATGCCACGCTCCCGTGGCCTGCCGAGCGTCAGTTCGTCGGGAGCGAAGAGCCCGCCACGCTGGCCACGCCGAGGCCGTTACCGCGGAAGTGGCACGCCACCTCGTGCTCCGAGGTGCCGATCTGGAGCAGCTCCGGCTCCTGCGCCGCGCAGATCTCGGGATTGCCGAGCTCGGCACGGAGCTGACAGCGCGGGTTGAACCGGCAGCCCTTTGGGGGGTGCACCGGCGACGGCACGTCACCCCGAAGGATCACCCGCTTCCTGCGCAGCTCCGGATCTGGGATGGGCACCGCCGAGAGGAGGGCCTGCGTGTACGGGTGCTGCGCGTCGCGGAAGAGGTCCTGGCGGTCGGCAACCTCTGCGACCTTGCCGAGGTACATGACCGCGACGCGGTCGCTGATGTGCTCGACCACGCCCATGTTGTGGGCGATGAACAGGTAGGTGAGGCCGAGCTCGCGCTGGAGCGACTTCAGGAGGTTCAGCACCTGCGCCTGGATCGACACGTCGAGCGCAGACACGGGCTCGTCGCACACCACCAGATCCGGCTCGAGGACCAGCGCCCGCGCGATGCCGATGCGCTGACGCTGGCCGCCCGAGAACTCGTGCGGGTAGCGTCGCGCCTGGTACGGCGCGAGGCCAACCCGGTCCATCATCTGGCGGACCTTCTCGCGGCGCTGCGCGGGGCTGCCGATGCCATGGATGCGCAGGCCCTCGCCGATGCTGTCGGCGATCGGCAGGCGGGGATCGAGCGAGGCGAACGGGTCCTGGAAGATGATCTGCATCCGCCGGCGGTAGGGCTTGAGTGCCCCGCCGCGGAGGTGCGTGATGTCCTGCCCGTCGAACGAGATCGCGCCGGAAGTCGGGTCGATCAGGCGCAGGATGAGGCGGCCAACGGTCGTCTTGCCGCAGCCCGACTCCCCGACGAGCCCGAGGGTCTCGCCGCGCCGAACCTCGAGATCGACCTGGTCGACAGCCTGGACCCATGCCACCGTGCGCCGCAGGACGCCGCCGTGCACCGGGAAGTGCTTGACGAGGCCGCGGACTGCGACGAGCGGCGGCCCGGCACCCGCCGCTCCCACCGCCGCGTTGCCCGCCGACGCGCCACGGCTCTCGACGGCGCGTGCTTCGCTCGCTGCCCCCGGCCCGGCCGCGGCCGCGCTCACGTTGTCGCCCCGTCGCCGCCCCCGCCCAGCTCGGCGGTGTGGCCGCGCTCGAGGGTCGGCTCGCTGCCGGCGATCTCGCTGGCACCCGGCCGGAACGAGCGTGGCGCCTCGGACCGGATGATTCGGCCCTCGCGATCGTGGTACAGCCAGCACCGCACCTCGTGGCCCGGCGTCGCCTCCAGCAGAACCGGGTGGATCTCCGTGCTGTTCGCAACCGACTCCACCTCGCGCGTCACACAGCGCGGCGCGAATCGGCACGCCGGGGGCAGGTCGACGAGGTTCGGGACATTGCCCGGGATCGTGGCGAGCTCCTCCCGAATCTCGCCGACGACCGGGATCGAGCTGATGAGGCCGCGGGTGTACGGATGGCGGGGATCGCGGAAGAGGGTCGCCGTATCCGTCTGCTCGACGATCTCGCCCGCGTACATGACCGCGACGCGGTCGCACATCTCGGCGACGACGCCGAGGTCGTGGGTGATCAGGATGATCGCGGTCCCGGTCTCCTGCTGGAGTCGGCGCATGAGATCGAGGATCTGGGCCTGGATCGTGACATCGAGGGCCGTGGTCGGTTCGTCTGCGATGAGCAGCTCGGGCTCGCAGGCGAGGGCCATCGCGATCATGACCCGCTGCGCCATGCCGCCGGACGTCTCGTGCGGGTAGGCTTTGAGGCGCCGCTCCGGATCGGCGATGCCGACCATACGCAATAGCTCGAGCGCGCGCTCCCGGGCGACCTTGCGCTTCATGTTGCGGTGCGTCTCGAGCACTTCGCCGACCTGCGAGCCGAGGTCCATGACCGGGTTCAGCGCCGAGGTCGGCTGCTGGAAGATCATCGAGATCCGGTTGCCGCGGATGTTCCGCATCTCGGTCTCGGTGAGGTTGAGCAGGTCCTTCCCGTCGAAGGTGATCCGACCCGAGTCGATCCTGCCCGGCGGGTTGATCAGCCGGAGGACGGACAGCGACGTGACGCTCTTGCCGCATCCGGACTCTCCCACGAGGCCGAGGATCTCGCCACGCCGCACGTTGAAGTCGACGCCGGTGACCGCGCGCACGAGGCCGTCGTGGGTCCGGAACGACGTGTGCAGGTCGTCGACCTCGAGGAGCAGCTCGCCCGTCGCGCCCTTGGGCCGCCGCTGCGACTCGGGAACGAGCTCCGCGACGACCGTCTGGTCCATGGATGGCACCGCGGCGCCCCGAGCGGAGCTCGCGTCGACCCCTCCGCCGGTCATCGCGTCAAACGAGGGTCGAATGCGTCGCGGAGGCCGTCGCCGAGGAGGTTGAAGCCGAGCACCGTCAGGGTCAGGGCGACGCCCGGGAAGAAGATCAGGTGAGCGGCGTTCTGGATGTTGTTGTACTCACGGCCGATCATCTGGCCCCACTCGGGCGTCGGGATCTGGGCGCCGAGCCCCAGGAACGACAGCGCTGCGACCTCCAGGATGGCCGTTCCGATCCCAAGCGTGCCCTGGACGATCATCGGCGTCAGGGCGTTGGGCATGACGCGCCGGACGAGGATCCCGATCGGGGAGTCACCCATCGCGCGAGCCGCGGTCACATAGTCCTGCTCGCGAACCGAGAGCACCGAGGCACGCATGACCCGTGCGTAGATCGGGATCGCCACGATCGCCACCGCGATCATGGCGTTCAGGAGGCCCGCGCCGAGGATGGTCACGATCACGATCGAGAGCAGGAGCGCCGGGAACGCGAGGATCACCTCCATGAGGCGCATCAGCGCGTTGTCGACCCAGCCGCCGGCATAGCCCGCGATCGCGCCGATCACGAGGCCGACCAGGATCGCGCCGCCCACCGTCACGAAGCCGATGAGGAGCGACACCCGGGCGCCGAAGACAACCCGCGCGAACTCGTCGATCACGTTGCCGTCGAGACCCATGAGGTGCTCGGGCCGGTCCGCCGGGCAGCCGAGGGCGTGGATGCACGGCGCGGCACGCGCCTTGGCGAACTGCGCCGCCTCCGTGCCGATCACCGACTTCTCGGGGTCATACGCCGCGAGCACGTCGGCGAAGATCGCGACGAGGACCAGGAAGCCGAGGATCGACAGCCCGATGACCGCCGGGCGCTGGGCGAGGACGCGTCGCCACAGCGAGCGGCTCGTGCGCCGCTCCGCAGCCCCGACGGCGGGCAGCGGCGTTCCGGTCGCGGCGTCGACCGCCGTGCTCATGAGGGGCGCACCCGCGGGTCGAGGTAGCCGTAGCTGATGTCGGTCAGCAGGTTGACCACCACGTAGACGAGGGCCACGAACAGCGCGAAGCCCTGGACCACGGCGTAGTCCCGCGAGGTGATCGCCTGGGTGATCGTCAGGCCGACGCCGCTCAGCCCGAAGATCGTCTCGGTCAGGACGGCGCCGCTCAGCAGGCCGCCGATCGACAGCCCGATGACCGTCACCACCGGCAGCATGGCGTTGCGGAGCCCGTGCCGGAACAGCACGACCCGGCCGCGAAGGCCCTTGGCCCGCGCCGTTCGGACGTAATCGAGGCCCATGACCTCGAGCAGGCTCGAACGCGTCATCCGGGCGATGATCGCCATCGGGATCGTCCCGAGCGCGACGGCCGGCAGGATCATGTGCCGGAGCGCATCGAACAGCAGGCCGAACTGCAGGGTCACCAGTCCGTTGATCGTGTACATGTTCGAGATGAAGTCGAGCACGGCGCGCGGCGGCCCGGCGAGATCCTTCATGCCCCACGCCACGGCGATCGATTCGAACCGGAAACCGGGGGACAGCCGGCCGGCGGCCACACCGGGCAGCGCGATCGGCGTGCCCTTGAGGACCACCGCGAACAGGTAGGCAAGGACCAGCCCGAGGACGAAGACCGGGATGGAGACGCCGAGGTTGGCAACCATCATCGAGCCGACATCCACAGCCGAGTTCCGGCGCGAGGCCGAGAGGATCCCCAGCGACATCCCGACGACGATCGCGAACAGCAGGGCGTAGAAGGTGAGCTCGATCGTGGTCGGCAGGCGTTGCGCGAGCAGGTCTGTCACGGGCCGCCCGAACATCGTTGATGTCCCGAGATCGAGGGTGAAGACCTGCTTCAGGTAGATCCCGAGCTGGACGGGGATCGGCTGGGACAGGCCGATCCGTGCGTTGAATTCGGCGCAACGCTCCGCGTTGGCCTTCTCGCCAAGCATTGCAGTGCACGGATCGCCTGGGATGACGCGGACCAGGATGAACACGATGATCACGACGCCCAGCAGCACCGGGATGCTGGCGATGAGCCGCCGGACGATGAACTGGATCATCGCGCTGACCTCACATCAGCCGAAAAAGCGAAGGGCGCGGGCCGGTGGCCCGCGCCCTTTCGAGTCTCCCTTCGGTGGCTGACGGACGTCAGCTGGGCGCCGGGGTGGCTGGAGGCGGTGGGTTGAGGTTGCCGCCCCACAGGCCGCCCCAGTACTCGAAGATACCGGTGTCGCCCTTGTGGAGCGGGTGCGCCGCGTCCCACTGGACCGCGAACGAGAGGACCACGTCCTGGGCGTCGAAGGTCGAGCCGTCGTGGAACGTGACGCCCTGGCGGAGCTTGCACGTCCACTGCGTGCCCGCGGTATTCGGATCGCAGGACGTCGCGAGAACAGGGACGACATCGGTGCCGCCCACGGCGTAGCCGTAGAGGCCCTCCATCGACTGCTCGCACGCCCGGAGGCTCTCGCCGTCGGTCTCGTCCGCGCAGTACACGCCGATCGGCTCCGCGTTCTGCATGAGCACGACCGTGTTGGGATCGGTCGCAGTGGACGGCGGCTTCATGGCCCACATGACCTCGGTGCTGATCGCCGAGACCTGGGTACCTTCCGTCCCGGCGAGGTACGCGTTGGCGTACTGGCCGTGGGCGATCGGCACCATGGGCACGTCGTCGATGAGCTTGGTGTTCGCCTCGGTGTAGGCAGCCTTGCGGGCCGCGTCATCCGTGGTCGAGTTGCCCTTGCCCAGCGGCGTCGCGATGTCCGGGTAGCACGTGCCGAACGCTGCCGTGCAGCCGCCGCCGAAGTGGTAGTCCATGAAATTGGTGACTTCGGGGTAGTCGGCACCCCAGCCGAGGAGGAACAGGCCATCGAGCTTGCCCGAGTTGGCGTTGGCGATGAGGGTGCCCGATTCCTGCTCTTCGACCGTGGCGTCGATGCCGATCTTCGCGAGCTGCTCCTTGAGGTCCTGGGCCACGACGGGCGGCTGTGGCAGGTACCCGCGGAACACGTTGCGGTACTGGATCTTGGTCTTGAACCCGTTCGGGAAGCCGGCCTGCGTCAGGAGGTCCTTCGCCTTCTGGATGTCGGCGGCGGTGCCGCTGGACGGCCAGTCAGGGCCCTCGCATGCGTACTTGATCGCACACGGCGTGAAGTGCGTGGCGACTTCGGACCCGGCGGGGTAGAAGTTGGTAACGATGCGCTGCCGGTCGATCGCGAGCGCGACCGCCTTGCGCACCTCGAGCTTGTCCCACGGCTTGTCGTCGTGATTCATGCCGAGATACAGCGTGTTGAGCGCCTGGCCCTCGGGGGCCGGTGCGAGCAACAGGTTCGGGTCGTTCTTGACCGTGTCGAAGTCGTTCGGCCCGACGAGCGTGATGCCCGTGACCTGGCCGCCCTGGAGGGCCTGCAGGCGGGCGCCGGCCTCCTTCGACCAGCGGAGCACCGCGTTCGGCACGAGCGGGTACTTGTCCTTGTTCCAGTAGTTGTCGAACTTGCTGAAGGTCAGCTCCGTGCCCTTGTTCCAAGCGTCGAGCTTGTACGGGCCGGTGCCGTTCATGGTGTCCTTGATCGTGCCGTCGGCGGCGTGCTTCTCGATCCAGGCGCTGTCGTTGATGTAAAAGACAGAGAAGGCGATCTTCTGCAGGAACGCCACATCCGGGGCGCACAGGTTGAAGATCACCGTCGACGCGTCGGGCGCCTCGATCGACTTGAGGTTGCCCTTGTACTCCGTGCCGTTGTACGAGCCGGCTGTCGCGCCGCTCGGGCACGTGACTTCACCGGTCGCCGGGTACTTGATCGCCGCCGCACCCGTCGCCGCGGTCGTCGGCCCTGCCGTCGCCCCCGTCGAAGGTGCGTTGCTTGCCGCCGGCGTACAGGCGGCTACGACGATCGCCGCCCCCGCGAGCAACGTCGCGAATCGCGGCAGTCGTCCAGAAGGACGGGTCATGCTGGCTCTCCTCCAACAGCGGCCCCACGCCGCTCGGGACGCGCGTCCCGGAGATCGCGGGGCGACTCGTACTCGGCAGCCGACGATGAGCCTCGGCCGCGAGTGCGGGCAGACTAGCACCGAGCGAACCGGGCGTCACTCGGATTCGAGGCGGCAGTCGGGGTTCGCCGGCCGGTTCGATCTGCGCTCGAGCTCAGGTTCGCGCCGGAGTTCGAGCCGCGAGACGGGGGTATCCTCGTCTCGACCATGCTCCGGATCGCGCTCGCCCAGACCGCACCGCGCCTCGGCGCGCTCGAGGACAACCTCGCTCGCCACCGTGAGCTCCTCGACGAGGCACGTGCCGGCGGCGCCGGCCTGGTCGTCTTCCCCGAGCTCGGCCTGACCGGCTACCAGCTCCAGGACCTCGCGGCCGAGGTGGCGCTGCGCCTCGACGATCCACGACTCGTCAGGCTCGCGGCAGCGACGCGGGGGATCTCGGCGGCCGTGTCGTTCGTGGAGGAATCGGGCGACCATCGCCTGTTCATCGCGGCGGCACTGATGGAGGACGGCGAGATCCGGCACGTCCACCGCAAGGTGTTCCTGCCCACCTACGGTCTCTTCGACGAGCGCCGGTTCTTCGCCGCCGGCGACGTGCTGCGGGCGGTGCCGTCCAGGCTCGGCGTGGGCGTCGGGATCGCCATCTGCGAGGACTTCTGGCATCTTCAGACGCCACAGCTGCTGGCCCTGGACGGCGCCCAGATCCTGCTCAACGTCTCGTCGTCGCCGGGTCGGGACCTTGCGGCGCGCAACGACGTCGGGCTCGGGACGGCGACGTCGTGGCGGACGCTCATGCGCACCTATGCCCAGCTGACGACGTCGTTCGTGGTCTTTGTCAACCGGGTCGGGGTCGACGAATCCGTCACGTTCTGGGGCGGCTCGGAGGTCATCGGGCCGTCGGGCGAGGCGATCTTCTCGGCACCGTTCTTCGACGA
>VBGT01000010.1:10421-39027 GCA_005889475.1 Chloroflexota bacterium | reverse complement strand
CCTGCCGCTCCTGCGCGACGAGCGGCTCGAGCTGCAGGCGCGCGAGCTCGCTCGGATCATCGCCGAGCGCGCCGGGCTGGCGACCGACTCGACGGCGGATGCCGGCGCGGAACCTGGGCTCGATGTCGCGCCGCCGCCGCGGGCCGATGCGGCTGCCGAGGGCGCCCCCGACGAGCCGATCCGTCTGCGCTCGCGGCGGCGTTGAGCCGCGTGTCATGACTGCCGCCCGCCCCCTGCCGGTGGACGCTGCCGGTCGGCCGCTGTTCGAGCTGCCCGACGAGCTGGCGATCGACACGGACGTCGCCCGCAGGGTCATCGCGGGCTTCATTCGCGGCCAGCTGCGCCAGGCGGGCTTCGAGCGCTGCGTGCTCGCGCTCTCGGGTGGGATCGACTCGGGCCTCGTGGCGTACCTCGTCGCGGAGGCGATCGGCGCCGACAAGCTGCTGTGCGTGCTCATGCCGTACCGGGCGTCCTCGCCGGCATCACGCGCCGACGCGGAGGCGATCGTGACCGACCTCGGCTGCCACAGCGAGCTGGTCGAGATCACGGCCATGGTCGACGGGTACTTGGGCCGGGACGGCGAGCCCGGGGCGGGTGGCGAGGCCGTTCTTGATGCATCGCCCGTGCGCCGCGGCAACTTCATGGCGCGGGCACGGATGGCGGTCATCTATGACCGCTCCGTGACGTTCGGCGGGCTCGTCGTCGGCACGAGCAACAAGACCGAGTCGCTGATCGGCTACACGACGCTGTTCGGCGACAACGCCTGCGCGTTCAACCCGATCGGCGACCTGTACAAGAGCCAGGTCCGCCAGATGGCCGCCGCGATGGGCGTGCCGACGCAGGTGATCGCCAAGGCACCGAGCGCTGACCTCTGGCCGGACCAGACAGATGAGGACGAGGGCGCCTTCAGCTATCCGCTGCTCGACCGGATCCTGTACTGGCGGATCGACCGCCGAAGGAGCATCGACGAGCTGGTCGAGATGGGCTTCGACCGCGAGCTGGTCGAGCGCGTCGAGCGGCTGGTGGCGACGTCCGAGTTCAAGCGCCAGGTGCCGCCCGTCGCCAAGCTGGGGCCGCGGACGGCGGGCGTCGACTACCTGTACCCGCGGCGGCGCCCGGGCTCCGCGCGCTCCTGACCTCAGGTGGCGCGCCGGTCTCGGGCCGCGCCCGATCCTCGTTCCGGTCACGACGCCGCGCCTGCACCGGCGGGCGGGACGCTGTTCGTCGTCGCGACGCCGATCGGCAACCTCGGCGACGTCACGCTGCGGGCACTGGACTCGCTTCGGTCCGTGCCACTCATCGCGGTGGAGGACACGCGGATCGCGCGGCGCCTCCTCGCTCGCTACGAGATCGGCACGAGGCTGACGAGCTTCCACGCTCGCAGCGGCCCGGCGCGCCTGGGCGAGCTGCTCGAGCACCTGCGCGCGGGCTCAGACCTCGCGCTCGTCACCGACGCCGGCACGCCGGCGGTCAGCGATCCGGGCGCGGACATCGTCGCCGCGTGGGCGAACGAAGGCGGGCGCGTCGTGCCGATCCCCGGCGCCTCGGCGGTGCTCGCCGCGGTGGCCGCGACCGGGATCGCCGGCCCACGCTGGAGCTTCGAGGGCTTCCTGCCGCGTTCGGGGCGCGAGCGGCGCGATCGGCTCGCGCGCGTCGCCGCCGACGATCGCGGGACCGTCCTCTTCGAGGCGCCGACCCGGCTCGCGGCCACGTTGCGCGACCTCAACGCTGCGTGTGGCGGTGACCGACAGGCCGCCGTGTGCCGCGAGCTCACCAAGCTGCACGAGCAGATCGTGCGCGGGCCACTCGACGAGCTGGTCCGGGCGGTCGAGCACGGCACGATCCCGCAGCGCGGCGAGTTCGTCCTCGTGGTCGGGCCTTCGATCGCGACGACGGTGGAGCTCTCGCGGGACGAGGCACGCGAGGCGGTCGTCGATGGCCGTGCGCAGGTCGAGGCGCTCGTCACCGGCGGCCTGACGAGGACCGAGGCCGCGCGGCGCGTCGCGACGGCGACCGGTCTCTCAAGGCGAGCGCTCTACAAGACGGACGAGGCGCGCGATGAGAGGCCCGCCCGGACGGCTCAGAGGGAGGGGCCGAGGCCGTCCGGGCGGATGGGGGAGTCGCTCTAGGCCGCGAGCTCCTCGGCGATTGGCTCGTCTGCCGGGACGGTCGGCGCCTCGGCGCCTTCGGCGTCCTCGCCGGCCGCCGCTTCGATGCCATCCGCCGCCGACTCGGCCGCGTAGTCCTTCTTCTTGCGCCCCGACAGCATCTCGACCGACGCTGCGATTATCTCGGTCTTCCAGTGGCGTAGGCCCTTGTCGTCGTCCCACGTCCGGGTCTGGAGGCGGCCCTCGATCGCGACCTGCTGGCCCTTGCCGAGGTAGCGGCCGCAGACCTCGGCCAGGCGGTCCCAGGTGACCACGTTGTGGTACTCGGGCCGTTCCTTGCCGTTCCCGGCGTACTCCGTCGTTGCCACGCTGAACTGCGTAACGTGCTTGCCCGACGCCAGCGCGCGCATCTCGGGATCGCGCGTCAGGCGGCCGGCCAGGAGGACCTTGTTCATCGGTCCATCGCTCCTTCATCGGTCGGCCGACGGGTCACGGGCCGACCCTGCGTGCGGCGGGTCGTCTTCGGCGGTGGCCGAACCCTACCGACCGACGCTCACCCGCGGATCACGTGGCACTTATTGACGGCCCACCTGGCGTCCGATCAAACGGGGCACAAGCAGGAGGGTGGTGGACACTGGAACTGGTCAACCTCGAGGACCTCTCGTCCTAGGACTAGCCGTTTCTTTAGTCACGCGGAGTCCGCCGCGAGGCTTGCTGACCGCAGGCGGTACGCTGGCATCCCACTCGGGACGAGATTGACAGTGCGGTAGCGAAGATGGTCGTGAGCGGCGACGGCCTTGCGTCTGGCTAAGACCGGTCCACCACTATCGGGGATGAGTGGCGGCGGGCCTCACGACCCGCCGCCGTCAAAATCATCGCGAGTCACACGAGCGCCGGAACGGCTGACTCGCAGAGTGCCTTGAAGTTGTCCATCGAGTGCCGTAGGTCTCGCTCGATCGATCCACCGAGGAGCTTCTCGGCGACGCCGGCAAACAGGCCCATCGGCAGGTCGTATTCGAGGTCGATGGTGGCATCAGTGCCGCCGTCCGCCTCGGCATACGTGCCGTTCACCGTTGCCTTCGCGCCACCGGCCCCGATCAGCTTCAGCGTAAAGGCATGTGGCTTGTCAACCTTCGTCGTCTCTTGAGAGCCTTCGATCTTCCGACCGAAGACCCGCACGACGGTTGTGGCCCGTGCCCCGACGCGATCGAGCCGGCCCTGGCAATCCTTTACCTCGACGATGTTGACGTTCCACTCGGGAAGCCGCTCGCACGAGGCGTTGAGGTCCCAGACGTGGTCAATGGGCGCGTTAATGTGCTCGCTCAACCGAACGTGGCCCATGCTGTTGCCCTCCCGCGCGGACAGGAACATGGGACGACCGGGTAGGCAGGGGTTCCTGGCCTGCGCGAGTCAGAACTGAGGTCGGCCCGTCGCGCCGCTCGCCGGGGCACGAGGCGAGTCACCCAGCCGATCCGCGATCTCAGTCTACGCCTCTGCCCGCCATGTTCGGCGCCCTTGCCTGATCGTAGGCCTACCCGAGACGCGGCCTCGCCGGCGCCGCGCTCGCGCCTGCGCCCCGACCCTGGCCGGCTGAGGCGCGCCCCGGCCTCGAGATCTCAGTCCGGTGCCACTGCCCAACAACCCTCGTTGCAGGGCCCTTGCAGACCGGTACGGAGGTCCTGCGAACGGTGCGCGGACGCCATCGACCTTCGACCGTCCCGTAACGGGACCACCCGCCCATTTCCGTCGTGAAAGGTGGGTCGTAAGGTTCGGGGCACGTCGGGACGCGGCGTACCGGGGGCCACTCGGGGCGTCGGTCACGGATCTGCGAACGGACTTCGGAGCTGGCGAAGGGTCGGCGAGGAAGATCCCGGTCGAGGGTCACGAACCGAGCAACCATGATTTATCGGCCTCGAGCCGGAACGCGTCCAGACGGGACTCATCGCTCGCGCATCGAATTCCATCGGTCGCCCTCCGACGCAAGCGGAGGGCGATCGCTCGTTTCAGGGCCGCCGCCCGGGCGTTTCGCGGGCGCTCCGAACAGGCGTGGGGGACGCTGTTCGGAGCGGGGATGGCGGAGAACGGCGGGCGACCGCCGCCGTTCCCTGAACGCGGCCCCGCGACCCGGTCGATGTCCTCCCTCGGGACGGAGCCATGCGAGGTATGCGACCGGGCGGGGTGTCGGGGCAATAGGGAATCCGCCGCATCCGAAGCCCACGGCGGGTCGGTCGGGTGGATGGGACGCCAGCCCGGGCCGTATACTCCGGTCCGTTCCCGGGTTGCGTCGAGGCGACCCGGACAGGGGAGGTCCTGCGATCGCGCGATCAGGGCGCGTCGTCCGTCCCGTGAGGCGGCCGACCGACCGGCAGACCAATCGCCGCTCCCGCGGCGGCGACCAGCGGGAGATTTGCAACCAGATCCCGAGGCCATCGGCCCGGGATCTTTCGATTCATGGCTCCGTTGGCGCGAGCGTCTGATGCCGGCCTCGATCGTCGTCGGCCTCCAGTGGGGCGACGAGGGCAAGGGCAAGACCACCGACTTCCTGGCCGAGCAGGTCTCGATGGTTGTCCGCTACCAGGGCGGCGACAACGCCGGCCACACAGTGGTCAAGGGCGACGAGGTCCTCAAGCTCCACCTCGTCCCATCGGGCGTGCTCTACCCGCACATCACCTCGGTCATCGGGAACGGGGTCGTCGTCAATCCCCAGACCCTGATCGGCGAGCTGGACATGCTGGCGGCCCGCGGGATCGACGTCTCGCGGGTCCGCGTCAGCCGCAGCGCCCACGTGATCATGCCCTACCACGTGGCCCTGGACCGGGCCAACGAGGCGCGGCTCGACGGGGCGAAGGTCGGCACCACGGGCCTGGCGCATCGGGCTGCGCATGGAGGACCTGCTCGATCGCGGTGTCCTGCGGGCGCGCCTCGAGGGCCTGCTGCCCGACAAGAACCTGCTCCTCGGCGCGATGGGCGCCGCCTCGTTCGACCTCTCCGCGCTCGTCGAGACGGCCGCGGGCTGGGGCGAGCGGCTCGCTAAGCATCTCGACGACACCACATGGCTCGTACAGGCGGCACTGGCCCGCGGCGAGCACGTGCTCCTGGAAGGGGCGCAGGGCACGCTCCTCGATCTCGACCACGGGTCGTACCCGTTCGTCACCTCGTCCAACGCGGTCGCGGGCGGAGCGACGACCGGCGGCGGCATCGGGCCGCTGCAGGTCGACGAGGTCATGGGCGTCATGAAGGCATACGCGACCCGGGTCGGCTCGGGGCCGTTCCCGACCGAGCTGCTGGATGAGGTCGGCGACCGGATCCGCGAGCGCGGCAACGAGGTCGGCACGACGACCGGCCGGCCGAGGCGAGTCGGCTGGTTCGACGCGGTCCCGGTGCGCTTTGCGGTCGCGGTCAACTCGGTGAGCAGCATCATGCTCAACAAGATCGACATCCTGTCCGGGCTCGAGTCGATCCCGCTCTGCGTCGCCTACCAGGTCGATGGGCGGCGCCTGGATCGCTGGCCGTCGTCGGCGGCCGTGCTCGGCCGGGCGACGCCGATCTACGAGCGGTTCGAGGGCTGGTCCGAACCGATCCACGACGTCCGCTCGCTCGCCGGGCTGCCCGACGCGGCGCGACGCTACGTCAGCGCCGTCGAGGAGCTTGCGGGCGTGCCGATCGTGCTCGTGTCCGTGGGGCCGGAACGGACCCAGACCATCGAGCGTGCGTGGCGCCCGATGCGAAGGCAGCCGGTGCGGGTGGCGTGACGGCGCCGACGCGGACGCTGATCGTCGGCTCGGGCGCGAGGGAGCACGCCCTGGCCTGGAAGCTCGCCGCCGAGCCCGGGATGAACGAGGTCGTGGTGGCTCCCGGTTCGGCGGCGATCGGCACCGAGCCGCGGGTGCGCTGCCTGCCCTCGATCGATCCCCTCGATGCCGAGGCGGTCGTGGCGGCCGCACGGGCCATCTCGGCCGAGCTCGTCGTGGTCGGCCCGGAGATGCCGCTCGCGGCTGGGGTGGTCGATGCGCTGCGAAACGCTGGCATCCGCACGTTCGGGCCGACGCAGGCCGCGGCGCGGCTCGAGACCTCCAAGGCGTTCTGTCACGAGGTCGCCGAGGCGGCGGGTGTTCGGATGGCTCGCGCCCGGGTGTTCTCGGAAGGCGAGGAAGCGGCGGCGCGCGGCTACGTGGCCGAGCTGGGGGCAGAGGGTGGAGGCGTCGTCCTGAAGCAGGATGGGCTCGCCGCGGGCAAGGGCGTGACCGTCTACGACGACACGGGCCTGGCGCTCGATCACGTTCGGTCGCACCTCGCGGGCCGAGGGCCCGGGCCCGCACTGGTCGTCGAGGAACGGCTCGCCGGGCATGAGGCGAGTGTCATCGCGATCTGCGACGGGCGCGAGGCGGTCGCGCTGCCGGCGTCGCGCGACCACAAGCGGCTGTGCGACGGCGATCTCGGCCCGAACACCGGTGGGATGGGTGCGTACTCGCCCCTCCCGGACCTGCCCGACGATGCGGTCGCGGGCGTCATCGATACCGTCCATCGGCCGATCCTCGCCGAGCTTGCCCGACGCGGCACCCCCTTCCTCGGCTTCCTGTACGCGGGCCTGATCCTCACGGGCGACGGTCCCGTGCTCCTCGAGTGCAACGCCCGGCTCGGCGATCCCGAGGCGCAGGTGCTCCTGCCCCGGCTGGCCGTCCCGCTCGGGCCGGTGCTCGCCGCGGCCGCGCGCCGCGACCTCGCCGCGAGCGTCGGCGCGTGGCCGGCCGGCCTCCCGGTGCTGCCCGGCGCGAGCGTCGGCATCGTCCTCGCGTCGGATGGCTATCCGGCCACGCCAAAGCGCGGTCTCCCGATCGAGGGCATCGAGTCTGCCGAGGCCGAGGGTGCGCTGGTCTTCCACGGCGGCTCGATCGGGCGGCCGGGAGGTGGCTACGGCACGAACGGCGGGCGGGTGCTCACGGTCGTCGGACGAGGTGCCGACCTGGCACGGGCGCGAGACGTGGCCGAGCGGGCGGCGGACCTGATCTCGTGGGACGGCCTGCAGCGCCGGCACGACATCGCGGCGTCGCTCCCGCCTGCGCCCGCCGTGGCGATCGGGGCGGGCCGGTGATCCGGCGCTACACGCTGCCCGAGATGGGCGCGATCTGGTCGGACGAGTCGCGCTTCGAGCACATGCTCCGCGTCGAGCTCGCCGTCAGCCGCGCGCAGGCTCGCCGTGGGCGCGTTCCGCAGGACGCCCTCGCGGCCATCGAGGCTCGAGCGAAGGTCGATGTCGGGCGGATCGAGGAGCTCGAGCGGACGACGGACCACGACGTGATCGCGTTCGTCTCCCAGGTCGCCGAGTCCATCGGACCCGAGGGCCGGTACGTGCACCTTGGTCTCACCTCGTCCGACGTCGTCGACACCGGCCTGGCGCTGCAGCTGCGGGCCGCCGGCGACCTGCTCCTGCGCGACGCCGACCGGCTGCTCGAGGTGCTGGTCTCCCGGGCCCGCGCCGAGGCGGCCACGGTGATGATGGGCCGGACGCACTCCGTGCACGCCGAACCGACCACGTTCGGGCTGAAGCTCGCCGGTTGGGCGTTCGAGGTCGACCGTGGCCGGCGTCGCCTGGCCGAGGCGATCGACGAGGTCGCAACGGGCAAGCTGTCCGGGCCCGTCGGCACGTACAGCCACCTCGAGCCGCAAATCGAGGCCGAGGTCATGACCGAGCTCGAGGTGCGAGTCGATGAGGCGAGCACCCAGATCGTGCAGCGCGACCG
Organism: Chloroflexota bacterium; assembly: GCA_005889475.1. Taxonomy (GTDB): domain Bacteria; phylum Chloroflexota; class Limnocylindria; order Limnocylindrales; family CSP1-4; genus UBA5189. The sequence goes on along the minus strand of VBGT01000010.1, from coordinate 31,178 downwards.
CCACGCCGCGCTGCTCACCGCCATCGCCATCCTCGGCGGGAGCCTCGAGCGGTTCGCGACCGAGATCCGCAACCTCCAGCACACCGAGATCGGCGAGGTCCAGGAGCCGTTCAGGGCGGGCCAGAAGGGGTCATCGGCGATGCCCCACAAGCGCAACCCGATCCTGTCGGAGCGCGTGGCGGGCCTCGCCCGCGTCCTCCGCGGCTACGCTTCGACCGCGCTCGAGAACCAGCCGCTGTGGCACGAGCGCGACATCAGCCATTCGTCTGCCGAGCGGATTATCCTGCCCGACGCCACGATCCTGCTCGACTACCTGCTCCAGAAGACGACGGGGCTCATTCGGGATCTCCTCGTCCGGCCGGAGCGGATGCGCGAGAACATCGATCGGGGGCTCGGGCTCTACGCTTCGTCGCGCGCCCTCGTGGCCCTGGTCGAGCGCGCCGGCCTCCCACGGGAGCAGGCCTACGACATCGTGCAGCGAGCGTCGATGGCCGCCGCGGACCAGCGCCGGCCGCTGCGCGAGCTGCTCGCGCTCGAGCCGGCCGTCGCCCGCGCGCTCAGCCTTACCGATCTGGACGCGTGCTTCGATGACGCCCGCTACCTTGCCCACGTCCCCGAGGTCATCGCGCGCCTCGACGCGCTCATCCCGACCGAACGGACCCCTCCCGGAAAGGCGACCGCCGATGCTCGCCGCTGAGGCGATGACGCGATCCGGCAAGGTGCGCGACCTGTACATGGTCGACGCGGAGCGCCTGGTCATGGTCGCCTCCGATCGGGTCAGTGCCTTCGACGTCGCCCTGCCGACGCCGATCCCGGACAAGGGCCGCGTGCTGACCGCGTTGTCCCGGTACTGGTTCGCCGAGACGGCGGACATCATCCCCAACCACCTCCTCGACACGTCAGCGACCGAAGCCGCGCGCCTCGTCGACGGTCGGGCGCCGATCGATGCCGCCGGGCTCCGGGGGCGGGTCATGGTCTGCCGGACCGCGGACGTTCTGCCCATCGAGATCGTGGTCCGCGGCTACCTGGCCGGCTCGGGCTGGAAGGAGTACCTCGCGACCGGTGCCGTGTGCGGCATCTCTCTGCCGCCGCTCCTGCGCGAGAGCGAGCGCCTGCCCGAGCCGATCCTGACGCCGGCGACGAAGGCGCCCGCGGGCGAGCACGACCAGAACATCGACTTCGCCGACATGGTCCGACGCCTCGAGCCGGTGGAATCGCATGCGGGTGAGCCGCTCGGCCGCGACGGCGCGCTTCGCCTCGCCGCGCACGCCCGCGAGGCCGCGCTCGCGCTGTACCGGTTCGCGGCCGCGCGCTGCGAGCGCGCCGGCGTGCTCCTGGCCGACACGAAGTTCGAGATGGGCATCGTGGACGGGCGGCTGACGCTGGTCGACGAGGCGCTCACCCCGGATTCGTCGCGGTTCTGGGACGCGGCCGCCTACCGGCCCGGCGGGCCGCAGGCGAGCTACGACAAGCAGTTCGTGCGCGACTGGCTCGAGGGTCAGCCGTGGGACAAGACCGCACCCGGACCCGAGCTGCCCGACGACGTGGTCGCCGGCACGCGGGCGCGATACGTCGAGGCATTCGAGCGGATCACGGGCGCGAGCTTCCGGCGCTACCTCGAGGACGACGTGATCGAGGCGACGCCGTGAGCGAGTTCCGGTTCGCGGTGAACGTGGCGCCGAAGCCCGGGATCCTCGACCCACAGGGCCGGGCGGTCGAGGGCAGCCTCGGCCACCTGGGCGTCGAAGGCGTGACCGGCGTCAGGGTCGGGCGGCGGGTCGAGCTGACGGTCGAGGCCGCGACCGAGAGCGAGGCGCGCGCGACCGTCGACCGGCTTGCGCATGAGCTGTTCGCGAACCCGCTGATCGAGGCGTTCGAGATCGAGCGCATCGAGCTGCCCGCGGAGGTCGCTCGATGACCGTCCGGGTCGGCGTCGTCGTCTTCCCCGGCTCGAACTGCGATCGCGACACGCTTCGCGGGCTCGAGCTCGCCGGCGCCGAGGCGGTGGCGCTGTGGCACGAGCAGGCATCGCTCGACGGCGTGGCCGCGGTGGTGCTGCCGGGTGGGTTCGCCTACGGCGACTACCTGCGCGCCGGCGTGATCGCCCGCTTCAGCCCGGTGATGCGAGCCGTCGCCGCGTTCGCTGCCGACGGCGGCCTCGTGCTCGGCATCTGCAACGGCTTCCAGGTGCTGGCCGAGGCGGGACTCGTGCCCGGCGCGCTGCTCCGGAACCGCGGCCTCCGTTTCCTCGGCCGGGACGTGCGCATCGCCGCCGAGCGGCTCGACACGCCGTTCACGGCGCTGGTCGGCGACGGACGACCGCTGCGCCTGCCGATCGCGCACGGCGAGGGCTGCTACTTCGCGGACGAAGCGACGCTCGACGAGCTGGAGCGCGACGGCCAGGTGCTGTTCCGGTACGTCGACGCCGGGGGCACGCGAGCGAGGGCCGAGGGAGATCCGGCGAACCCGAACGGGAGCCTCCGTGCCATCGCCGGCGTGCTCAACGCGCACGGCAACGTCGCGGGCCTGATGCCGCACCCGGAGCGAGCGTCCGATGCACTGCTCGGCTCCGACGACGGACTGCCGATCCTGCGCTCGCTCGTGGAGGCCGCATCGAGGGCAGCGCACGCGCCGGTCAGCGAAGTGGCGGATCGCGCGCCCGTGGCGGTCGGATCGTGATCGTGGCCGAGCGCGACGCCGCCCAGCCCGGCGACGCCGCGCCCGGACCGGCGGGCATGCCCACGCCGTCGCTCGCGACCGTGATGCGACTCCATCGAACGCTCGGGCTGACCGACGACGAGCTCGTCGCGATTCGCGACCGCCTCGGCCGGGACCCGAACGACCTCGAGCTCGCGATGTTCAGCGTGATGTGGAGCGAGCACTGCTCGTACAAGAGCTCAAAGCCGCTCCTGCGGACGCTGCCGACCCGTGGCGAGGGCGTCGTCGCGGGCCCGGGCGAGAATGCGGGCGTCGTCTCGATCGGCGACGGCCTCGCGGTCGCGTTCAAGCTCGAATCGCACAACCACCCGTCAGCGGTCGAGCCGTACCAGGGCGCCGCCACCGGCGTCGGCGGGATCCTGCGCGACATCTTCACCATGGGTGCCCGGCCGATCGCCGTGCTCGACGCGCTGCGCTTCGGCGATCCGGCCGAGCCCCGGACGCGGCACCTCGTCGATGGCGTCGTCCGGGGCGTCGGCGGCTACGGCAACTGTGTGGGCGTGCCAACGGTCGGTGGCGAGCTCGTCTTCGACCCGTCGTACGCCGACAACCCGCTGGTCAACGTGATGGCCATCGGGCTGCTCGAAGAGCGCCACCTCACCCGCGCCGCGGCTCCCGGGCCCGGCAACCTCGTCGTCCTGTTCGGCAGCACCACCGGCCGCGACGGCATCGGGGGAGCGTCGGTGCTCGCCTCCGCGACGTTCGCGGACGACGATCCGTCGAAGCGACCGTCCGTCCAGGTGGGGGATCCGTTTGCCGAGAAGCTCCTCATCGAGGCGTCGCTCGAGCTGATCGAGCGCGGGCTCGTCGAGGGGCTGCAGGACCTCGGCGCGGCGGGTATCACCTGTGCCACGTCCGAGACCGCCGATCGAGCCGGGACCGGGATCGTCGTCGACCTCGACGCGGTGCCCCGGCGCGAGCCCGGCATGGCGCCGTTCGAGGTGATGATCAGCGAGAGCCAGGAGCGGATGCTCGCGATCGTTCGGCCGCCGCGCTTCGCGGACGTCGCCGAGGTCTGTGCGCGCTGGGGCCTGCCGTGTGCCGTGATCGGACGGGTCACCGACGACCGCGATATCGTGATCGTCGAGGGCGGCCTCGATACGGACGGTCGACCCCGCGACGGCGCGCGGGAGCTCGCCCGCGTGCCTGCCCCTGCCCTCACCTCGGACGCGATCGTCCACGAGCGACTTGCCGCCCCGCCCGAGCGCCGTCGGCTCGCACCCGCCCCCGGCGCGCCCGTCGTCGCGAGCGACCAGCTGCCGGAGCGCGGCATGGACCCCGGCGCCGTCCTCCTCGCCCTGCTCGGCTCCCCGAATCTCGCCTCGAGGCGCGCCGTGTTCGAGCAGTACGACTCCACGGTGGGGGCATCGACCGTGGCCGGTCCGACCTCCGGTGGCGCCGCGGTCCTGCGGGTCCAGGGCACTCCGAAGGCGCTCGTCGCCGCGACAGACGGCAACGCGGGCGTGAGCGCCGCCGATCCGTGGCTGGGCGCGGCGATGAGCGTGGCTGAAGCCGCGCGCAACGTCGCGGTCACCGGCGCCCGCCCGCTCGGCGTGACCAATTGCCTCAACTACGGCGACCCGACGAAGCCAGAGGCCTTCTGGCAGCTCAGCGAGGCGGTCCGTGGCCTGGGCGACGCGTGCCGCGCGCTCGGCCTTCCCGTGACCGGCGGCAACGTGTCGCTGTACAACGAGTCGGCTCGCGGCCGGATCGCGCCGACGCCCCAGATCGGCGTGGTCGGGCTGCTCTCCGACGTCTCCCGCGCCGTTGGCCCCGCGTTCCGATCGGCAGGCGACACGATCCTGCTTGCCGGTGAGGCAGGCCCCGGGCTCGCGGGGAGCGAGTACGCCCGCATCGCCGGCGTCGCCCCGGAGGACGGGCAGCCCGCCCTGGACCTCGAGCTGGAGCGCTCATTGCAGTCATTCGTGGTCGAGGCGGCGCAGGGCGGCATCCTGCGATCCGCGCAGGACGTCTCGGGCGGCGGGTTCGCGGTGGCCCTCGCCGAAGCGGCGATCTGGTCCGGCCTCGGAGCGAACGTCCGGCTCCCGATCTCGAGCTCGCCCGCGGCCGACCTCTTCGGCGAGAGCCCGAGCCGCCTCATCCTGTCGACCGAGCCACGGCATGCAGCGGCGGTCGAGCTGCTCGCGCGCCAGCATGGGCTGCCCATCGAGCACATCGGTACGGTCGGGAGCGAGCGGCTGCTCGTCGAGCTGGCCGGCGCCGGCGCGACCGGCGCGGCGGAGGAGCGCGGTTCGGGCGTCGCCGACGCGATCGACGTCGCACTCGCGGACCTGGCCCGCGCCTGGGAGCACGGCCTCCCGCGCGCGCTCGGCTGGGACACGGTCGGTTGATGGACCGGAACCGCCCGTCGGGAGTCGGCTGATGTGCGGCGTCGTCGGCGTCGCACTGCCACCCGGCTCGGGCACGGAGGCGGCCGCCGTCGCCGCGACCGGGCTGTTCGCGCTCCAGCACCGTGGCCAGGAGTCGGCCGGCCTCGCCGTGAGCGACGGCGCGGAGATCTTCCTGTACAAGGACCTCGGGATGGTCGCCCAGGTCCTCGACGAGCGGCGCCTGCCCTCGCTCCGAGGCGACCTGGCAATCGCGCACTGCCGCTACTCGACCACCGGCTCGACGATCTGGGAGAACGCCCAGCCGACCTTCCGGCTCGGGCCGCGGCGTGCCGTCGCGATCGGGCACAACGGCAACCTCGTCAACACCCGCGAGCTGCTCGACCAGCTCGAGGGCGGCCGCGCCCGACTCGCGGCCTCGACCGACACCGAGCTGCTGACGACGCTCCTCGCCGACGAGCCGGCGGCGGACACGGTCCAGGCGCTGCTCCAGCTCCTGCCGCGGGTGCGCGGCGCGTACTCGCTCGTGGTGCTCGATCGCGGCCGGATCATCGGCATCCGCGATCCTCACGGCTTCCGGCCGCTGGTCCTGGGTCGGATCCCGGAGGTCGCCACGGGAGCAAGCGACGCCGCCCCGTGGGCGCTCGACGGCGCGCGGGACGGCTGGGTTCTCACCTCCGAGACGACGGCCCTCGACATCCTCGGCGCCGAGTTCGTGCGCGACGTCGAGGCCGGCGAGATGGTGATCCTCGAGTCCGGCCGCGAGCCGCGATCGGTTCGCTTCGCACCCGCCGACCCGGCGCTGTGCGTGTTCGAGATGATCTACTTCGCCCGCCCCGATTCGTACATGGAGGGGCGCAACCTGTACGAGGTGCGGCGCCGGATGGGCGAGCAGCTCGCCGGCGAGCACCCGGCCGACGCCGACCTCGTGATGCCGGTGCCCGATACGGGCGGGCCGGCCGCGGCGGGCTACGCCGAGGCCTCGGGCCTGCCGTTCCGCGAGGGCCTCGTTCGGAATCGGTACACCGGTCGGACGTTCATCCAGCCCTCGCAGACCATGCGCCATCGGGGCGTGACCTTGAAGCTCAACCCGCTGCGCGAGGTCGTCCGCGGGAAACGGCTGACCGTCGTCGACGACTCGATCGTGCGCGGCACGACGACCAAGCAGATCGTCGCGCTCCTGCGCCGCGCCGGCGCGACCGAGGTCCACGTCCGGATCAGCGCGCCGCCGATCTTCCACCCGTGCTTCTACGGCATCGACACGCAGATCGCGACCGAGCTCATCGCCGCGACGAGCTCGGTGGAGGAGATCCGCGAGTTCATCGGCGCCGACTCGCTGGGCTACCTGTCGATCGCCGGCGTGCTCGCCGCGCTCGAGCTGCCCTACGACCGGTTCTGCTTTGCCTGCTTCGATGGGCGCTACCCGGAGCCGGTCCCGTACGACAGCGAGCGCCGGAAGTTCATGCTCGAGGAGGCGGTGCCGGCACGTGGCTGAGATCCGCGAAGGTGCCGGAGCTCGCGGGGCGTACGCGCGCGCCGGCGTGGACGTCGCGGCCGGTGAGCGCGCGGTCGAGCTGATGCGCGGCGCGGTCGACTCGACCCGCCGGCCGGAGGTCCTCGGTGGCATCGGCGGCTTCGGCGGTGCGATCTCCATCCCGGCCGGCTATCGCAACCCGGTGATCGTGTCGTCGACCGACGGCGTGGGCACGAAGACGGCGATCGCCAGCATGCTCCGGCGCTGGGACACGATCGGCGTCGACCTTGTCGCGATGTGCGCCGACGACGTCGTGTGCAGCGGCGCCGAGCCCCTCGCCTTCCTCGACTACGTCGCCGTCGGCCGGCTCGATCCCGAGGCCGTTGCCGGCCTGGTCGGCGGCGTCGCGGCCGGCTGTCGCGACGCCGGCTGTGCGCTCGTCGGCGGCGAGACCGCCGAGCATCCGGGCCTGCTGGAGCAGGGCACGTTCGATCTCGCCGGCACGTGCCTGGGCATCGTCGAGCGCTCGGACCTGCTCGATGGCACGGCGGCGCGCGCCGGCGACCTGGTCTTCGGGCTGCCCTCGTCCGGCCTGCACTCGAACGGCTACTCGCTGATCCGGACGCTGCTCGCCGAGTTCGCCATCCCGCTCGAGCGGCCATACCAGGAGCAGCTCACATTGACGCTCGGCGACCATGGCCGCGACGCGGCGCTCGCGGCCGAGCCGGAGCACGCGCTCCAGACCGTCGGGGACGTGCTCCTGGCCCCGACGCGGATCTATGCGCCGCGCCTGCTCGAAGCGCGGCGCGCCCTGCGCAAGGCTGGGCATGACATCCGGGGCATGGCCCACATCACCGGCGGCGGGCTGCCCGGGAACGTCCCGCGCGCGCTGCCCGCCGACCTCGGGGCGCGCCTGGACCCGGATCGCTGGCGGTTGCCGTCGGTGATGGCGCTGGTCGCGGCCCTCGGCGGTCTCGAGGGCGAAGAGGTGCGGGCGACGTTCAACGGCGGGCTCGGGTTCGTGGTCGTGGTCGCGCCCGAGGCGGAGGCGACCCTGCGGGCGGCCCTGCCCTCGGCGATCCTCGCCGGTGAGGTCGCCCCGGCCGCGGATCTCGGCCGGCGCTACGCCGAGGGCCCGCTCGGGGTGGCGGCCTGAGCGCTCGAATCGCCGTCGGGGTGTCCGGCGCGGGCAGCAACCTCAAGGCGCTGGCCGCCTCGGCCGCTCGGGGCGAGCTCGGCGCGGAGGTCAGCCTCGTCTTCGCGGACCGCGCGTGCCCGGCGCTCGACTGGGCGACTGAGGAGGGGATCGAAACCGCCCTGCTGCCGGGCCTCGCTGATCCGCAGCCAACCGTCCGGGCCACAGCCGACGAGACCCTCACCGCGACCCTGACCGCTGCCTCGATCGACGTGGTCGTCCTCGCCGGGTATATGCGCGTCGTCGGCCCGAGCGTCCTCGAGGCGCTCCGCGGGCGGATCCTGAACACGCACCCCTCGCTGCTGCCGGCATTCCCCGGCGGCCACGCGGTGCGCGACGCGCTGGCGCATGGCGCCAAGGTCACGGGCTGCACGGTCCACGTCGTTGACGAGACGCTCGACGGCGGCCCGATCGTCGCCCAGGAGGCCGTCCCGATCCAGGCCGGCGATGACGAGGCATCGCTCCACGAGCGCATCAAGCGGGCCGAGCACCGGCTGCTCCCGCGCGCCGTGGCTCTCCTCGTCGCGGGCGCGGTCACGATCGATGGGCGGCGGACCAGCCTCGACCCGGCCCGCGCCGACGCGACGCTGCCAGCTCCACGGCGCGCGCTCCTGTCGGTCAGCGACAAGGCCGGTCTCGCCGAGCTTGGTCGGGGCCTGGTGGAGCGCGGGTTCGAGCTCGTCTCGACCGGCGGCACGGCGCGTGCCCTTCGCGACGCAGACCTACCGGTCACCGACGTGAGCGCGGTCACGGGCTTCGCGGAGGTTCTCGACGGTCGGGTGAAGACGCTCCACCCGGCGATCCACGCCGGGATCCTCGCCGATCGCCGCCAGCCGGCCCACCGCGAGGCCCTGCTGGAGCGGGGCATCGCGCCGTTCGACCTGGTCGTGGTCAACCTGTACCCGTTTGCCGCGGCGGCCGAGCGCCCCGGAATCTCCCTCGACGAGCTCGTCGAGGAGATCGACATCGGCGGGCCGTCGCTGGTCCGAGCGGCCGCGAAGAATCACGCCTCGGTGGCGATCGTCACGAGCCCGGCCCGGTACGGCGACGTCCTGGCGGCCCTCGACAAGCCCGGCGGCATCCCGCTCGGCCTGCGCTCGGCGCTCGCGGTCGAGGCGTTCCGGCACACCGCCGCCTACGACGCCCGGATCGCCGCCGAGCTCCCGTGCCGGATGGACGAAGCCGGAGTCGACCTGCCGGCGGAGCCCGGCCTGCCGCGCGCTCCTGATCCCTACCCACCGGTGCTGGTGCTGCCGCTCGAGAAGGTCGAGACGCTGCGCTACGGCGAGAACCCGCACCAGCCGGCCGCGCGCTACCGACGAACCGATCGCGCGCCGAGGGCCGGCGACGGACTGTTCGCGACGGCGCGGGAGCCGCTGCAGGGCAAGGCCCTGTCGTACAACAACGTCCTCGATGCATCGGCCGCGGCGGCGATCGCGCGGCAGCTACGTGGGCCCGCCTGCGTCGTCGTCAAGCACACCAACCCGTGCGGCGCGGCGGAGCGGGCCACGCTCCTCGAGGCGTGGCAGGCGGCGCTCGCGGGCGACCCCGAGGCGGCGTTCGGCGGGGTCGTCGCCCTCACCCGGGCTGTGACCGCGGACGTGGCGCGTGCGCTGACCGAGATCTTCCTCGAGGTGGTGGTCGCGCCGTCATTCGACCCGGACGCGCTGGCGGTCCTCGGGGAGAAGCCAAATCTCCGGCTCGTCGAGGACCCAGGGCTCGCGACGAGCCCTTCGGGACAGCGCCCCGACGGCACGATCACCGTGGACTTCCTCGGTGGAGTCCGCAGCGCCGGCGGTGCGGTCCTCGTTGGCGCGCCCGACGACGCGCTCGATGATCCGGCCGACTGGGTCACGCTGACCTCACGCGCCCCGACGTCCCGGGAGGCGGCGGACATCGATCTCGCGTGGCGCCTCGTCCGCGGCGTCGTCTCGAACGCGATCGTCCTGGTCCGAGACGGCCAGCTGATCGGGCTGGGCTCGGGTCAGGTCAGCCGGGTCGATGCCTGCCGGCAGGCGGTCGCCAAGGCCGAGCGCCTGCATCCGCCGGGTGGCGCGCGGGGATCGGTGGCAGCCTCGGACGCGTTCTTTCCCTTCGCCGACGGACCGCAGCTGCTGCTGGAAGCCGGCGTGACCGCGATCGCCCAGCCCGGCGGCTCGGTGCGCGATTCGGAGGTGCTCGCCGCGGTGGATGGCGCTGGCGGGGCGATGGTCATCACCGCGCGGCGTCACTTTCGCCACTGAGCCGGGCCGCGTGGGCATACTGTCGCGGTGACTCGCCAGACGAACGAGGACCTGGTGCGCGAGTACGCGGCGGCGTCGGCGGCCCACGACATCGAGCGCCTCGCGGCGCTCCGACACCCCGACTGGATCGTCGTCTGGCCACAATCGGGTGAGCGCGTCCACAGCACTGAGGCGTTCGCGGAGATCATCGCCAACTATCCGGGCGGGGCGCCGAAGGCCGAGATCACGCGCATCGTCGGCGCCGAGGACCAGTGGGTCGTCACCGCCGCGAACACCGCGATGCGAGTCGCCGGCAGCGGCGATTTCTGGTGGTCGGAGTGGCGGCTCACGTACCCGGACAGCGCGGTCTACCTCGTGGTCGACCTGCTCGAGCTGCGCGACGGCCTGGTCCATCACGAGACGGTGTACTGGGCCTCGCCGTTCGACGCGCCCGCGTGGCGTGCGCCCTGGGTCGACCGGAGCTGAAACGCCGCAGCTCTCGAGTCCGCGCCGCTTGACCATTCCGCGTCGCTTCCCGATGATCGCCTGGTGAGCCGCCGCGCGAGCCTGATGGCGATGCCCCGGCGGTCGCGTCGCGCGCGGGCCTGACGAGGACCGGCGGCGACCGGCCGCCGATCTCGACGCGCGCCGCCTCGGCGCGCTGCCCACCAACGATCCCCGTCGACCCCTCACGACCGAGGACCGAATGCCCGACCGTCCGCGTTACTACCTGACCACCGCCATCGCCTATCCCAACAACAAGCCCGGCCTGCACACCCTGTACGAGGTGATCGGGGCCGACGTGATCGCCCGCTGGCATCGAATGAAGGGCGACGAGACCCGCTTCCTGACCGGCACCGACGAGCACTCCGTCAACATCGCCCAGCGCGCCCAGGAGCTGGGACGCGACACACGCGACTTCGTCGACGAGATGGTCAAGGTGTTCACCGACGCCGAGGACGCGCTGCTGATCGCGCCCGATCGGTTCATCCGCACGACCGACCCCGACCACCAACGGGCGAGCCAGGAGATGGTGAGGCGGGCCTACGCCAGCGGCGACGTCTACCTCGGCACGTACGAAGGCTGGTACTGCCCCGCTGAGGGCTTCAAGGCGCCGTCGGACCTGTACGAGACGCCCGACGGCATGCGCTGCCCGAGCCACCCGACGATCGAGCTGCAATGGCTCACCGAGCGCAACTGGTTCTTCCGGCTGTCGGCGTACCGCGACCGCCTCGTCGCGCACTTCGCGGCCCATCCCGACTGGGTCGAGCCGGAGTACCGCAAGAACGAGATGCTCGCGTTCCTCCGTGCCGGGCTCGAGGACATCTCGATCAGCCGCGAGACCCTTCACTGGGGCATCCCGTTCCCGATCGCCGAGAACGGCGAGACGGCGCAGCGCGAGGACGGCTCGTGGGACCCCGAGGCGGGCGTCATCTACGTCTGGTTCGACGCCCTGATCAACTACATCACCGGCGCCGGCTTCCCCGACGACCCGACGGCGTTCGCGAAGTGGTGGCCGGCCGACCTGCACGTCATCGGCAAGGACATCAACCGGTTCCACACGATCATCTGGCCGGCGATGCTCATGAGCGCAGGCATCGACCTGCCGCGGAAAGTCTGGGTCCATGGCTTCATGACGGTCCGCGGCGAGAAGATGAGCAAGAGCCGGGGCAACTTCTTCGACCCGTTCGACGTGATCGCAGCCTTCGGGGCCGATGGCACGCGGTTCGTGACGCTGCGGGAGTTCCCGTTCGACCAGGACGCCGACGTGTCCTGGGACAGCTTCGTCCGGCGCTACAACGCGGACCTGGCCAACGACTTCGGGAATCTCGTCAACCGAACGGTGTCGATGGCGAGGCGATATCTCGGCGACGAGCGCCCGGCCCCCTTGCCACGTACCGAGGGGCGCCTGTCATGGTCCTGGGGGAAGCTCCCGGAGCTCTATCAGGCCATGATCGAGGACTGCATGCTCCACGATGCCCTGGGCCTCGTGTTCGGCAACTTCGTCTCGGAAGCCAACCAATACGTCGACCAGGAGCGTCCCTGGGAGATCGCCAAGGCCTGGAAGGCCGGGGATGAGGAAGCAGGCGAGCGTCTGCGCGGCGTGCTCGGCGACCTGATCGAGGCATGCCGGCTCATCGGGCTCGCCGGAGCTCCGTTCATGCCTTCGATCGCGCCCCGAGTGCTCGCTCAGCTCGGGTATGCCTATCCCTATGCCGCGGACGGGAACGGCGGTCCGCCGCTCCTGCGGGAGCTGGAGTGGGGCAGCCACGCCGGAGAGACGGGCGCCCTCGGGACGGCCGAGCCCCTCTTCCCGCGGCTCGAATCCGAGGCAGCCGCGGCTGAGGCCCCCGCCTCCGGAACCTGACGCGACCTGTCGATTCGGGCGTTGGTCGTTCGTCGAATCAGCGTCCCAAGCGCCATCGAATGGAGGACGACATGTCGAAGCACGGCGAGTTCAGCCACATCGAGTTCCCGGCCGACGACCTCGAGCGCGCCAAGGCGTTCTACGGGTCCGTGTTCGGCTGGCAGTTCCGGGACATGGAAGGCTACGACAACTACGGCCTGTACACGGCGGGACCGGGCGATCTCGGCGGCGGCATCGGCGTTCGTGGGCAGAGCGCCGGTAACGTCGTTCGCAACTACATCACGGTCGACTCCGTCGACGACACGCTCGCGGCCGTGACCGCCAACGGCGGCGCAATCGTCACGCCGAAGACCGACATCGGCATCGGCTGGTACGCGGCCGTGACGGATCCCGAGGGCAACGAGCTGGGACTCTACAAGTCCAAGAACCCGGGCTGAGCTCACGCCGGGGCCGCCACGTCGGCCGGGTCGAGGCGCGCGTCGATTCGCGTAGACTCCACGGCGTTTCCGGCCCCCGGCCGGGTGGAGGAGCAGCGGTTGGCTCGTCGCAGCGAGATCGGCGCGGCTGTCATCGGGAGTGGCTTCATCGGGACCGTCCACGTCGAGGCGCTGCGCCGGATCGGCGTCCACGTGACCGGCGTCCTCGGATCGACCGCGGATCGCAGCACCGAGAGCGCGGCGGCGCTCGACGTGCCGCGCGGCTACGCCAGCCTCGACGACCTGCTCGGCGATCCCGCGGTCCGGGTCGTCCACGTAACCTCGCCCAATCAGCTCCATCACCGCCAGGCCAAGGCGATCCTCGCGGCCGGCCGGCACGTGGTCTGCGAGAAGCCGCTCACGATGACGTCCGCGGAATCCGCGGACCTGCTCGCCGCCGCGACCGCCAGCGGCCTCGTGGCGGCGGTCAACTTCAACCTCCGGTTCTACCCCCTCAACCAGCACGTCTCGGCGCTCGTCCGCGGTGGCGGTGTCGGCGACGTCCGCCTGGTGACCGGCCGCTATTTCCAGGACTGGCTGCTCTTCGATACTGACTGGAACTGGCGGCTCGAGAAGGCCGAGGGCGGAGCGCTGCGGGCGGTCGGCGACATCGGCTCGCACTGGCTGGACCTGACGACGTTCCTGACCGGCCTGCGGGTCGAGGCGCTCCTGGCCGAGCTCACCACGTTCATCCCCGTTCGCCGGAAGCCGGCCGGCTCGGTCCTCACGTTCTCGACCGAGCGTGCCGCCGACACCATCCCCGTCGAGATCGATACCGAGGACGTGGCGCTCATCCTGCTGCGCTTCGAAGGCGGCGCGCGCGGCAGTGTCGCGGTCTCGCAGCTCAGCCCGGGTCGGAAGAACAGCCTGGCCTACGAGATCGACGGCTCGACGTCGGCCCTCGGCTGGGACTCGGAGACGCCCGAACAGCTGTGGATCGGCCACCGCGATGCGCCCAACGAGATCCTCATCCGGAACCCGGCCCTCATGAACGCCGCCGGGCGTGCGGCAGCGCGGCTGCCGGGCGGCCACGTCGAAGGCTTCGCCGACACGTTCGCGGCCGCCTTCTCGGCCGTCTACGACGACGTGTTGATCGGCCGACCTTCGGCGGCACCGCCGTACGCGACGTTCGCCGACGGCCACGAGGAGATGCGCATCGGCGACGCGGTCCTCGAGAGCGCCCGGACGGGCCGCTGGGTCGAGGTCGACCGACGGCCGGCCGGCGCTGGTACGGCCGCCCGGGCGGAGGCGGTGCCCACGCGATGAAGCTGGGCTTCCTGACCGCGCCGTTCCCGGAGACGCCGCTCATGGAGGTCGCCGACTGGGCGGCCGCGACCGGCTTCGAGGTCCTCGAGATCGCTTGCTGGCCACGGAGCTCGGGCCCGACGCGGCGTTATGCCGGGACCAGCCATATCGACGTCGCCAACCTGTCTCAATCGCAGGCGCGCGAGATCGTCGACGAGATCGCAGCGAAGGGCCTCGCCATCTCGGGGCTCGGCTACTACCCCAACCCCCTCCATCCGGACCCGGGCCACCGCGAGGAGGTCATCGGGCACCTCAAGCTGGTCATCGTCGCCGCGGAGAAGATGGGCATCCCGCTCGTCAACACGTTCATGGGGGCGGACGGCGCGCGGAACCAGGACGAGAACTTGGAGGAGGCCCAGCGTGTCTGGCCCGAGATCATCGCCTTCGCAAATGATCACTGCCGGAAGCTCACCTTCGAGAACTGCCCGATGCTGTTCTCGTATGACGAGTGGCCGGGGGGCCACAACATCGCCACCACGCCGCGGATGTGGCGCCGGATCCTCGAGAAGTGGAGCGACACCGTCGGGCTGAACTTCGATCCGAGCCACCTGATCCTCCAGATGATCGACATCGGGCGGTTCCTCAAGGAGTTCGGCCCACATGTCCGGCATTACCAGGCGAAGGACCTGATGATCGACCGGGACGGTCTCTACGAGCGCGGGATCATGTCGATGGGCATGGGCTGGCAGGTCCCGCGGATCCCCGGCCTCGGGGACGTCGACTGGAGCGTGGTCCACGGCGAGCTGTATCGCGCCGGCTACGAGGGCGACTGCATCATCGAGCACGAGGATCGCCGCTTCGAGGGAACTGACGAGAAGGTCAAGCAGGGGTTCCTGATCGCGCGCGACGTGCTGCGCCCGTACTGCCACTAGCGGGGACGAGGGGGACATGGGTCTCTCGATCGACGAGCTCACCGAGCGCGACATCTCGAAGACGATCGACCACTCGTTGCTGCGGCCGGAGCTTGACGACGCATTCGTCGAGGACGGCTGCCGTCTGGCGGCCCGGTACGACGTGGCCTCGGTCTGCGTTCGACCGGTCGACGTCGTGCGGGCGCGCCGCCTGCTCGACGGGACCGAGGTCGCCGTCGGGACGACCGTCGGATTCCCCCACGGCAACCACCTGACCGAGATCAAGGTTCTCGAGGCCCGGCGAGCCCTCGACGATGGCGCGACCGAGCTCGACATGGTCCTCGACATCGGCGCGTTGAAGTCGGGCCGGGATGATGACGTCCTCGCCGACATCCGGGCCGTCGTCGACGTCGGTCACGCGGCCGGGGCGATCGTCAAGGTCATCTTCGAGAACGCCTACCTGACGGACGCCGAGAAGGTTCGCGCCTGCCGGCTGACCACCGCGGCGGGCGGCGACTTCGTGAAGACGAGCACGGGGTTCGCGTCGAGCGGCGCGACCCACGACGACCTGCGACTCATGCGCGCCAACACGCCGCCGCACGTCCAGATCAAGGCCGCGGGTGGCGTCCGCACGCTCGATGCTCTGCTTGAGGTCATGGCGCTCGGTGTCACGCGCATCGGCGCCACGGCCACCGAAACGATCATCGAGGACTTCCGCGCCCGCAAAGCGGGTCGCCACCCGACGCCGGCGAGCGCGGGCTCGGTCGAGGGCTACTGATCCGTGTCGAAAGGAGGTTCGCGCCAGCACCGTCTGATGCGACGATAGGATGAGCGGGCCGCGACTCCGCGGAGCGAGGCGGCTCGGACAAATATGGAGGAGGTTCCGTGAAGCACACTGGAATAGCGCGCCGGCTGGCGACGATGGCCGCCGTGATGGCCCTCGCGGCAGCAGCGTGCACGTCTCCCGGCAGTTCTGCCGGGCCGGCCGCGACGAGCGGCGGCGGTGGAACGACCTCGCCGACGCAGGCGGCCAAGCAGTACGTGATCGGCTTCTCGAACACGGGCGGCACGGGCAACGGCTTCCGCGAGGAGCAGAACTGCACCGCCAAGGCCGAGGCGCTCGCCTCCGGGCAGGTGTCGAAGGTCGTGATGATCGCCCATAACACCGACTCGGCGGGCCAGCTCAGCGACCTGCGCGACCTGATCTCGCAGGGCGTTGACGCGATCGTGTTCAACCCCAGCAGCGCGGACGCCCTCAACCCGGCGCTCGCCGAGGCCAAGACGGCCGGCATCAAGACCGTAGCGGTCGACGCCTACGTCACCGACCCGGACACCTGGAACTTCTACAACAACCAGGTCGACTACGCCTACCTCGGCGCGACCTGGCTGTTCAAGTACCTCGAGGCCAACGGCCACGCGAACGGCACGATCTGGTACACCCGCGGCATTGCCGGCCACCCGGCCGACACCGACCGCCACACGGGCTTCACGAAGGCGCTGTCGGAGCACCCTGGCTTCAAGGTGCTCCCGAGCAAGGACGGGGTCTTCACGGGCTGGGATCCGACGACCGCCACCAACCTGGCCAACGACTTCATCAACAGCGGTGACTGGGACAAGATCGACGGCGTCTGGACGTCGGGCATGGACTCCCAGGTCGTCGACGCGGTGAAGGCCGCGAGCAAGACGCAGAAGCCGATCGTCGGTGCCGACCTCGGCGCCTTCGCGTCGTATCTGCTCGATTCGACCAAGTATCAGGGCCTCGTCGGTGCTGCGGTGACCAACACCGCGGCCGTCGGCGGTGCCGGTGTCGCGGTGGCGCTGAAGCTGCTCAACGGTGACACGCTCACCTCCGACCCGGCGTCGACCCGGCCCAACACCCTCCTGCTCAAGCCGGTCCTGGCCGACAATGTCACGGACGCCGGCAAGCAGACCCTCCAGTCTTGGCAGAGCGTCCAGGGCCTCAACCCGATCTGGCCGCTCTCCGTGACGCTCCCCGACTGGACGCACTACACGGCCGAGCAGGCCGTCGCGTGCAAAGGCCCGGGCGAGTAACCAGGCCTCGCGCGAACGGGGTCGCCGGCACCGCCGGCGACCCCGTTCGCAACTTGGACGCCATGACCGCCGACCCGGAGCTCCTGCTCGACGCGAGCGACGTCGCAAAGAGCTTCGGGGCGGTGGTGGCGCTCCGGTCCGCCTCGCTTGCCGTTCGGCCGGGCGAGGTCCACGCGCTCATGGGCGCCAACGGCGCCGGCAAGAGCACGCTTGTCAAGATCCTCACGGGTTCGGTGCGCCCGGACCGCGGCCGAATTGCCATTCGTGGCCACGAGCGAACGGTGCACTCCCCGGGCGAGGCGCGCCGAAACGGCCTCGTCTCCGTGTACCAGGAGCCGGCCCTCATTCCGGACCTCGACATCCGGGCGAACCTGCGGCTGACGCACACCCCGATCGATGGGTTCCGCCACTGGATCAACGAGCTCGGCCTCGCCCGGCTCGACCTGTCACGGCACGCCCGGGAGCTGCCCCTGGCGTCGCTGCGCGTCATCGACCTTGCCCGCGCGCTGTCGATCGAACCGGACGTCCTGATGCTCGACGAGATCACCGCCGCGCTGCCGGCGAACCTCACCGAACGCGTGCTCGAGGTCATCGGCCGGCAGAAGGGCGGCGACCGGTGCATCGTGTTCATCTCCCATCGGCTGATCGAGATCGCGGCTGTCTGCGACCGGGCCACGGTCCTCCGCGAGGGCGCCACCGTCGGCGTGGTCGACGTGACGCGGGGTTCCGAGGAGCAGATCGTGGAGCTGATGCTCGGCCAGCCGGTCCAGGGGATCGCCGCAGCGGTCAGGGACGCGGCCTCCGCTGCGCCCACCGACGCGCCGTCACGGCTCGAGGCGCGAGGCCTCGGCCACGGCACGAAGCTCGTCGACGCTTCCTTCCGGCTGGGAGCCGGAGAGGTCCTCGGCGTCGTGGCGCTGGAAGGCCAGGGCCAGGACGAGCTCTTCGACATCCTGGCCGGCGCGGTCCGGCCGAGTGGGGGCGAGCTCCTCGTCGATGGCCGGCCGGTGAGCTTCGGTCATCCCGCCGACGCCATTCGAGCCGGCCTCGTCTACATCGCCGCCGACCGCGCGGAGGCGTTGCTGATGCAGCGGTCCGTCCGCGAGAACATCGCGCTCCCGTACACGGCGAGGCTTCCCGGATGGGGGCTGATCGATCGCGCGAGCGAGCGAGAGCGCATCGACCGCGCCGTCACGAGGCTCCAGATCGACGCCCGCGCCGGGAACGAGGTCCGACGCCTGTCGGGCGGCAACCAGCAGAAGGTCACGATCGCTCGGTGGGTTGCCGGGGGCGTTCGCACGCTGCTGTGCTTCGATCCAACGCGCGGTATCGATATCCGCACGAAGAACCAGATCTACCAACTGCTGCGTGAGCTTGCGGCCGCCGGGGCCTCCGTGCTGCTCTACACGTCCGAGCTGAAGGAGGTGCAGCTCGCCTGCGACCGCGCGATCGTCATCTTCGGCGGCCGCGTCATCGCCGAGCTCGATGCCGTGGACGCCGACGAGCCCGCGCTCCTCCGCGCCGCATACAACCTGCGTGCCGGCGCGCAGATTCCTGAGGCCATCGCCGCCAAGGCCGTGGAGGCGACGCTCGCCCGCGGTGACGCACCGGGCCCGCCGCCGGCAGCCGTCGCCGCTGACGCGCCGGCCGACCCGGTCGGAGAGGAGGGCGCCGCGCGATGAGCGCCGCCGCGACGGCGCTCGGGGAGGCGGCCCGACCACTCGACGCCGTCGTCGGGATGGTCCGGCGGAACGGCTGGGCCCTCGCGCTTCTCGCGTTCCTGGCGCTCCTGCTGATCTTCACGAAGGTCATCCAGCCACGCTATGGCGTCGCGGGCGCCCAGGCCCTCGCGATCTCGGCGCTGCCGCTCGCGCTCGCCGCGGTCGCCCAGGCGATCTGCGTGATCGGCGGCGGGATCGACCTCTCGATCGGCTCGATGATGGCGCTGACGAGCGTGATCGCGGCGGTCCAGATGAAGGGCCAACCGGAGGAGTTCGGGGTCGTGGTCGTCCTCGCCGTCCTCGTCCTCGGACTGATCCTCGGCGCGATCAACGGCGCCGTCATCGTCTTCACCCGCGTCCCCGACATCGTCGTTACCCTCGCCATGTCGTTCGTGTGGGCCGGCTTCGCCCTCCTCGTGCTCGCGTCGCCCGGCGGGGGATCGGCCAAGTGGCTCCGGGACATCATCCTCGGGCCGTTCCTCAATGAGTGGATACCGAAGTCCGCGATCGTCCTCATCGTGACGGTCGGGCTCGTCTGGATCCCGCTCCGCCGCTCACGGCTCGGCCTGTCGATCTACGCGGTCGGCAGCAATCGGCTCGCCGCGTTCCGGAGCGGGGTGGGCGTCGGGCGCACCAAGATCGCCGCGTACGCGTTGACCGGCCTGTTCGCCGCGCTCGCGGGGCTCGGCCTCACCGCGAGCACCGGCATCGGAACCCCGGTCCCGGGGCCGTACACGCTGACCAGCGTCGCGGCGATCGTTCTCGGCGGCGTCAGCCTCGCGGGCGGCCGCGGCGGCGTCCTCGGCCCGATCGTCGCGGTCCTGATCCTGCAGCTGATCCGGAGCGACATGACGTTCCTCAATGTGGACACGAACCTCGCGATCGTCGCCCAGGGTGCGATCCTCATCGGGGTCGTCATGTTCGGCAGCCTCCTGCAGCTGCGGCGCGCTCGCCGATGACACCGGCCGCCGCGGTCCCGCGCGCCTCCACGCTGCGCCAGGTCGACCGGCTGTTCCGCGACCGTCCGGTCGTCCCGCTCGTCGCCCTCCTGGCGCTGCTCGTCCTGCTCTACGAGGTCGCGCGCCCGGGAGTCGTCGGGCCGACGTGGGCGTCGGGCATCGTCGCCTTCGCAATTCCGCTCGCCATCCTCGCCGGGTGTCAGACCCTGACGATGCTCACGGGCGGCATCGATCTCTCGGTCGGCGCGGTCGCGTCGATGGCCGGCTTCGTTACTGCGACCTTCGTGGCGCAGCCGGGCGGATGGGAGCTCGGCGTCGTCATCGCGCTGGCCGCGGCGCTCGCCGCGGGGCTGCTCAACGGCGTCGGGGTGGGCGTCTTCCGCGTCCACCCGCTGATCATGACCCTGGGCGTGGGCCTGGTCGTCCTCGGCCTCGCCAACGCCTGGCAGATCGCGACCGTGACCTCGTCGACCGGCGTCCCGGAACAGATTCGCACCCTCGGCTCGGATCGTTTCCTCGACATATTTCCGTACAGTCTTGTGTTCTTCGCGCCACTCGCCTTGATCATCCTGGTCGGCCTTCGGCGGACCGGCTACGGCCGGCTGCTCTACGCCGTCGGCGACAACCCGATCGCGGCTCGGCTGTCGGGCGCCCGCGCGTGGCAGGTGCTGGTCGTGCTGTACATGATCTCGGCGCTCATGGCGGCCCTGGCGGGGATCCTCTTGATGGGCCTCACCAACGTGGCAAGCGTGACCCTCGCGGACTCGCTCGTCCTCCCGTCGGTCGCCGCGGCGGTCATCGGCGGAACCTCGATCATGGGCGGCCGCGGGGGGTACGGCGGCACGCTCGTCGGCGCCCTGATCCTGCAGGTGATCTCGGCGCTGCTCACGGCCCTCGGCCAGCCCGAGGCGGTCCGGCAGATCCTGTTCGGGGCGATCGTCGTGCTCGTCGCCGCTGCCTACACCCGAGTGACCGCCGAGAGCTGACCCGCTACGCCCGGCCCGCCGCGACCTCCTCCTCGCGCGTGCGCCCGACGAGGAGGATGAGATCCTCGTGCAGCTCGAACCA